>CALGDE010000061.1 GCA_937883785.1 uncultured cyanobacterium
TGCCATTGCTCAAAGTCTTAGACTGTTGTCCTAAGTCACTCCGTCGCCGCTATAATCTTCAGCTTGCTCCTCCCCCCAAGGCGCATTACTGTCCATGGCACTGAAAGGCTTTTAGAGATAAAGGCTTTTTGAATTAAAAGCTTTCAGAGCTAAAGACAACACACTCTAATAATTTTTATGTTGAACTTATCTGTTAATGGTTGTCTCGCCTGTTTTTTCCTATTGTCGTGACTGATTCTCCCGTTCCTAATTGCAAAATCGTTGTTTTTGACGATGATCCCACGGGTTCCCAAACGGTACATAGCTGCCTATTACTATTGCGCTGGACTGTGGAAACTTTGGTGGTGGCACTGCGGGATCCGTCGCCGATTTTTTTTGTTTTGACCAATACGCGATCGCTCCCCCCTAGAGAAGCTGAAGCCGTAACCCGAGGGCTTTGTCGCAACTTAAAACAAGCTTTAAATTGCGTTGGAAACTTAGACAAACCAGTCCCAGACGTAATGATTGTTAGTCGCTCTGACTCCACCCTGCGCGGTCACTATCCCCTGGAACCCAAGACTATCGATGAAGAGCTAGGACCCTTCGACGCCCAATTTTTGGTGCCGGCTTTCCTCGAAGGGGGACGAATCACCAAAAACAGCGTTCACTTTGTGGTCACTAAGGAGCAGGGGCAGACGGTGGCGACTCCGGTGCATAAAACAGAGTTTGCCCGGGATCCGGCGTTTCCTTTTGAGCACAGTTTTTTGCCAGACTATATTCAAGAGAAAACCCAAGGCGAAATCCTTTCTAGCCAAGTGGAGCGATTAGAGATTTCCCACCTACGGGGCGATCGCTTCCACCTGGTGGAACATCTAGTGACTTATCACAGTAATCAGCCCGTCACCGTCGATGGCGCAACCCAGCAGGACTTGGACAACTTCGCCGCTGCCCTTCGCGCGGCCCAAGCGATCGCCTCAAAACGCTATCTATTTCGCAGCGCCGCCAGCCTTCTGACCAGCCTTGCCAATTTGCCCCCCCAGGAAATCGCCCCGGAAAATATGGGACGTTACTGCCGCAGCGAGTTCCCAGGGGTAATTATTGTGGGCTCCTACGTGGAAAAAACCACCCAGCAGCTTCACCATTTACTACAGCAGCCGGGGGCGATCGCCTTGGAAATCCCCGTCGCCCAACTCACCGAATCCAACTGGATCCACTACGCCCGAACTTTGCAAACCCAACTCCACCATCACTGGCACCAACATCAAACCCCCGTTGTGCATACCAGTCGCAACCCTCACCGTACTGATCCAGGGCAAACCACCAATCTCATCACCAGCTTAATCACCCACCTAGTCCATACCCTGCCCCAATCCACCAGCTATTTAATTTCCAAAGGCGGCATTACCACTAACAACATCCTGAGCCAGAGCCTGGATCTCACCGCCGTCCGTTTGCTGGGGCAAATTATTCCCGGCGTCTCCTTAATCACAACCCCACGAGACCACCCCCAATACCCTCACCTTCCCGTCGTCACTTTCCCCGGCAATGTGGGTGGGGTTGCAGACCTGACGGAAGTTTACCGACGCCTCACTACAGCGTCTCCGGATTAGGACGTGTCATCAATTAAAGGCTGAAGCCTTACATGGTGGGGAGTATACGCCCTTCCCAAACAAACCATCCCAGGGGCTGAAACTGTCACGGTCAAAGGCTTTGGAGTTTATTGGAGTTTAAATGATGACAGCCTTTAGCCTGTGTATCCATGTGGACATTGCCTTTCAGTCAGTGAAATCATTCTTCGCCAATGCCCTATAAAATTGTGAGGAGTGACGAGACATAAGCCCGTTTTATTCCCGCCTTAAACTTTTTTGCCACCTATTCAGCGCTGAAAACCGTCGATTCGTCTATTTATCAATCATTGTATTTGTATTAAAGTTGACGAAGAAATGTGTCCTGCAAGCTTGAATGTTGCAAGGTGTTTGAGCGGTTACATTCCATTAAGGCTACGGGTTGAACTAAAGCATCTATCTGTCATCTCGGACGATCTTTTATACTTAATTCCTGAGAAAACCAGGTTCTTCCCCACACCTGCACTAGCAAATCACACCAATACTGATGGCGATCGCCCGCATTTTTTCGGGAAAAATGCTGTGGCGTGTCGTGAACCTTCAGACGCCAGAAATGGTTGCTGCATAATCGGATAAGGGTGATATTTAGGAACGTCCTAGAGAGACTCAAGACCAAACGTCGGGGATGCTTATCTCTATTCAGAGGACTCAGGTTGTGACAGAAATTGTTCGGGCTGCTCTTATCCAGAAAATTGCCGGTGCTTGTCAAGAGTGGCGCTCTAGCAATGAAAATTTCGCGCGGATTCAGCAAGGAACAGAAGCTTGGAACCAGTGGCGAAAGGCAAATCCCCAGGCGCGCCCTGACTTGAGTGGGCTGGACTTAAGTGCCATGGACCTTAAGGGTATTGATTTTAGCCGCGCCAAGTTAACCAGGACGGATTTAACGGGTACGGATTTAACGGGCGCAAACTTTTCTGGGGCAGATCTGGGGCAATGCATTTTAAACGGCGCTACGTTAATGCGGGCGAATTTAAAGGATGCGGACTTAATTTGGGCCAAACTGGTTGAAACAGACTTGAGTTATGCCGATTTAACTCGGGCGAAGTGTATTGAGTGTGAAGGGATTGGCAGTCAGCTGCGCAATGCCACTTTGCGCGACGCTAAGCTAAGCCGCTCTAGTTTTATGGATGCGGATTTCAGCGATTCTGACTTGATGCACATTAAGGCGCTGGAAACGAATTTTAATGACGCTAAGCTGTGTCGAGTCAATATGACCGGAGGCGTGGCGATCGGTGCTGATTTTTGGCAGGTGGACTTTTCCAATAGTGTTTTGGCGCGGGCGGATTTAAGCAGTAGTAATTTAAGTAAGGCTTGTTTGTCTGGGACGAATTGCACTGGGGTCAATTTGGAAGAAACTCAGCTGCGGGGGGCAATCCTAGACGGGGCTCAGGTGACCGGTGCCTGCGTGTTCAATTGGGTGGTGGATGATATTGCGGATTTGAGCCTGATTGAGTGTGAGTATATCTATCTAGAATCAGGGTTTCAGGGACGCTACCCCCACGGTCAAGAACAGTTTCAGCCGGGACAGTTTGCGGCGACGGTTCGGGAAGGGGCGGAAACCATTGAGATGATTTTTGATCACGGTATTAATTGGCTGGCGTTTCTCCAGGTTTTGAAGTCGCTGCCCGAGGAACTTAACCGTGTTGACACTGAGCTAAAAGCTTTTGAGCAACTGGACAACGGTGGTTTAAAGGTGCGGCTGGAGGTGCGTAGTGTGCTGAAGGCGAAGGAGATTAAGTCTCTGTTAGATACCAAATATCGCAAAATGCTGGTGTCGGTGGAGGAGCATTATCAGACGGATTTGGGGTGGTCTGGGGAGTTGCTCGCCCATTACCAGTCCCATTGTGGAGATTTGATGGAGATTGCCCGCATTGTGGCTAGCTATCGTCCGTCCTCTAGTCGTAAGCGACGCTGGGCGAATCAAGCGATGGCGGATCAAGCCTTTATGAGTTCAATGACGCTGTCTGAGTCCGCCTCAAGTTTTGGTGCCCAATAGCGTTGGCGGGTTCGTTGATGGATATGGTTTTACGGCGTGTTCTTGAGCCATGACCTGATGCACTGGGCGGCGGTGATGCTTAGGGCGTTGGATGGTGATGATTTTGGTGTGTATCCATTATTTGGCAGATATCCATTAACGGTGTCGGGCGATCGCCAGAGCTGTAGATGGTCCACGGCAGGATGAGCCACAAAGCTGGCAATGGGGCGATCGCCCATTAGTGCTTGGCTACGGTAAGTAAGAAGATCGTGGGACATACGATAAACGGGAAACGCATTACCTAAAGGCACCCCCCAACCGTCAATGGCGATAAACCCGCTTACCTTGTGGTGAGTAGTGGAGCGAGTGGTGTGTTGGTTCACGTGTTGGTGGGCGCCTTTGCCCTGACTTTGCCACTGTCGCGCGGCCAAGACGCCGCCGACAACCCCAGCGCTAAAGGCGATCCAAACGGTGGAAACAGGCTGGCTCAGTGGGCTTTTGCTAGCGATTTCTTGGTCTAGGTACTGTTGCACCGCTTGAGGACTATAGGGGGGCAAGGAGTCGCTGGGAAAAATAATTAAATTATTGGGCGGCTTGGACCAAATGGCGCTGACAAAGTCGTCTGTTAAAGCTGGGGAATGGTATCCCGGACAAAGATAGATAAAGATGTTGCTACAGGTCACGATTCCAAAAGAATTGATGAGTGGGCACTCCCTTCCCTGTTGACTTGTCTAAGCTAAGTCCAGGATTTAATAGTTCGAGTATAAGTGTGGTTTTTGTGCTTGATTTTTGACTCTGGTTTTAAGGAGCTGGTTTTAAGTGAAGCAAGTGAAATTAAACAAATCAACTGTTGGTTTTTGGTCGTTATTCTCCTGCTCTTAAGGATGGGCAGAAGAATGGTCAAACAATGACTAGAAATTAGTCAAAGGATTACTAAAAAGCAACGAAACTTAGACTCTTATTGAATTCTTCCATGACATAGGATTTTAGGACGCTAAAACATAATGGTTGTTACTGCATCAGAGCATCAAAACCATAATCATGCTGGCTCTGGCGATCGCGTTGCGATTTTGCTGATGGGCTACGGAGAAGTTGAAAGTTACGAAGATTTTGCCAATTACAACGAGCAGGCGTTACAGCTTTTAACCGCCAAGTTCGCTCCAGTGCCTACCTGGATTTATCCGCCTCTTGCTAAGATTTTGGCGCTATTTGATCTACACGAATGGAGTCATCAGCACGGCAATTTTATTTCCCCCCATAATCAGATCTTTGAAAATCAACGGGCGGGGATCGAAACTCATTTGCAGGAAAAATGGGGCGATCGCGTGAAGGTTTTTAAAGCCTTCAACTTCTGTGCGCCTTTTCTGCCGGACCAGGTTCTAAAGGAAATCCATCGGGAAGGGTTTAATCATGTGCTGATTTATCCGCTGTTGGTGGTGGATTCGATTTTCACGAGTGGGATTGCCTTGGAACAGGTGAATAATGCCCTGGGGGCGATCGCCCGAGAACGCTGGGAAAACTCGGAAATGTCCGAAGGGGATACTGTTAGCAACTCTGATGACGTTGACGGTGAGAATAGCGATGGTGTTGCTCCTCCGACAAAGCCTTTAGCGTTGCAGTGGCCCCAAGGAACTCGATATATTCCGTCGTTTTATAACGAGCCGGACTATATTCAGTTTCTGGCGGATTATGTGGAGCAAACCATTCAAAATGATTTGGCCGTTGCCCATCTACCGTCCCAAATTGGCATCGTTCTAATGAACCACGGCTGTCCCCATAAGGCGAAGGGATTTACGTCGGGAATCACCGAAAGTGAAGCCCTTTATGAGGCGGTTCGCGTTAAGTTGATTAACCGCTTTCCGTTGATTTCTGTGGGCTGGCTAAACCACGACACGCCGTTAATTGAATGGACTCAGCCCCATGCGGAATTGGCAGCCAAGAATCTAATTGATTTGGGGGCAACGGCCATTGTGATGATGCCCATTGGATTTGTGACCGAAAATCACGAAACCCTTTTGGATGTGGAGCACATTATTGAGTCTGTGCGTAAAAAGCATCCCGCCATCACCTATCGACAACTGCCCTGTCCAAATGACCATCCCACTTTCCTGGAAATGGCGGCAAACTGGGCGAATCCCCACATTGACGCGCTGTTGAATCCTCAGCCAGCGGTGTTTAATTTGGGCGACCACGAAACGTACCAAACCACAGTGGTTTACACGCCCCATTCCCACGGCAACGGACAGGGTCACAGCCACGGGCATGATCACAGCCACGGGCACGCCCACGGACCCAAGCATCACCATGGCTCTCACGAGCACCATCACCATGGGCACCCCTAAAACGGCGGCGTCACAATCACCCCAGCCCTCTAATTTGTCCCAGCCTCTTAAATCGTCTCGGCAGCTTACTTTCGACCAGCTTTCGGTGGTGGTTTTAGAGGATGGGGCGGCGTTGGCTGAACGGGCTGCGGCGGTGGCAGCGATCGCCCTAAAATCTGCCGTTCAGCATCGAGGATCCGCTAGCGCCATTTTGGCAACGGGCAATACCCAGTTAGCGTTTCTTAAGCTGCTGGCGGCGGACTTGGCGATTCCCTGGGGAGCGATCACCCTGTTTCATCTGGATGAATATTTGGGGCTGGGGGGGGACCATCCCGCCAGCTTTCAGCGATATTTGCGGGATCGTCTAGGGGAGTTGGTGCAACCTCAAGTGTTTCACTATTTGCAAGGGGACGTGGCTGAGCCTGTTGCCGAGTGCGACCGTTACGACGCTTTGCTGCCAGAGGCGGTGGATTTGTGTTGCTTGGGCATTGGCGACAATGGGCATTTAGCCTTTAATGATCCTGGACTGGCCTCCCTGGAGGATTCGCGGCGGGTCAAGGTGGTGGAACTGGCGGAGTTGACCCGGCGGCAACAGGTGGAGCGAGGGGCGTTTTCCAAGTTTCGGGACGTGCCCCAGTACGCGATGACGTTGACATTGCCAGCGATCGCCAGTGCCCGACAGATTTTGTGCCTGGCGATCGGCGACGGTAAAGCCAGGATTGTGCAGAAGATGCTCCAAGGACCGGTGGACAGCTCCTGTCCGGCGTCTCTGTTGCGTACCCAGCCTCAGGCACTGTTGCTGCTAGATCAGGATGCGGCTCGCTTGATATAGTCTTCGGGGTTATTGTGGCAAGTGGCTGCAACAGTGCCTCTGCCGTCAGCCTCCCGCGAGATATTAACTCGGGGCTAACTAGCAGCGTCAGCTCGATATAAAGGTGGATAAATGGCGTCAAATTCGTCTTCCCAGTCGTCCCCCTCAAAGGTGCGTCTGCAAAAGTTGTTATCCCAGTGGGGAGTGGCATCTCGCCGTCGGGCAGAGGTGTTGATTCGTGAAGGGCGGGTGACCGTTAATGGACAGCAAGCAACGGTGGGGGATGGGGCTGATCCCCAGCAGGATGTGGTGGCGGTGGACGGTGAGCCTTTGAGGCGTTCAGCGCGCCCTAGGGATACGTATATTCTGATCAATAAACCGCGGGGGGTTCTGTGCGCCTGCTCTGATGATCGCGATCGCCCGGTAATTCTGGATTTGCTGCCCCCCCGTTGGCAAACTGATTTAGGGCTTCACCCGGTGGGGCGACTGGATTTTAACTCCACGGGAGCGCTTTTGCTAACTAATGACGGGGATTTTACTTACCGTCTGACCCACCCCCGTTTCCACATTCCCAAGCATTATCGAGTGCAGGTGTTAGGACGCCCATCGCCCCAGGTGCTGGGTCAGTGGCGTAAAGGGGTAATGTTGGACAACCGTCGAACCTTGCCTGCCCAGGTGGAAATTTGTGCCCACCCCTCCAGAAACACCACTGAACTGGCGATTACTTTAATTGAGGGGCGAAACCGGCAAATTCGTCGAGTGGCGGAACAGATGGGGCACCCCGTTCGGACCCTGCATCGGGAGGCGATCGGCCCCCTTGATTTGCAGGGAGAGCTAGAGATGGACATCCCTGCACTGCGAACGGGAGAGTACCGTCACTTATCCAGTGGAGAAATTAATTTTTTAAAGGAGCAAATTGGCATAGTATCATCCTAAATTGGTAAACCCAGATGCAATACCTAAGTTAATTTAGGTGGGAGTCAGTTTGGAATACTCCATGAGCCTACTGTTCAAACGTGGCTATTTGAGAGTAATCATCTAAAACTAATCTGGGAGTTGCTTAAATTCTTTGATCCATAGCTCGCTCTTTGGCATTGCTCTTTGGCACTGTACTTTTGACCGATTGTTGATTGCTGTTTTACCCTATCCATTGCGGCTAAATATGGCGCAATGGTTATGAGATACCTGTGACCCAAGATTCTCCCAATATTGATTCTTCCCCGCAGGACCCCCTTGAGGTGATTGGCGCTGAGCTGCGTCAAAAACGAGAACAGCAGGGGATTAGCCTTGAAGCGATCGCTGCCCAGACAAAAGTGCAGCGACGGATTTTAGTGGCCATCGAAGAAGCTGACTGGTCCTCCCTGCCCGAGCCGGTTTATATCCGCGGTTTTGTAAGCCGTTATGGGGACGCTTTGGGGCTAGACGGCAAAAATCTGGCGGGGCAGATTCCCACGTCGCCGGTGGTACAAACGCCAACGCGTCCCAAATCAGATTTTCAGCCCGCTGCCCAGCTACGCCCATCCCACCTTTATGGAATCTACGTTGTTCTGATCGCCGCTGCCGTTTGGGGGCTTTCCCTGGTGTTACAGCGCTCCGGGGAACAGCGACCTTCTGTGCCTGTCAGCGGTACCTCAGGTTCATCGGAGGTCTCTCCCTCCCCCGCCCCCCCATCCAGCCCAACCCCAGCAGCAACGCCTGTAGAGGCTACTGTGTCCCCTTCTCCGGAGAGTAGTCCCGAAAACGATGGTCTGGAGAACGATAGTTCAGAAGGCAGTGAAGAACCTGAAGGAGACGCTGAAAGTAGTGCGTCCAGCAATGGTTCACCTGATGCCCCGTCAGATGGTGGCTCAAGTAGCCCTGTGGAAAATTCGACAGGGGACTCAGACGATTCGACGGAGGCCGTTGACAGTGCCCCGGAGGATAGCGAAGAGGAACCAAGTTTGGTTGTCCAAGGCTGGCTAGCAGCGGTGGAATTCCCGGATCGTCAAATTGTATTAGCCAACTCCAAGGCGGTGAACGTGAACGTGCAGCTTACGTCCCGCGCCTGGATACGAGTGGTGGTAGATGGGCAGGTGGATTTTGAAGGGGTATTGCCAGAAGGTACGGAACGAAGCTGGGCTGCCGATGAATCGCTGCTGGTACGTTCAGGAAATGCTGGTGCTGTGCTCCTGAGTTTTAATGGACAGAACCCTCAGCCCCTTGGGGAGAAAGGTGCTGTGCAGGAAACTAGGTTTGAGGCAGAGGACTCACCAAGTCTTTAGAAAGCAAGAGGGCTTTTGGGAGAGCCCTAAGCTCACAAAATCTGACTAGTCAATCTTGATCGAAGCCTAAGTGAAGTTTGGGCAGTTTCAGAATTAAACCACCACTTCCATACCTTCCCGGGCAATAAAGAAATGCTTGGACCGTGACTTAAGTTCTATTTCGATCGCATCCAGCACATCATCGCTATGGTTGGGCTCGTGGTGAAAAACCACAAATCGTTCAACGCCAGCAGCCTCCGCTAGCTTCGCCCCTTCCTGCCAAGTGGAATGCCCCCAACCCACCTTTGAAGAGCGAGGGTTGTGATATTCCTCATCGGTGTACATGGCGTCGTAGACCAGCATATCTGCCCCGTCAGCCAGCTCTAAAATATTTTCGTCGAGACGGTCGGGCAAATGCTCAGTGTCGGTGGCATAAACAACGGTCTTGTCACCCCAGGTCACTCGGTATCCCATTGCGCCGTTGGGGTGATTAAGCTGCCCTGTTCTAATTTCAATATCGCCGTCTATAACAATCTTTTCCCCAGGGTATAGGTCATTAAATTCCAGCTTTGCTTTGACCTCACCCTGCATTAAAGGGGCACTATCTCGCAAAATACGCTCGGTAAAGTGCTTTTCGACAGGGTCTCCAGTATTGGTGTGATTCCCGTAAACCGTTAGGTGGCAGTTGTCGGAGAAAATTGGCGTAAAAAAGGGTACTCCTTGAATGTGATCCCAGTGATAGTGAGTAAAGAACATAAACCCACGGAACGGGTCGCTATCTTTCAGGGTTTTGCACAGCGATCGCAGTCCAGTGCCACCGTCAAAAATCAGCCGCCGCCCACCGATGCACAGCTCGATGCAGGACGTGTTGCCACCGTAACGGAGGGTGGACTTGCCCGGCGCGGGGATACTACCACGAACGCCCCAGAAACGAATTAGAAACTGAGAGGAAAGGCTTGTAGACATACGGGTCAGTGAAACCGGGTGTTTTTCCCCGAGACGGAGGAGCCAATAGAGTTGCTTTTGGTGTTTGCTTTCGCTGCTTTTTACGCAGGGCGCTTTTTCGGAACTTTGCCTAAGCTAACTTACTTTGGCTAGCTTATTTTTTCCTTGTCTTATTTAACCTTTATAGCTTCAAACAGCCTAGACGATTCTAGCTGTAAGCGACTACTGATTTAAAGGATTTCGGCAGTTTGTAAAGGGTACGCTTACTTTATCTTTCAAGGAAAAAAAACAATTTCGGGGCATTCTCCTAAAACCTTTTAATTTGATCTCAAATTCTTCAAAGTTTTCCCTTAAAACTGGACGCCAAATAATACTTATTCGAGGTGGAGCCCACGGAAAGGGCAAACTTCGGGAAATGTTTAGCAACTTCGCCTGTAAAATTAGCCACCTGAAGGCTGGCACCGATGGCACGGAGGGGAATCTAAGCGCAGTTAGTGTCAGTTTTTCAGTATTTTCCCTGATTTGCCTTTTTTTACTGGCACATTGATCTGTTAAGTTGCCCCGTTACGCTGGAGCTTTTTGTGGGGCGATCGCCTCCCCATTTATCGCCTCCCCATTTAGGGAATGACACTGGGCTTGATCTCGTAAGTAGTGATCACACAGCACTAGGGCCACCATCGCTTCCACCATGGGTACGGCTCTGGGCAAGACGCAGGGATCGTGGCGACCGCGGGCGGCGAGGACCGTATCTTCGCCGGTGTTGGTGACGGTGTTTTGGGCTTTGGCGATGGTGGCGGTGGGTTTGAAGGCGGCCCGCAGGACGATCGCCTCGCCATTGGTAATCCCCCCTTGGATGCCGCCGGAGCGATTGGTGCGAGTGCGAGTTTGACCGGTGCCGTCCATATAAAATTCGTCGTTGTGCTCGCTGCCTTTTAGCAAGGTGCCGTCAAAGCCGGAGCCGATTTCAAAGCCTTTAGTGGCGGGCAGGGACATAATTGCCTTGGCTAGGTCCGCTTCTAGCTTGTCGAATACGGGCATTCCCAGCCCGGCGGGCACGTGGCGCACCACACATTCCACCACGCCGCCAACGGAGTCCCCTTCTTTGCGGGCGTCGCTGATCAGATCAATGGCTTTTTCCACAAAGTCTTGGTCAGGCGATCGCACAATATTGCTTTCCACCTGCTCCAAGGTGACGGATTCTTGATCCACTTGGGCTTCCAAATGGTGGATGCGTTTGACATAGCCAACAATTTCTACGCCAGCGGCTTGGCGGAGGATTTTTTTTGCGATCGCCCCGGCGGCCACCCGACCGATGGTTTCCCGCGCCGAAGAGCGTCCGCCCCCCTGGTGATTCCGAAAGCCGTATTTGGCGTCGTAGGTGGCGTCAGCGTGGGACGGGCGATATGCCTTGGTCATCTCCGAGTAGTCCTCGGGGCGGGTGTTTTTGTTTTGCACCAAAATTGATATGGGCGTGCCGAGGGTTTTGCCCTGGAAGGTTCCCGACAAAATGGTACAGGTGTCCGTTTCTTTGCGAGGGGTGGTGATTTTGCTTTGCCCCGGGCGGCGGCGATCCAGGTCCACTTGGATTTCTTCTGCCGTCAAGTCAATTTGCGGTGGGCAACCGTCAATTACGACGCCGACTCCGCCGCCGTGGGATTCGCCGAAGGTGGTGATGCGAAATAGTTGACCGAAGGTGTTGCCCATGGTGGTTGCGATAGGGGGTTAGGGGTGACGAAATGTTCTTTGGGGTCAGAATTTCAGCACGAGAACGTTAAAACTGAGAGAAGTTTCTGTCACAAAAGTTGGACGGAATCCCAGGTCAAAATTCTGGATAGAAATTCAAGACTAAAAATCAAAAAAGCTTGAACAAAAGGTTTGAATAAAACGGTTCAAATAAAAAGCTTGAATAAATAGCTTAAAACCTGCTGGAGGATTTAGCTCATGTCCCAGTCTCCTGTTATCGCCAAGGTTGCCGATAAGGCTCCCAAGGACACGCCCGCCAAGCTACCGGTGGGGTCTTTGTTGCGAATGCACCATTTTGCGTTGAATGTTCAGGATATGGGGCGATCGCGTCGATTTTACGGGGAAATCCTGGGGCTGGAGGAGCTGGTGGGGGACGCGGTGCCTAGCACGTTGAAAAAACTGGTGGCGGCGGGCAAGGTTGCGAACTTTCGATTGCCCGATGGCAGCATTTTAGATTTATTTTGGGAGCCGGATTTAGCGTCGCCGGATCCCAACCCCCGGCGGCAGTTTACTCGGGCGGATCATTTGGCGTTTGATATTGCCCCCCAGCTATTTGACCAGGCGGTGGAGGTGTTGCGGGCTAATGGGGTGGCGATCGCCAGCGGTCCCACCAGTCGCTCCACCGGTCGCGGCGTTTACTTTTTCGACCCCGACGGCTTCCGGGTGGAAATTCGCTGCGATGCCCTGTAGCTCCCCTGCCACAAAAACCACCAGCTTTCCCTATGGGACATCAGTTCGACGGTGCACAATCGGCTCAAATCGACTTCTCCCCTTATCAAGGGGGGACTGAGGGGGGATCCTTCCCCTGTGGCCCATTACCAAAATTTTCGGCTGTGGGCTTGAACCTTAGAGGATCCCCCCAACCCCCCTTGGTAAGGGGGGCTTTTCGTCGAACTAACGTCCATGGAGTAAAACTTATTTGCATTTCTACTCTGCTGTTCCTATGACTGCCCCTATGACTAACGGAATCGCCCCGCTGCCGAAAAATTTAGAGCTATGGCAGTCCACCACGGGCTGGCAGCCGGAGGAGGCTGAGCAGGATCTATTTCAACGGCTTTATGCAGGGGTTTTGGACGGTAATACGCGGATGAATTTGACGCGTATTGTGGAGCCGGACGAGTTTTGGGAAAAGCATATTTGGGATTCAGTGCGGGGTATTTTTTCAGAAAAGGTGCCGGCGCTGGCGACGTTGCGAGCCCATGATCCCTTTGCAGAGGTGGACGCGGAGGGACAGCCTGCCCACGTGATTTCCCTGTTGGATATTGGCACCGGGGGCGGTTTTCCCGGTTTGCCGATCGCGATCGCCCAGCCCAACTGGTCTATCACCCTGCTGGATAGCACCCATAAAAAAATTGCTTTTGCCGAAGAATTGGCAGAAAAATTAGAACTTTCTAACGTCAGTGCGATCGCCGACCGAGCCGAACAAATTGCCCGCCAGCCTGACAGCCGCCCCCAGTTTGATATCGTCACCTTGCGAGCGGTGGGAGCGGCGGACAAATGTGCGGGCTATGCGCTGCCGTTGGTGGCAGATGGGGGGATGGCGATTTTGTATCGGGGTAAGTGGACGACGGAGGAGGAAGATAGCCTCGCGCCGATTTTGCAAGACTGGGGGGCGA
Source organism: uncultured cyanobacterium (assembly GCA_937883785.1). Taxonomy (GTDB): domain Bacteria; phylum Cyanobacteriota; class Cyanobacteriia; order CACIAM-69d; family CACIAM-69d; genus CALGDE01. The sequence goes on from CALGDE010000061.1 coordinate 13,256, forward strand.
CGGTGGTGGCGGTGGATGGATTTACAACGCCGCTATCCGGGGGCGATCGCCACTGTGTCTACCTAAAGCGGGAAGCATAGCGTGCGTTGACGGGGCATATTAAGGACCGTCAAGGGGCGATCGCCACCCTGTCCAAAGGACACCGTGGGCGGGCAAGATGAAAAAATAAACAGAAACTTCGAAAGAAATTGCGAACCGAGCTGCGCAATCAAAAATAATTCCAGAATGTTGCTTTTAGGAGACAGAAACGATGAATTCATCTCCCCTTAAATCCTTACAGGTCGTCCTGTCTGGCCTCAGCAACTGGCTAATCTTTTTCGGGATTTTGTGGCTATTGGGTGCTGCTGGTCTGGGATGGCTGGTCAGTGGTTTGGCCATTATTTTTTTGGTGCTGTTGCTGGTGCCGGTGGTGTTGTTTTTGGTGGGTGGCTGGTGGCTGCGGCGCAATACTGCCACGGCCGACTGTCCCGTGTGTGGCTTTGAAATGACCGGGGTGGAAAACATATCCCTGGGCTGCCCAAGCTGTGGCGAGGCGCTGAAAATGCAAAAGGGGCAGTTTGAACGGGTGACGCCCCCTGGCACCGTGGAGGTGGATGGGGTGACCGTTGTGGATGTAACAGCAGCTCAGTCAATGGGGCAAACGATCAGCACTGGGGCGGATGTGACCGCTGATGCGACCGTTATTGATGTGGAGTCGAAGCGTTTGGAACCCGGTGAAGATCAAGGGTAAGGTACACAGCGGCTATGTTTAGCGTGCCAAAGGCTGTTGGTTCTCTGCTAAATATCAATGCAAGTAAATATTTTTAGCGAGCTGTAAGGGTGGGTTGTCCGACCCTTCCCATTCCAAAATTCGGTGTCACAATGGGGGCGATCGCTGGGAAACGCTTTGGCAAGTACCGTGAAAAGTACTTTTGAGAACGCGTCAGTGCAGAGCTATTTCCAGCGTCGTACGCAATAGTCAGGATTAATAACAACCTATGGTTGAGCTATATCAATTCAAGTTTTCGTCCTACTGCGAAAAAGTTTGTTTGATTTTGGATTACAAGGGTATTGACTATCGCAAAATTGAAGTGACGCCGGGGGTGGGACAGGTGGATGTGTATCGCCTGTCGGGGCAGCGCCAGGTGCCGGTGTTGAAGGACGGGGAACAGGTGATTTCTGATTCCACGGCGATCGCCAAATATCTTGACGAAACCTATCCCACTAAGCCGATTATTCCCTTGGAAGTAAAGGCGAAGGGACTGACCTTGATGATGGAAGAGTGGGCAGACGAGGCGATCGTGCCCAATGCTCGCAAGCTGGTGCTGTTGGCCCTGCGGGGAGATACGGAATTTCGCACGGGCTGGTTGCCGTCGGGAACGCCAGATATTGTGAAAAATATTATTGGTTCAGTTCCAGGGGAGATTTTTGATGCGGTGGGCGCAGGTGTAGGGGTGGGTCCCGATGCGATCGCCGCTGCTAGGCGATCGCTCCATCAGGACCTGGAAAGCCTGTGCCTAATCTTGGCCGACAGTGCTTATCTCACCGGCAATGAGCCCACCTTGGCTGACTTTGCCGTGGCTAGCGCCAGCATTTACCTCAAAATTCCCCGGGGCAACTATTTGGACATTCCCACCAGTGTCCAAGGGCGCGGCATCCCCGGCATTGCCGATAACCCCGCTTACGCCCCATTTTTTGAGTGGCGTGATCGCCTGTACGCCGAAGTGCGTAGCATAACCCCACCGAGCAGCCCTGGCGATGGTCCTACTCCCATCACCATTGACTAAAGGTTAGTCATTAATGAGTCAGCATCCCCCATTGGTTTAGACCTGTGGGGGATAATTTTATGGAGCAGTAATTAAGAGCAGGCAAACCATGGCGATAAAAATTTTGCCCTCGCGGCGATTGGAGCTGGTTGTGCCTGCGTCCCCAACCCAGGTTGCGCAGCGTTTGGAGGGAGCGATCGCGCCACACCCATCAGGCTTGGCGGCATTGCGACGAGTCACAAAACCGTTCCTAGGGCGCTCCAGCGACAACGGCTTTGAAATTCGGCGACGTATTGATTACCGCAACTCGTTTATTCCCATTGTCACCGGGCAATACGCCGCCATAGCCCAGGGCACCCGCATCACAATCACCATGCAGATCCATCCCGCTGTAATTGTTTTCGTCACATTGTGGAGTGGCATCTGGTTTCCCGTTTGGACAATATTTCTGTTGACCCCCGGCGAAGGTCTCGGAGAACTTGATCGACGATTCGCCGTGTTTGCCTTAGCGATGCCCATCGTGGGCTGGGTTATTATTCATCGGGTCTTTGAGTCTGAGGCGAACCAAGCCGAAGAATTCTTACGGAAGAGGCTTTTATCACGCTATTGAAGTGGCTAAACTACAGAGTGGCTGATTTAATTATTTATTCTTTCGCGTAGGGCGATCGCAATTTCGTGAATTTATCGTCGTGGCAATTTCTTAGGGATTTACGCACTCAAAAGAAGCAGTTCGCCGTTATTGGCTTGGGGCGTTTTGGACGGGCAGTTTGCGAAACGTTGCACGGAATGGGCTACGAAGTATTAGGGGTTGATCGCGGAGAAAAAGCCGTTGCCCATGCCCTTAATAGCCATATTGTTTCCCATGCCTTGGAATTAGATAGCACTGATCCTAGTGCTTTAGAAGAGGGAGGACTCTTTGAATTCGATACGGTTATTGTGGCGATCGGTAATTATATTGAGGCTAGCGTTATTACAACCTTGAATTTAAAAGAGGCGGGGGTAAACTACGTGTTGGCAAAAGCCTCCTCTGATATTCATGGAAAATTATTGAATAAAGTGGGTGCGGATGTTGTTATTTTTCCTGAATATGAAATGGGGTGTGAAGTGGCGCGATCGCTCACCCAACCTAATGTTTTAGAACGCCTAGAATTAGATCCCCAAAGCAGTATTGTGGAGGTTATTGTTCCTGAAGACTTCCACGGAAAGACGTTAACGGATTTAAATTTGCGTTCAGAATATGGGGTCAATGTTTTGGCGTTAGGGGTCTGTGCCAAAGCTCCCTGCTCCCTAAATCCACCACAACTTAACCAGTTTGATGTGAACCCGTCCCCAGATACGGAGCTTAGAAAGGGAATGGTTATGGTGGTTATTGGTAAGAACGACGCGATTAGAAAAATGACTCACGAATAAGCCCTGTGGCAGTGCAAGATAGGCTTTGTTGAGTTCCCTTTAAATGCAGTGGCTATGCTGATGGCTTGGGCAATGGCTCCGACAAAGATCCAGCCAGTTTTCTACCCATTCTGGACAGCTTCCCCAGTGCATATGAACGTAGCTTGCCAGGGTGTTTCGTAACAGATAACCTTCGGGTTTTATCTCACCTTGGGACGTGTGTATCTGATAAATTTTCCTTGGTTCTTGACCAGAGAAAGTGTCACTTTGAGAATCAATTTCTGTTTTTATTTGTTCTGTTTTAACCTGTTTTGTTCTAACTTGCTCTGTTCTAACTTGTGAATAGTGAAAACAGTGCCCGCGAGCGATCGCCCCAGCGGGCAAGAATGATGAATCTCCCGCCCAGCGCACTTCACAGTATCCCAAGGTGGAGCGATCGCCCATGGCCGTAGAAAAAGGCATTGCCCCCACCATGGGATAGGTTTTGTAACCATCACCGTCGCGAATCTCAACACTTTGGCTCAGATAAATTAATCCGCCACACTCTGCGTAAATTGGCATCCCCCGTTTGCTAGCGTTAGCGATTTCCTGCCGTAAAGTCTTATTTTCACTGAGGACTTTTCCGTGGAGTTCTGGATAACCACCAGCAATATAAATTCCCTGTAAATTATGGGGAAGATGGCTATCTTTCAGGGGAGAAAACTCGATTAGATTTGCCCCTAGCTTTCGCAGCAGTTCCAAGTTGTATTCGTAATGAAAACAAAAGGCGTGATCGCGGGCAATGCCAATATTGACCGGTGCTTTTTTTATTGTGTTATTGACTGGAATTGAAAAAAACTTTGATGTCGAAGACTGTTGTAAAGGCGTTGCTTTTTGGTGTAGCAAATCCAAATTTAGATGGCATTCAACCCAATCCCCCAGCTTGTCTAGGCGATTCCCATCTCCCGGATCCGACTCATTTTCGCCCCCTAACACCAATCCCAAATGCCGCCGAGGAATCGCCAATTTACCCTGGCGTGGCAATCCTCCAAGAATCGGCATGATTTTGCCTGGTGACTGGCGCTGAGATTGATATTGAGTTTGCACCTCGCAGGCTTTTTTGACCCAATTTCTATGGCGATCGCTCCCCACCCGGTTTAGGATCGCCCCCAAAAAATTCACCGCTGGATCAAACTGCTGAAACCCTTGCAAAATTGCCGCTGCACTACGCCCCATCCCCTGGGCATCAATCACCAACAGCACTGATGCTCCCAGCAACTTTGCCAGCTCCGCCGTGCTGCCCATTTCCCCCATGCCATATCCATCGAAAAGCCCCATCACCCCTTCGATAATGGCTAAATCCGCATCCTCGGTGGCGTCCCAGAAAATTTTCTGATTTACCGTTGCTGGGATCATCCAGCCGTCTAAGTTATGCGATCGTCGCCCAGTAGCCAAAGTATGGTGCCCAGGATCTATAAAGTCGGGTCCCACCTTAAACGGTTGCACCCGTAATCCCCGTCGCGAAAACGCCCGCATTAAGCCGAGCGCTACAGAAGTTTTACCCACCCCGCTGTGGGTTCCCCCAATCAGCAAGGTGGGTACAGAACGGCGCGACGCTGGGAAATGCTTCAACTTATTGGCTGATTATCAGCTACAAACTCGTACTAACGAGCGCTAATTGTAACCCTATGCTGTGGTCGCCACAGGAGCCTCTGCCACCCGAGTCAGGGCCAAATCCACCAGGGTCACTGATATGCCATCCTTTGAGGTGACTTCTTCACCGTGGCTAATATCGGCGGTGATATTGGGACCAAAGAAACGCTCAATTTTGTCGCGCTTTTCTTGCCAAGTATCAAAGGAAATGTAGGGAGACGCAAAGGATAGGGTCAGGTTGTAGCGCCCTTCGTGGTTGCGCTCAACAATGGAATGCAGCACCGGACGCTCCTCGTCGGTAGGGCTCAACCCCAGTCGCTCCAACGTTTCATCCAGGTGAGCCTCTTGTCCGTAGCGGAAACGGGTCACATCCTTGCGCACCTGCTCCTGGGTGGGGGTTGCCTGGGACTTCCGCAGTTCCAACACATCCTGGGACGTTTCCACTTTATAGGGAATGGGCTTTAGCTCTGCTGCCTTTAGGGCTGCCCCTCCCAATAACACGGGAATTCCGTAGAAGAAACCCACTAGGTTGAGAGTAGAGTTACCGTCGATATAGGCCCAAAAGCCCACCACCGTTAGCACCGAACCAACCACCAGTAAGACCCAAGATAGGGGGATTTTGCGAAACATAAACCCGTTCTCTCAATGCAAAAAATCAACAGGAAATTTTGTCAATACGAAAATGTTTGGCGGTTATCTAGGGCCGCCAGCAATGCGGTCTTTGACGTAAAGACGCACCGCAAGCACATTTACGTTTGATTCCACTTTCTATAGTTTACATTCAGTTACGTATCCAAAACATGACTCGCAGAACATTGCGGATATCAAGATTGAAAAGTTTAAACTGTGGCAGCTTGGGTGGTGAGGGGAGTTGGGCAATGATTTATGGTTGATTAGCCCATTATCTAGGGGTGGGCGGTGGATATGCCCGGCAGCAAATGTGTGAATGACAAGCGATGGCAAGGTTGCGAAAGGCGAAAATTAGAACGGGAATGGAAAAGTAGAGAGAATAGAATACAAGAACAGAAAAATTTGATGTGTTTTTAGCAAAGTCGGCGGTTAATGACGATCGCCCTGGCTTACAATTTCCATCTACCCGTTACGCGCCCGTATCTGGATTGTTTTGGACTGTTCGCCCCAAGCTTTCTGCCCATGCTGGCTCGCTTTAACGAGGACAATTGCCCCAGACGTAACAAGAAAAGTCTACCGAACCCAGGAGATACCACGAGGAAGCTATGGACAATAAGCTGATGTTGATGATCCCCGGTCCGACCCCCGTACCCGAGCCGGTGCTCCTTGCCCAGGCAAAGCATACGATTGGTCATCGCAGCGGCGAATTTAGCGAGATTTTTGCGGAGGTGACGGCGAATCTAAAATGGCTGCACCAAACCCAAAATGATGTGTTGACCTTAGCGGCCAGCGGGACTGGCGCCATGGAGGCGGGGATTATTAATTTCCTCAGTGCGGGTGATCGCGTGCTGGTGGGTTCCAACGGTAAGTTTGGCGAACGGTGGGGCTTGGTGGCGGAGGCTTATGGTCTCGAGGTGGATTGGATTAAGGCGGAGTGGGGGAAGCCCCTAGATGTATCCGAGTTTGTAAGCAAGCTGGAGGCGGATACGGAAAAAACCATTAAGGCGGTTATTGTTACCCATAGCGAAACCTCCAGCGGGGTGTTGAACGACTTGGAGGCGATCGCCAAAGTAACCAACGCCCACGGTGCCCTGGTGATTGCCGATGCGGTTACCAGTTTGGGCGCCACCAGCGTGCCTGTGGATGAGTGGGGGCTAGATGTGGTGGGATCCGGCTCCCAAAAGGGCTATATGATGCCGCCGGGATTGGGATTTGTGTCCGTTAGTGAAAAAGCCTGGGGCGCCTACGAGAAGGCGACGCTGCCGAGATTTTATTTTGACCTGGGCAAATATCGCAAAAGCGCGGCGAAGGACACCACTCCCTATACACCGCCAGTGAATTTGTTCTTCGGGCTTCAAGTGGCGCTACAAATGATGAAAAAAGAAGGGTTAGAAGGCATTTTTACCCGCCATGATCGCCATCGTCGAGCAGTGCGGGCGGCCATGGTGGCACTCAATTTACCCTTGCTGGGCGCTGATGAATGTTCCAGCCCGGCGGTAACGGCGGTGATGCCCTCCAGCGTGGAAGCAGAGCAAATTCGATCCGTGATGAAAAAGCGGTTCGATATTATTCTGGCGGGCGGTCAGGATCACCTGAAGGGTAAGATTTTTCGCATGGGACATCTAGGCTTTGTGTGCGATCGCGATATCCTCAACGGCATTGCGGCTTTGGAAGCAACTCTAATGGAACTGGGAGCCGATGGCTTTTCACCCGGATCCGGTGTTGCCGCCGCCGCTTCCCAACTGTAGGCGTTGACTTGACGGGGTCACAGAGGGAGTGAAACGGCGGCAAAGCTAACAGTGCCGTTTCAGCTTCGATGCGGATTCAACTTCGATCACGTGACTCAAAATTGCCCTGTTTTTTATCGAACTGACCATGATTGAAAAGACGTGTACTCTCCACGATGTCAAGCTTATGGCCTCTAATTGAGCGCATGCCCCAACCAAGGCAACCAGGAGCGCTAAATGCGTTTCCAGTCCCCTGTTTCTGCCAAATCATCTAACCAGTTGAACATCTGCGCCAACTGTTCAATGCTTATCAAGCCGTAGCGCCATAAAACCAATGGCAGCGGTCCTTGTTCTCGCTGCCATTGGTTTAAAGCAATATCAATGGCGGCTTGGGATAGCCGTAATTCTGTTCGTAAAAAATCTCTGATCAGAGCAGTAATTTCGTTGGACACGGGAAACTCTCCAAGAACCATCCTAGACAATTAACGTTAGAAACAGCGTCTTAAGAGTGAGCAAAAAAGATAAGGTGCGGTCTTAAATACAGCCATGTTCGCGACTTTTAGGACTAACAAACTTACGCCTAGCGAACAAGATATCGAGGTTTCAGTTCAGTCCCCCTGAGCTGGGGGCAGTTTTGCAACTGTTTGCTAGGACTGTGAATAAAACCTTCGCCCGAAATTATCAATTTGACCTTATAGACTAGAGGGAGCATCCCACTTATGCCGCTTTTGACGAGAGCTGATAAAACGAGAACAGA
>CALGDE010000062.1 GCA_937883785.1 uncultured cyanobacterium
AAACGCCTCACGGGTATACACCTCCAGTGCCCGTTGGTTCGCCGCGATCGCAATTTCTAAATTCAGCGATCGCACCCCCAGGGGAAACTGCCAAATGAAAACACCAAAGTCGTTGAATATGGACGCGCTAAATTCCGGTGAATACTTTTCCCTTAAGCGCTGAAACGCCCCCGGCAACTGCGCCAGAACCCCCTCATCAAACCCCGCCAAATTCCCCCGCCAAAATTCGTGGACTTGCACCTGGTCAAACTCCACCTCCACCATCTGCGCCAAAACCCCATCCACAAACCGCCCCGCCGGCGACAGTCCATCTCCCGATTGCTTAACCATCACCACGCTCCCACCGCATCTCCTCCAGGATAATCTCCCCATCCCACCGCGCCCATCCCCTAAGCTGGAACAGTAAATCCAACCCTAAAAACAGTCTGGATTCTCACCCCACCAGCCATGGCTGAAGCCAAATATCCCCAAACGGCAATTCCATTGCCCACAGACGCCATCAAACACTTTTGCCAAAAGTGGCATATCACCGAATTCGCCCTATTCGGCTCCATCCTGCGCGACGATTTCCACGATAAAAGCGACATCGATATCCTGGTGGACTTCTCCCCAACGGCAAAACGCGGACTTAGCGAAACCCTACAAATGCGCGACGAACTGCAAACCCTCTTCGACCGCAAAATCGACCTAATCGTTAAACCCGCCCTTCAACGCAGCGACAACTGGCTCCGCCGCCAAAACATCCTGGAAACCGCCCAAACCATCTATGTCGCGCAACCAAGAATCCCTTATTGACATCACCAACGCCGCCAACCGTGCCCTCCGCTACGCCAACGGCATCAGCAAAGCCGCCCTGGAAGCCAACGAAGAAAAGCTCTCCGCCATCCTCTATCAAATCACCATCATCGGCGAAGCTACCAAGCGCCTCTCTCCAGAGTTTCGACAGCAGCACCCAAACCTCCCCTGGCGAGAGATGGCAGGAATGCGCGACATTATCGTCCATGAATACGACCAACTCGACTTTGAGGTGATTTGGGACGTAATCAACAACAAGCTCCCAGACCTCCTAAGCCAAATTACGCCGCTAATTCAATGACCTGTCCCAAGCTTCTGAACTAAAGGTAGCCACCCAGCCTGGAGCTGGCTGGCGATAGATTTCCTCCATGTCAGCCCCGAGGAGTAGCTCATTGCCGAAGAAATCAACAAAATTGGGAGCGCATCTTACTGAGGTGCTGGTGGTTGGTGGGCATCTTTTAGTCCTTGCTTCAATCGGTCTAACTCCAGCTTTTGACTTTGAATTAGCTGCGCCATTCCCCGAATCGTGCGGGCCAGCGCCCCAATCTCATCCCCCCGTTCCATCACCTCATCCAACCCCAACTGCTTAGCATCAAAGGTTTCATGCTCGATCGCCGCTGAAATCGCCGCCGTAACGTAATAAATCTCCGCCAAATCCTCCACGCTTTTATGGTGTCGCGCTTCAAAGGCATCCATCACCTGGTTGTAGCGAGTGGCGATATGTCCAATTTCCGTAAAGGGCTCCACCGGCACCCGCAAGCTCAGGTCGTGGGTTTCCGCCTGGCGATCCATCACCTGGAACAAATTGTACGCATCGGTTTTCGCATTATGCTCCGACAAATTTAAGCCCAGCGCCTCATCTTCCGGAGAAATACGAAGGGGGAAGTAACGGTTCAGCACCCACAGCAACACCCAACTCACTCCAAAGCCCCACACCAAAGCCACCCCAACCCCCAAAGCCTGCACCAACACCTGGGCAAGCCGACCTAACCCCGTATCCAGCACCGTTAAATTGCCCATTAGTCCCACACACAAGGTGCCCCACAGCCCGGCACCACCGTGAACCGCGATCGCATCCACCGCATCGTCCACCTCAAGCCGCACCAAAATCCGTATAGTCAGCACCGTTGCCGCCGCCCCCGTCGCGCCGATGATGATTGCGATCGCCGGAGACACCGCATGGGCACCGGCCGTAATGGCCACCAGCCCCGCCAAGGCACTATTCATCAACGGCTCAGCCTCCACCCGGCGATCGCTAACCCAACTTAAAGCGCCACCCCCCAGTAATCCCGCCACCCCCGCCAGCATCGTATTGACGATAATCCCCGGCACCGTATCGTCCAAAGCGAACGTGCTTCCGCCATTGAACCCAATCCACCCGAACCACAACACTAGGGTGCCTAGGACAGAAAACGGCATATTAGAACCCTGGATTTTGACTGCACTTCCTTTTTTCAAAAACCGTCCCTGGCGCGGTCCAATAATGACGGCCGCCGCTAAACCCACCCAAGCCCCCACACTATGGACCACCGTGGATCCCGCAAAATCCACAAAGCCCACATTATGGAGCCATCCCCCAATTTTCGCCGCATCTCCCAAAAATTCTGGCGCAATGCCATTCCACGCCCAATGTCCAAAGATGGGATAAATTGCCCCCGACACCAGGGAGGCGATCGCCAAATACCCTCCAAACTTCAGCCGCTCTGCCACCACCCCAGACACGATGGTCGTTGAGGTGCCGCAAAACATCGCTTGGAATAGGAAAAACACCGCGATCTTTGAAGATTCCAATCCCGGAAATAAATCACCTCGCCCCCACCAGCCCACCACCGACAGGCCAAACATCAACGTAAATCCAAACGCCCAAAACAACCCCACAGATAATCCAAAATCCGCCAAGTTTTTGATGGCAACGTTGATGCTATTTTTCGACCGGGTCATCCCCGATTCCAAACACATAAACCCCGCTTGCATCAGAAACACCAAGCCTGAGCAAATCAGAATCCAAAGCAAATTAACGAGGGTCATGGGGTTCGATCGGCTATTTTAAGCAAGTATTTTGGAACGGTTTTGACGGTGATAAACGCGGCAGTAATCAATGCAGCGATAGTAAATGCGAGTAATCCATGCGTCAGTAATCCATGCGTCAGTAATCCATGCGTCAGTAATCCATGCGGCGGAAATACGCTGGATTCTCGCAATTACAGTGATTTAACTCGGTAGGGAGCTGCGCCGAACTTTGAGTTGTTTTCTCCGAAAGTCGTACCGTTCAGCAAACTGAGGAATTTCATTCCGGTGCCCAATCACGATCAGCGAGTCGCCAAGGTGCAAAATTTGCGAAGGATGGGGGCGAAAAATCGTACTGCCATCGGCTCGGCGAATGGCGATCGCAATAAACGCCCCCTTCGCCCGCACCTCCATTTCCATCACCGTACGTCCCAATGCCAATGAGCCTCGCCGCACCGTGAGCTCATCCATTTGCACTTCGATATTGGCCAACAAATCGTTTAGAAAACTACGCTCCTCAGGCTGATTTAAAAAATCCCGGCGATCGCCCTCAGCCATTAGACTTGCCATTTGCACCCCCCCAACGGTGATGGGCAAAATCACCCGATCCGCCCCCGCCAGCCGCAGTTTTCGCTCCGTTTCTGGCACCTCCCCCCGCGCCAAAATCGTCAAATCATTATTCAACTCCCGCGCCGTCAGGGTAATAAACACATTCGTCGCATCGTCTGGCAGAGCCGTTGCCAACGTTCTCGCGCTTAAAATGCTGACGGCGTGGAGGCTATCTTCGTGGGTAGCATTGCCGTTGTGAATCAGATAGCCGCACTTCTCCGCCAGGGCAATGCGCTCCGGGTCGTTATCGATAATTGCAAAGGGATACTTCGCCGCATCGAGCTGCTGGGCAATCACCTGCCCCATGCGCCCAAAGCCACAAATAATCGCATGATCTTGAAGGTTCGCCATAGCCCGTTGCCGCTGCTGAAGATTTAACGCTCGGTGAATTTCGCCTTCGGTCACCATTTGCAAAAATCCCCCAACGATATAAACCGCGGAGGTGGTTCCGGCAATAATCACCAGCATTGTAAAAACTTTCTGGGCAGCCCCCTCCAGGGGTTTCACTTCCCCATAGCCCACGCCAAAAATGGTGATAACGACCATATAGGCGGCTTCTAAAGGCGTCCAGCCAAAGCCGATATAGCCCAAGATGGCGATCGCAATGGTGCCCATAAAAAAGGCAAAACCGGTCAAAATGCGATGCTGAGAATCTTGCATAAAAAAGCCGTCATTAGCGACCCAGTACTGCCAATGCAGTATCTTAACCGCCGCAATTCCCAAACGACGGTCGCTTAATCTACAATTCCCAACGCTCAGCCCAGATTTCTACTCAATCCCCTTCGCTGACTCTAGCCCTACTGGTTAGGATTCACGGCGCTTTCGTGCCAGTCTTTTAACAGCGCATCAGAAATCAGAGATAGCACCGCAAAAATCACAATGCCCAAGCCCGTCACTAACAGCAATGCCGCAAACATACGAGGGATTTGCAAGTTATAGCTGGCAATCAAAATTTGATAGGCAATTCCAGATTTAGAACCGCCCGTTCCTGCCACAAACTCCGCCACAACGGCACCAATTAATGACAGCCCACCGCTGATTCTTAATCCCCCCAGAAAATAGGGCAAGGCGCTGGGTAGACGTAGATAAATCAACCGTTGCCAAGGCGATGCGTTGTATAGGGTAAACAAGTTATTTAAGTTGCGATCTACGCTATTTAGTCCCAAGGTGGTATTGGATAGGATGGGAAAGAATGCTGCAATCCAAGCGCACAACACCAGAGCACCGAAGGTATTTTCCTTGAGCCAAATAATAATCAACGGAGCGATCGCCACCAGGGGCGTGGTTTGTAGCACCACCGCATAGGGAAATAGGCTGCGTTCAATCCACTTATTAATGGTGAAAAGAATGGCGATCGCCAGCCCCGAGCCAGCCGCCGTCAAAAACGCCACAATCGTAATTTGAAACGTAACCGTCAGGGATGAAAATAGATCTCCCCAATTTTCAATTAACGTTTGAATAACTAATAGCGGCCCCGGCAAAAGATAGGGAGGCAATCCGGCGATGCGAACCAATAAATCCCACCCCAATATAAAGACAATTCCCACGGCGAAGGGGGCGAGCACATCGGGGGATAATAATTTTTCCGTCAGGGATTTATCGCGCATGGGTGGAATTTTAAACGGTATTTGTGATGGGATTTTTAAGGGCGAAGGGTTAGGACGAACTATTCCATTCCTTCCGCTAGGGCTTTGGCCAGTTGACGGCGATATTGACCGAATTCTGGGGACTGGCGGAAAGCTTCGGTGCGGGGATACGGCGCATCGATCACCAGGTCATCCACAATGCGCCCCGGATTCACCCCCATCACCGCCACCCGGGTGGACAAATACACCGCCTCGTAAATATTGTGGGTCACAAAAACCACGGTCCAGCGCTTTTGCCGCCACAGGTTCATCAGGTCTTCGTTGAGGCGGTTGCGGGTGATTTCGTCGAGGGCACCAAAGGGCTCGTCCATCAGCAATACCTTCGGCTGGGTGACGATCGCCCGAGCAATGGACACCCGCATTTTCATCCCCCCCGATAGCTGCCGGGGAAACGCCTTTTCAGAGCCCTTCAACCCTACGAGGGCGATCGCCTCGGTCACCGCCTGCTGGGTTTGCTTTTTCGACTGCCCCGCCAATTTCAGCGGCAGCCGCACATTTTCCTCCACATTGGACCAGGGCAGCAACGACGCGTCCTGAAACACAAACGCCAAATCCTTGCGAAACTCCGGCATGGCCCACTGCAAATCCCCTTGGGTGGGCTTGCTCAGTCCGGCGATTAACCCTAGCACCGTGCTTTTGCCGCAGCCGGATGGTCCCACCAGGCTCAGAAACTCCCCCTGTTTTACCGATAAATCTACATCTTGCAGGGCGATCGTCCCCGAGGGATACACTTTGCTCACCCGATCCAAAATCACGGTGGGGGCAACATCTTTGTAGGACGTGGATGAAGAATAAGCAGACGAGGAGGTCACGCGGGAATCACCAAAAACGGAGGATAAATGGGGCGGATCAATCAGGCGCTGCGCCGTTAGCATATTTGAGCTTAACAAAATATTTCTAAGCCCACAGCGCCAAGCTGCCTAGCCCGCCGTCGGCAAATCCTGCACAAAGTCCAGCACAAACGCTGACTCGTAGGGCACGTTGGTGTCGTACACGCCCCATTCCACCATGCTTTCGAAAAATCCTTGCCAGCGATCGCCCGTCATATAGCCAATGCCCTGGGTTTCCGCATCCCCTGAGCGCACAATGCCGTACTCCCTCAAGGTGTCCACGCCGTAATCCAACAAATCCCCCGGCATTTCCGGGTGATCCTTGCGAATTAGCTGATTGGCCGGCGTCGGATCTTTGAGATAACTTTGCCACCCTTCAGAGCTAGCCTGCACAAAACGCTGCACCACCTCCGGCTTCTTCTCGATAATGGCGCGGGTGGTGTCGATGGTGGTGGCGTAGGGAGTATAGCCATAGTCCGCCAGCAAAAATACCACCGGCTTTTCCCCCAGCTCCTGGGCTAAGGTAAACGGCTCCGAGGTGATGTAGCCTTGCTGGGAGGACATGGGATCGGCAAGGAACGGCGCTGGGCTGAAGTTGTACACCCGTCGCTGGGCGTCCGTAAAGCCGTAGCGGTTCGACAACAGTCCCCAAAAATCGTTCACGGACGCTTGGGTCACAAAAATGGGGCGATCCTTTAAGTCTCCCAAATCCTCCACGTTCGTATTGGGATGGGCGATGATGCACCGGGGATCCTTTTGGAACATCGCCGCCACGGTCACGATGGGAGCCTGTTGAGCCACGGCGTTAATGGCTTGGGTGCTGTTGCTCATGGCAAAGTCGGCGACGCCCCCCAACAGGAGCTGTGATCCCGACACCTGGGGACCACCCATGCGCAAGGTCACCGCCAATCCGTATTTTTCGTAAACCCCTGTGGCTAGCGCCTGGTAAAAACCGCCGTGTTCTGCCTGGGCTAGCCAGTCCGTCACCATGGTCACCTTGTCGAGCCCGTCGGGGGTCTTTTCCGCCTGGGGATCGGCGGGGTTGCCACCACAGGCGGTGATAATGCTGGATCCAACGGCGAAGGTGCCATATTGCAAAAGTTGCCGACGGCTAAGGCGAGGAAGCATGGGCAAAAATGGCTAAAAGTTAGTGAACAGTGGTCATATATCTGTTGCGATTTTAGTTGAATTTCCCGGCTTTAATTCGCTGAAGCGTCCTCGGGGATCATCTGTAAAAAGCTTTTGACCCAGCCCCAAACGGTGTCCCACTGGTGAGGATCATCACTATCAACCCACTTGATGGAAGAATCACCGCGAAACCAGGTGCGTTGCCGTTTAGCAAACTGGCGAGTGTGACGAACGATTTGCGCCTCCGCTTGCTCTAGGGTTAGGTGCCCGTCTAAATATTTACCGGTTTCGTCGTAGCCGAGGGTTTTTAGCAGGGGCAGGTTTGCGCCGTAGCGATCGCGCAGTCCCTGAACCTCCTCCGCTAGCCCCTGGTTGATCATGGCTGCCGTGCGCTTTTTGATGCGACCAGTGAGGCGATCGCCTGGATGATCCGCCCCTTTTTTACCCACGGGATCATTTAAGCAATCTACCCCAATGGTAAGAATCGGATAATTGGGAGGCTCTTCCCCTTGTAAGGACGACAGGGGAAAACCAGTGGCGTAAAACACCTCGAGGGCACGGAGAGTTCTGGTGGAATCATTGGGGTGAATTTTTTCGCTGGCGGGAGCATCCACCTGACGCAGCCATTGATAACGCTCGTGCTGGTCAATACTTTTAAGCTGCGATCGCAATTCACCCTGGGGGGGCACCTGGGGAATTTTCATGCCCCGCACAATGGACTTAATGTATAAACCAGTACCGCCCACCACTAAGGGCACGGCAATATCCGTATCGGGCTGACGGTGAATTTTTTTAATTAGCGCCTGGGCTTGGGATTGATACACCGCCAAGGTTAAATTTTCGCGGGGATCCCAACAGTCCACCAAATGGTGCGGCACCTGGGCACGCTCCTCCAACGTTGGCTTGGCGGTGCCGATATCTAACTCCCGATAAATTTGCCGAGAATCTGCGCCGAGGATCGGAGACCCTAGCTTTTTGCCCAGGGCGATCGCCAGCGCCGTTTTACCCGCCGCCGTGGGACCACCAATAACAATTAGCCCTCGCTTCAAGAGTTTTTGCTGGGTAAACTTTCGCCCGGTAAATCGTTAACGCTGACCTTGCACTTGGGGCTGGTCAAACAAAATACTGACATCCCTTGATGCCTTTACTTCTCCACCCTCAAAATAAATTACCTCCGCTGTGCCGTAGGTGCCCAGGTCCGTAACCTGGCGGTCGCGCCTCACCCGATACCAAAACGTTGATCTTTTGCGATCGTCATTTTCATCCCCCACCGAGCCAAAAACGGCATACTCCATATCCATCAGCCCGCCGTAATCCACGTTGGACACCCCCAACATAAACGGCTCCGTTTCAAGCTGCTCCCACTGTTTCCACGGGCCCCACTGTTCCGGGTTTTCTCCCGCTGGCGGCCAAAGGGGAACAGGCGCAGCACCCTCTGGGTTAGTCAAGTCAGGCAAAGAAAGTCGGCAGGCATGGGCCAGCGATGGGGACAAGGCGATCATCGCGGCCACTCCCACGCCAACCATCAATACTGACCCTGCGAGTCTGATTTTGAAGGGCGATCGCGCGTCAGAGAAACCAGCCTTGAAAGTAGCCATAGGTAAGGAAAAAAAACTTAGCCCAATCTTAGGGGGCATCGTTTCCAAGTTCCTGAGCCGTGGTCCACTTTGCAGATTAGCCCCACAGCAAAACACACAACAAAAACGCTGTAAAAATCGCCCGATAAAAATCACCCGATAAAAATCAGCGTCCTAACATCCGGTGCGGCGCAAAATGCTGAGCCCATGGGTATCCGTACCGCAAGTGTGCAGCAGGTCCCGCCCTTCGCACAGGGTTAAAACTCGCTCCAACTGATCAGGACTCGGTCGCCACACGTCCGGACGATCATAGGCGTAATACACTTCAATGCCATCAAAGCCCAGCATTTCAGCGGCGGGGATCAACAACTCCGGTGGCTGACGATAGCGTACCGGGTGAGCCAACACCGCTAATCCCCCTGCCGCCTGAATCGATGCCACCACCTGACTAGCAAGAAAATCGTCACCGGTCGCCTTTTTCCCCTTAATGTAAGGCGCCATAGCAGCAGAATCCGGGTCGAAGGCGTAGCCCAAAATATGCACCTCGCCTTCAAGAAGGTGAGCATTAATTTCGATGCCCGTCCATAGCTTTAGGCGATCGCCTTCGGGACGATAAAACTCCCCTGAATGGCGAGCCAACCATTCTGCGGCGGCAAAGTAACCACCAACGGCATTGTGGTCAGTAATGGCTAATCCTTTAAGCCCAATTTCTAACGCTTGCTGAACCACATCTTCGGGCGTCAATTTCCCGTCAGAGTAAATAGTGTGAAGGTGAAAATTGTAGCGAGTAGGACAAGTTTTAATGTCAACGGTGCGGAAAACGTCTCGCAAAGTCTCACAACCAAAGGAGTTTGGGCTGTAACTTGGACTGGCAGATTCTACGACCTGAGTAACGCGAGCTATCATAGCGGCACTCCAATGTTGGCGTGTGTGTTCTTAATATAAACAATTTGTTAAGTTTTGTGCCAAGAGAATAATGGCTGCTAATTCTTGATGAGTGTCGTGGCGTTTACTTCTAACTCTTTTTCACAGTTAACTCTCGGTACATTGTCAGAGTCTGGAATACGTTTTTACGGTTAGTTACTAACAGCTTTTTGAGGTAATTTTTTGAATCAAGAATCGCCTTAGATAGGTGAAAGACTCGAGGGTGACTAACAAATACCTTGGGTTCTTCAATGAAGTGTTTTTTGGAGCTTGGAGCAAGCTATTTCCGCTAAACGTAAGCATTCAGAACAAATCCTTGAGACGTATTCAAGCGGATGCAGTTAATTCAAAAAGTTAATTCAGAAACTGAAGTTCTGCGCATGTATCTGCGCATTTAGTGGACACATATGGGGCTTGGTGAAGTTCGTAAACAAAAGCGGGCAGGGTCGCTGAAATTGGGAAACTTGGGGCGATCGCCAGAAAACTTACTTATGAAAAATGCTGCGGGGCGCCATCGCGATACAGGTGACGCAACTTGATCGGCTCAGTGGGGGACCTCAAAATGGGTCAAGGGGCCATTGGGGCCGCAGCAGGTAACGCTTCCCTAGCTTAAAATAGGCGAACCCGGTTACGCCAAATGACGTTACATGACTTTGAGGTTGGGTTTTCTGTGGCTGTCCATGGATGAACTCTTGCGATTTTGGAAAGCCTAATCGCAACGCTTATTTGGCACAGGTGCAAGCCCCTTGGAACAAGCTGCCAAAGCAAGTTTTCTTGAAGCCTGCCCTTGCTTCACGCCTTAAGCCATAATAGGCATGGTTTAAATTGGCGAATTTACCTGTTCACTGACCCCACGAGGCAGGCTATGCTCCACCGCAAAATCTATCAACTTTGCTGCGATGGTCATGAAGTATGTATTTTTTTGCGGGACCAACAGCGCTGGATTGAACGCGCTCGGGTCCTCAATATTGAAGGGGATCTGGTGACCCTGCGTTACGAAACTGACGAGGAGGATGAGACCTGTTCTTGGGAGGAAATGGTTCGTCTGGAAAGTATTGGCTCGGTTACACGAAAGCTGGCGTCGGTGCCAAGGCGTTCTGTGGACTTGCTGGTGTCTGATGACTGTCCAGAGACGGAACAGATTCATAACCGCTCTGATAACGATGGCGACAAGGGATGATGGCTTTGTTTTGAAAGGGCTTTGCTTTGAAAGGGCATTACTCCCCGCTGCGTAAAGCTTCTGGCGCTCAATTGATGACACAATTGATGCTATGCCTTATGACGCGCCCTAGCTATCTAGGCTTTCACCTCTAAATTTTTCAGCAAAATAACTTTGCCTGGGCACAAGAGTCTGGACAAAGTTTTTTTGCTTTCTATGGAATTGCGGGGCTGCGGGGAGCAGGAGAGGTGGGCGATCGCCGATTTCGTCCAAAGGGAGAGACGGGGTTCTCATCGGGCAATCCTGGCAAAGTACCGTCAGGCTGCCCTGGAAAAGGCGTATCTAGGGAGGGGGGAACATCTGAATCTTCAGAATCTTCGAAACCAGGCGTATCAAAATCGGAGCCGGGAATATCTAGCTGGGGGCGCTGGGTAGCGAGAGCAACACGGTTACCGCCCACAGACCGCAACAAATCCAGCGTAGTAATGACGTCGCTATAGAACGCCGATCGCGAGGCGTAAAAAATAATCTTGCCGGTGGGGTTGGATTGCAAAAAGAGAGGAAGGTCTCGCACCAGTTGCTCAACGGCGATCACCTCCCCATCCCAATAAAGCTGCCCCGACGGACTCAGGGCAATCACCACATTGCTTTTCGTTTGCGGCGCACTGGTGGACGCTTCTGGCAAGTCCACTTCAATTGCTTGCTGTCGCGTTAGGGTCACCGCCGCCAAAATAAAGAACGTCAAAATGCAAAAGATAACGTCGATTAGCGGCAGGATTTCGATGCGCACATCCTCGCCGGGGGTGTCCAAATTAATTTTCATCGCTGATTTCCCCCCTTATTCATCATCCTCATCCTCGTCACCGTCGTCAGCCGTGGATAAACCGGTCGGCTCTTGCCCCGCCCATTTTTGACGGTAAAGCAGCTCCAGCTCGTTCCCCACCCGACGAAATAGTTTGACCTGCTGCAATAAAACCCCTTGAAACAGTCGATAAAACGCCAGATTGATAATGGCGATAATCAACCCCGTCGCGGTGCTAATCAAAGCGTTGCCGATACCGCCGGTCACCCCAGCCCCCGCATCGGTGCCGATATCCCCCAGTTGTAGCGAGCCCAGAGAGTCGATTAGTCCCAGAACCGTTCCCAGTAGACCCAGCAAAGGCGCAAGGGCGATCGTCGCTTCCAGGATTTTCTCTCCTTTGCGCATTGCCGTTAGTTCTTCGTCGGCGGCGGTTTCCAGCGCTAGCTTGAACACTTCCGGATCCGGCTCTTTCAACTTGAAAGGCGCAGACAGAAAACGACCGATGGGCTGCTTTTTCGATTTTTTAGCGATCGCCGCGCCCGCCTCCCAATCCCGTTTCACCGCATCCAGAACACGATCTACAATAGCTCGCTCATTTAGCCAAATTTTGATCCAAAAAACGCAGCGTTCAACCACGGTGCCCAAGGACAGGACCGACAGGAACAGCAACGGCCCCATCGCCACGCCACCCTTATCGAACAATTCACCAAAATTCACAGCACCTCCCCCAATAACGCCAATCCAACAAGCCCACTAAGCGAACGAACTACTTATCGCGGACTTTCGACAGGGCTCCATTAAACATAATGCTGAACGCAGCGACACCTAGGGTGACGGCTAGTCCAACAAAAATGCCGTCCATTAAGGCTTGCTGAGTAACGGCGAGGGGCGAAAGAAGATGAGTCAAGGAAAGGGGCATTGGCTGTTCTGGATGTGCCTAAGGAATTTTTACCAGGATAACGGCGAAGTGGACGGGCGATCGCCAACGTTGCTGTCACCGACTGGCAAAATTATGGTGATGTTGGTTGTGGGTGTTTGCCTGTGCATCGTCTTGCTGCTGCGCCAGGGGGCTGGGATCCCAGCGTTGAAGGGGTTGTTTTTATTGAACAAACTCCAGCGCCGATTGTGATAATTACGCCGAAAGATACAGAAATTCAAACGCTGGCTGGGGCGATCGCCCACCTCCCGAAAAATTTCCCAAAAATCCGAGCCTGCAACCAGTTAAACCTGCAACAGCAGCTCACCATCGATACCTATGCTGACGATGTTTTAAGCCACGCAGAGATTATTGTGGTGCGACTTTTGGGGGGAAAAGGCTACTGGAGCTATGGATTAGAAGTCCTCGAAGTTTTGGTGGAAGAACGGGCCAAGGATTCGCCGCTCCACCTAATCGTAATTCCCGGTGATGACCAGCCGGACCCAGGATTAATGGGGACATCAACGGTGCCATTGACGGTAGCAAATCAAGTGTGGCGCTATTTTTCTGAAGGGGGCATTGATAATTTTTCTAGTTGTTTATTATTTTTGAGCGATCGCTGTTTAGGCACCCAATTTAACCCGTCAGCACCAGCACCCATCCCTCGCATTGATACCTACAAATCGCTCATAACTGTTGACCTCAGAAAAAATTATCCAAAAGTGGGAATTGGTTTTTATCGCTCCCACTTCCAGTCAGGAAATACCCAGGCTATCGATGCTCTAATTCAGTCGCTATCGGGTCGAAATATAAAGACAGTTCCCGTATTCTTATCGTCTTTAAAAGATGTGGAAGTTCAGGAGAAAGCGTTAGAAATTTGGTCGGATATTGACTGCTTACTAATGACCACGGGGTTTGCCATTGGTCGCCCTGGCGAGGATATTACCAGTCATGAAAAACAAGCTGCGAAAACGTTTTGGGAGCAGTTAGGTGTGCCAGTTATCCAAACAATTTTAAGCAGTGGCGCTGTGGAGCAATGGCGTGATGGAAGTTTTGGGTTAGCGCCTCGGGATATGGCGATGCACGTGGCGTTACCGGAGGTGGATGGGCGGATTATCGGACGGGCGATCGCCTTTAAAACGGTGCAACAGCAGGATCCAGATTTGGAAACCATGGTGGTAACCGATGAGCCGCTGATGGAACGGGTGGAGTGGGTTTCGGCGCTGGCGGAAAGTTGGGTTAACCTGCGGCGATCGCCTGCGACCACCAAAAAAGTGGCTTTGATTTTGGCGAACTACCCCAATCGCGATGGGCGTTTAGCCAATGGTGTGGGGTTGGATACGCCCCAAAGTTGCGTGGATATTTTGTGGGCGTTGAGTCGTAGTGGCTATAACGTAGGCGATATGGAAAAGCTCCCGAAAACTGGAGATGAGTTGATTCAGAAACTAACCGCTGGAACCACAAATGATCCGGCGAGCTGGCAGTTTAAACAGGTGCGACAAACGCTGAATTGGCAGCAGTATAAACGTTGGTTTAAAGAATTACCGCTAGCGGTTCAGAAGGGTGTTGAAAGTCGATGGGGGAATTTTTCTGCGGAGAAGGAGGTGGCAATCGCGGGTATTGAATTCGGTAATATCTTCGTGGGAATTCAACCGGCGCGAGGCTACGATGCTGACCCTACTTTGAATTATCATGCGCCCGACTTAGAGCCAACTCACGAGTATTTAGGATTTTACCTTTGGCTGCGAATCCAATTCCAAGCTCAGGCAATTGTGCACGTGGGAAAGCATGGAAATTTGGAATGGTTGCCAGGTAAAAGTATTGCGTTGTCGGAAAATTGTTATTCCGAAGTAGCCCTAGGACCGATGCCTCATTTCTATCCGTTTATTGTTAACGATCCGGGGGAAGGGTCCCAGGCAAAACGGCGATCGCAAGCAGTCATTATTGACCACTTAACGCCGCCATTAACTCGCGCAGAATTGTACGGAAATTTGTCATCTTTGGAAGGTTTAGTGGACGAATATTATGAGGCGCAAAGTTTAGATCCGAAGCGCACTGGGGCGATCGCTTCTCAAATTGAAACCCTGGTTAAGTCGGAAAAGCTGGATCAGGATTTAGCACAACAGCCTGGTGCGCCGGAAACATTGGATGTGGCGGCTTTAGACGGTTATCTTTGCGAGTTGAAAGAGGCGCAAATCCGTGATGGGCTGCATATTTTTGGGTCCTGTCCCAGTGGTGAGCAGCTTCGCGATTTAATGGTGGCGATCGCCCGCAGTCCGGGGCAAAATCGGCTGGGAATTACTCGAGCGATCGCGGCAGACTGGGGGTGGGATCTTGATCCGTTGACGGTGGATCCGGCGGTGCCGTTGAAGGTGCCGTTGGTGGGGCCCGATGGTCGTAGGTTTTTGTCGGCTCGGGAGGCGATCGCGGCTTTGGAAAGTGCTGCGAATATTGAGGTTGAGGCGCTAATTGTTGATGCGAGGGCTCTGCCCCCGCGCCCCCGCCAAAGGGACAGTGCCCCTTTGGAATCCCGTTTGCAGGGGGAGTTAAGTTGGATTTGCGGGTGGTTGTGGCGATCGCTCCAGGACACGTCTAATGAAATGTCGGCGCTTCTCTCGGGTTTAGCTGGTCGTCCGATCCCTGCGGGTCCCGCTGGTGCCCCCACCCGCGGTCGCCCCGAAGTTCTCCCCACCGGGCGCAATTTTTACTCGGTGGATATCCGCGCCCTCCCCACCGAGTCCGCATGGGACGTGGGACGCCGCGCCGCCGAGCTGGTTATTGAGCGCTACACCCAAGAACACGGCGATTATCCGAAAACCCTGGGGCTGTCGGTATGGGGCACGTCTACGATGCGCACCGGCGGTGACGATATTGCTGAAGCCTTGGCGCTGATTGGCGTCCAGCCAATTTGGGATGGCAGCGCTCGCCGGGTGGTGGATTTTCAGGTGTTGGCGATCGCCACCCTCGGTCGCCCCCGCGTGGATGTGACCCTGCGC
This sequence comes from uncultured cyanobacterium, assembly GCA_937883785.1. Classification (GTDB taxonomy): domain Bacteria; phylum Cyanobacteriota; class Cyanobacteriia; order CACIAM-69d; family CACIAM-69d; genus CALGDE01. The sequence goes on from CALGDE010000062.1 coordinate 15,390, forward strand.
ATTTCCGGCTTTTTCCGCGACGCTTTTCCTAACTTGCTTGATCTATTTGATCGCGCCGTCCAAGCGGTGGCCGCCCTCGATGAATCCCCTGCCGATAACCCCATCGCCTATCGAATCAAAAGCGAAACCCAGCGTTGGATCGATGCAGGTCTATCGGGCGATCGCGCTGCCCTTCGCGCCAGCTACCGCGTCTTTGGCTCCAAGCCAGGAGCCTACGGAGCCGGGCTACAGGGGCTAATCGAGTCGAAAGAATGGCACACCGATGAAGATCTCGCCCGCGCCTATGTGAACTGGAGTTCCTACGCTTACACTTGCCGTAGCTCGCCGCCCCAAAATCAAACCCAATCCCAAGGGGACGCCCCCAGCAATGTGACCTATTCCCCCAGTGGGCGGTCCGCGCCGGAGGCGTTTGCTAGCCGTTTGGAAACCATGGAAATCGTGCTCCACAATCAGGATAATCGCGAGCACGATTTGTTGGATTCCGATGATTATTACCAGTTTCAGGGGGGCTTAACGGCGGCGGTCAGGGCGGCGCGGGGGGTTCAGCCGGTGACCTATTTTGGCGATCGCTCCCGACCAGAAAATCCGAAATTGCGCCGCCTAAGCGAAGAAATTGCCCGAGTTTATCGATCACGAGTGGTGAACCCAAAATGGATTGCTGGCGTGATGCGCCACGGTTACAAGGGCGCGTTTGAAATGGCGGCGACGGTGGACTATTTGTTCGCCTATGACGCCGCTGCCCACTGCGCCGAGGATTTTATGTACGAGGGTATCGCCAACGCCTATTTGCTAGACCCGAAAGTGCAGGAGTTTGTGCGGCAGAAAAATCCGTGGGCGCTGCGGGATATGGCGGAGCGGTTGTTGGAAGCAAATCAGCGGGGGCTTTGGGGGGACGCTAGCTCGGACTTGCTGGACCAACTGCAAAACCTGATGCTCGATACCGAGGCAAAGTTAGAAGGAGTTGGCGACGTGCCCTAAAGTCCGGCAAAACTTTTATATTGTCTTTAGATATTGTTATCCGCTGAATCCATGCTCAAAACCTTGTACCGTCGCCTAACTCAGCGAATTGACGCCCATCGTTGGTTCTCTCTGACGCTGCTTGTGGCGACCCTAACCGCCGGTGTGCTGCTGCCGTCCTACCAACCAGCGATCGCCGATACCATCGAAGAAACCGCCCCTGCTTTCGAGCTACTGCCCCTACCCTACGCCTACGAAAGCCTTGCGCCCTATATCGACGAGCGCACTATGGTGATCCACCACGATCGCCATCATGCGGGCTATGTGAAAAAGCTAAATAAGGCGATCGCCAAGCACCCTGAGCTAGCGGATAAATCTGTTGAGGAGCTAATCAGCGACCTGGATGCCATTCCTGAAGATATTCGCACTGCCGTTCGCAACAATGGCGGCGGCCATGCCAACCACACCCTTTTCTGGGAAGTGATGAGTCCCGATGGTGGTGGTAAGCCTAAGGGGGCGATCGCCAAAGCAATCAAAAAGGAATTTGGCAGCTTCGATAAGTTTCAGGACACCTTTGCCACCGCTGCAAAAAGTCAGTTTGGTAGCGGCTGGGCATGGCTAGTGGTTAACGAAGATGGCGGCTTGGAAGTATTGGATACTGCAAACCAAGACAGCCCGATTTCTTTGGGCAAAACGCCGGTTCTAGGCTTGGATGTTTGGGAGCATGCCTATTACTTGAACTACCAAAACGCCCGTGGTGATTATGTGGGCAACTGGTGGAATGTAGTGAACTGGGATGCGGTTAATGCTCGCCTTGCTGAAGCGTAATTCCTATCAAATTTAAATGGATTTTAGGGCGTACCGATTTGCCGGTGCGTCCTATTTTTTATCCTGGGTTTCTGTGTGGTTTTCGTGGAAATCTTTTCGGATGGCGATCGCTACTTTCAACATTTCCTCAGCCTCTTTGGGACGCATCAGATTCAATAGCGGAAATTCACGATATAGCCCTGGCTGCACTAGAACGAACTGATAGATGCTGCCGTTGGTAACCAAGCCCCACACTGACTTCTGACTGTTTAAAAACGAAGCGACATAAGTCAAAAGCTGAGGCATGCCTACTGAAACATCTACCGTGCTGTTTTTGCTTTCAATCACCAAGATGCACAGAGAGGAGCGACCCTCGTCCCATTCTTGGGCAATCATCACGTCCATGCGCCCACGAATCACCGTGTCACCATCATCAACGGTGATTTCCTCAATTCTCTTTTCGATATTGACGGTCAGGTTAGGATCGATAGTGTAGCCACTAGCCCACAAAATCGGCGCAATTGCCAGAAAACCCACTTGTCCCTCTGACACTTTCCCTGCAACAACATTGCCCCAGCCTTGGCGCACTTCTTCCAGGCGATCGCGCTGTGCTTGAGTCAGTGATGACAGTGTTAGGAAATTGCTGAAGTCATCTTCGATTTGCTGGTTGAGTTTCAGTTGCTCACGAGCCGTTTTCAGTGTGAGAGAGCTGGCGTCAAAAGTTGGACCATCGTTGTTACTGGGGGCCGTGGTTCTTTCCATTTTAGATGCCGCAAGTTTGGGTGTTGTAAATTGGGGGCAGGTTTTATGTGGTGGTGTGACAGCAACTGATGGCTAATAGTCCCTTTCCTGCCAATTTCGACCCGAGCGGTGGCATTACGGGTATCTACAATGCGTTTGAACCGTCGGAAACGGCGCGGGATGAGGTTTATGTGGATTTGGAGGATGTGCGCGGGGGCTGGAATATCGTTCGGGAAGTTGGGCGGCGGATTGAGCGATCGCAGGGCCCCACCCATCAGCTCTACAGCGGGCATCGGGGGGTGGGGAAGTCCACGGAGCTGTTGCGATTGAAGGCGCATTTGGAAGAGCAAGGCTTTCTTGTGGTGTATTTTGCGGCGGACCAAGCTGATTTGGAGCCGGAAGATGTGAGCTATGCCGATGTGTTGTTGGCTTGTACGCGGAACTTGGTGAAGACGGTGAGGTTGGAGAAGGATAGCCGAAACCCAATTTTGGAATGGTTGTCCAATCGCTGGGGAGATTTTAAGAATTTAGCGACGGATTTAGTAGACACGAAGGTGAAATTTGATTCGTTGTCGGTGGAGCAGCAAATTTTGCAGTTTACGAAGCTGACGGCAAATTTAAGAGCAGTGCCGTCGATTCGGCAAAAAGTGCGACAAGCGGTAGATGAGAACACGGTGTCGTTGGTGGAGGCAGTTAATGAATTTATCGAAAAGGCTGCTGAACAAATTGCTGCTCAAGGCAAACGCGGCATTGTGGTGATGGCGGATAATTTGGATCGGATTACGTTGATTCAGCGGGAAGGGAGACGCAGCAATCATGAGGAAATTTATTTAGACCGCTGCGAGCAGATGAAGGGGTTGGCGTGTCACATGATCTACACGGTGCCCATGTCGTTGGTGTGTGGGCGAGGGATGGAGGTGGAAAGTCGCTATGGCGATCGTGACATCCTACCGATGGTGGTGATGCAAAATCGCGATGGGTCGCCGAATCTGGATGGGGTGGCGGCGTTTCGGAAGGTGCTCCGGCGGCGGGTGGCGGCGGTAAATGAGGAGTTCGCGGATAATCTGGGGTCGCGGGTATTTGAGAGCGAGGAGTTGGTGGACCGGCTGTGTATTATGAGCGGCGGTCACATGAGAATTTTGATGCAGATGGTGCAGAAGGCGGTGGATTGGACGGACGCGTTGCCCATTCGCAAGCGGGCGGTGGGGCGGGCGGTTAGCTCCATCCGCGAAACCTATGTGGATGCGATTAATGGGGAAGATTGGGAGTTGCTGGCGCGGGTGCATCTGGCGAAGACCTTTGTGAATGATGCTCGCCATGACCGGTTAGTGGGAGACCGCTGTATTTTGCAGTATTGCGAGGAGGTGGAAGATGAGGACGGAGAGGTGACAGTGGAGAAGTGGGCGGATGTGCATCCGACGATTTTGAAGATTGATGGGTTTCAGCGGGCATTGGAGCACGTCAAAGGAGAGGGGGCATGATGCCGAATTCTCAGGATTTAAGTTGGTTAGTGGATGAGGATTGGGATGATGCTGACGGCCCATCAGCAGAGGAAACTTATCAGGCATTGCGGCGATCAGTGGAGCGGACGACGGGGTTTGGGCTGAAGTTTGTGCAGTGTACTCCGGCAGCGGGGGCGAAATTGCGGGAGAGGTTGCGGCAGGATTTTGCGGGCAAGAGGGTGGTGCAGACCCTGGATTTGGTCCAGCCGGAACACAAGCTGTTCGATTTGATTGAGTCGCAGATTAAGGCAGGGGGGCAGCCCGATGTGTTGTGTGTGGTGGGGTTGGAATATTCATTGGTGGACGATATTGAGCCGGGGGATGGGGGCGGTCAGGGGGATTATTACAACCCCGGCACCACCCCGCGAATTTTGGCTCACCTAAACCAAAATCGAGAAAAATTCCGCGATTCGTTTCCATTCGTCACCATCTTTTTTCTGCCTAAATTTGCCCAAAAATATTTCACTCGCCGCGCCTCCGATTTTGTGGATTGGGGGTCTGGCATTTTTGAACTCAGGACAGAGATCAAAACAGTACTTGGACAGAATATGCGAATTCTGAATGGAATGACTGATCCTGATCGATATTCAGCGCTAACTTCAGATGAGCGGCGTGAAAGGCGCATCAACTTACAGACTTGGATTGAAGAAACCAAAGAGTACGACAATCAGCTTCTGGTAGGACTGTTGATGGACCTGGGATCCTTATTTCTTGCTGATGAAAATTGTGAGGATGCGCTGCGCAGCCTCCAGAAAGCTTTAGACATTACACCTGACGATTACATAATACGATTCGCAGTAAGTGCACTTTTACATGAGCTGGGTGAATACAAAGGAGCGGTTGATGGTTACGATAAAGTTCTAAAGATCGACCCTAATCAATACGATGCATGGAGGCTTAGTGGTCTTGCGCTGGAAGAATTGGGGAAAGCGGAAAAAGCGCTTGATCGCTACGATCAAGCGCTAAAGGTAAACCCTGATTGGCATGAGATCCTAGGGTTATGCGGCATGGCTCTATGCAAGCTAGGTCGATATGAGGAAGCAATTTCTAAGTTCGCTCTATTTGTGGAAGCCGAGCCCAATAGTTATAGATTTTTAGGGGTGTACGGTAGCGCTTTGTTTGAACTCGGACGTTACGAGGAAGCGATCAGCATTTACGACAAATTCATAAAGCTCAGCCCTGATACTTATGAACAGCTGGGGGTATGGTGCCGAGCCGCTTCTTTGATGAATATAGGGCGGTATAAAGAAGCGATCATTGACTATGATCGGCTTCTAAAAACTCCACATAATGATCCAGAATTTAGACTCCCTACTGAGAGAGCATGGAAACAGCGTGGAATTGCTTTAGAGAACTTAGGGCTTAGTGAGGACGCGATCGCCAGCTATGAAAGAGCTATAGAAATCAAACTCGATGACCATGAAGCTTGGACCAACCGGGGGATGGCTTTGGTTGACTTGGATCGGTTCGAGGATGCGATCGCCAGCTATGACAAAGCTCTAGAAATCAAACCCGATTACCATGACGCCTGGTACGACAAAGCCTGTTGTTATGGCTTACAGGGCAAAGCAGACTTAGCCATCGAAAACCTCGCCCGCGCCATTGATCTAAGCCCCAACGAATATCGCAAACTGGCAAAAACCGACACCGACTTCGACCCCATCCGCAGCGACCCACGCTTCCAAGCCCTCCTCAATCCCGATATTTCGGAATAAAGATAGGCGAGTTGTGATGGTTGCCGTCAGAAACCACCTCAAAATGTCGCCAGAAGAATTCCTAACAGGAGAGAACACCTAAACCTACGCTACAGAAAGGACCTTTATCTCCCTAAGCTTCTCCCCGTTTAACTTGGCGCAGGGTGGATAGATATTCCTGCAAAAAGGGCAATCCCCCGATCGCCGGCATTAAATATCGCGACGTACACAACAGCCCCAGCGCAGCACCGGTTGCGGCGGGGAAATACGGGGCATAAAACGCAATTAGAGCAGCATCACGGGTGCCCACTCCGGCGAAGGTTAGGGGCAATAACCCAGCGAGGATAGCAAGGGGGGACAGGGCGAGGTTAGCGAGGAATGGGGTCCAGGCTTTTAGGGCAAGGATAAAGAACCAGATTTGCAGCAAATGTAAAAACCAAATGCCAATAGACGTAAGGGTGATTTTCGCGAGCTGTTGGCGATCGCTCCAGAAATAAGTGTGCATGGCTTGCCAACTGGTGTCCATTCGCTGCAACTTTTGCTTCATTTTCCCCGGCGCAATTTTCCGCAGCATTCGGAAGAAAAATCGAGCAAAGGTGGACCATCCCAACAATAAACTACCAATAATTAATCCTGCGGCGATCGCCACCGTCATCACCCAAAATAACCAGTTCTTTTCAGGAAATAGCAACAACCCAAACACACACCAAAGCAATAGCGATAACAAGTCGCAAGCTTTTTCAAAAACCACTAAAGACACCGCCAAGCTGCCGTCTAAATGACCGCGATCGCGCATAAAATACGCCTTAGCAATATCGCCCATCTTCGACGGCAACACCATATTTAAAACGCTTGCTGCCAGGATTAATTTATTGGCTTCTCCAAAACTCAATGAATCAGCATATTCACGGGGCATTAACTGTTGCAAACGCCAGGAAGTGGACAGGGTTAGCGGCACCACCATTCCTAGGCTAATTGCCATCCAAACCGGGTCGCAGTTTTTAAACACTTCAATCAATCCCACAAAATCAATGCGAGTGTAAATCACCACCAAAATAATGGCGCTAACAATAATCGAAATAATGCGCTTCATCGGTGGTTACTAAAGAGTGGTTACTAAAGATTTGACTAGAAATATCGTTCAACGTGCAACGGTTCGCTGGGGGATAGGCTACTGAGGCGATCACTCAAGTCTAGAGCTTTCTGAAGCTGCCCCCGCTGAAACGTACGACTCATCACCACATAAATCGACGTGCCATCAATACCCAGCTCAATCGCCTTCACGGATCGCCAATCGCCCCCTTGTAAGTCATCACTAATGCACCACTGCTCCCCTTCCCATTTGAGCTGGCGGGCGAATCTATAGGGCGTTTCCTGTTTACCCACAATTAGAATCTTTTGAAGCAAACTACGAATTAAATTTGGAAAAAATCGCCCAAAAATATTCATCACAACCCGTAAGATAATCGATTTAGCGGTTGTCATTTGGGTCTGTTTTGCCCACCCTAATTTCCCCTGAATTCCAATATGGTTGTCATCCACCGTAATGTCATAGTCATCCACCAAGTGCCCCACCGCATTCTTAGTCTTACCTGACTTTTTATCGTTCACCAATAAAGAAAACTGAGTGTCTGAAGCAACCAGGAAATTATCGCGAAAAATCTTATAAACGCCCCCTTTATTTAGCGCCAGAATTAACGTAACCAGCTCCGGTTTATCATTAAGTTCTGACCAGCGTTTATCAATTAGAATCCGCGCATTGGGCAACCACGTTCGCCTCGGTTGCGGTTGGGGTACCGGGGGGCGATCGCCAGCAAAATCCTGCCAAGTCAGCAAATAATTCCACACATGATGACCCACAATATGGTCGTCGGCATAGCAAGCGCCCTGCCCCGCCAACAGTCCCGCCGCCACCTGATCGTTAATCGCCAGCGCCGCCGGATACCACCGCCCCACCAGCTCAAAGCCATGGGGAAAGAAATTGTACGTATTTCGGCTGGTGTACTCGCCGCCAAAGGAGCCATCAGGATGCACAAACAGCGCCGCCAAATCCACCGCTTTCACCAGCGCCTCCTTTAGTCGTGGGTCCGCCGCCTCCCGCTCCAGCCCCATGGCGTAAATCCGAGCCAAACAGGACACCGTCAGCGTGTGATAGCCAGGGTCACAGCCCTCATACTCCTGGAACCAACCCTCTGAGTCCTGCCAGGACAGCACCGTTTCCAGCCGCTCAGCCTTTGCGCCATCCCAACGGCGACTCCCCGTCAACTGTCCCAGCCGCTCCAGCGCCAGCACAATCAACGCCTGGTGGTTAGTGAGCCGCCCGCTCTCCTGATGATGCGCCAACCAATCCGCCCGTCGCCCCATAAACTCCAGCAAATCCGACTCATTTAGCCCCAGCAGCTCGTAAGTTTCAATAAACGCCAGCAGGGAAAACGCCGCCGCGCCGCCCGCCCGCTCAAAGGGAAAATAATCGTCGCAGGAGCCGTCAGGATGGGAACTTTCCATGGCATATCGAATGCCTGCCGCGCCCCAAAGTTTGAGTTTTGGCTCCTGAAAATACGGATTTTCGGGACAGTCCAACGAATACGTCAGCGCCAGGGGCCACACAAACTCCTGGCTCATGCCGCTGGGGAAATCAATAATTTTGTACTGCCAATAGTTGCGGTCAAAGCAGCCGTAGGTGGGACTGTGAGGATTGCGATCGCCCAGGGTCAGAATCTTTGGAATCTCTGCCAACGCCTTTTGGGCAAACACATTTCGCAGGGACTCTCGCCGGGAAGTATCAGTATTTGCGATCGCCGTGCCCATTTCATCTCCGGTGGTGTCTTCCCAACGTTTCAAGGCTCGATTTTACCAGGGGCCGGCGATCGCACCTTTAAGCTCACCGTTTGGTTAAGTCGCTGACATTGCGCTGATATTGCTGTGGAGAGGAAAAAGCGTCAAGAAAGTACGCAAAGAAGCACTAAATGACAGATACCCATAACACCCTAGTGACACCGTCAAAATTTTGTTAACTTAGGACCATCTTGCCTAGTGCCAGAGCAAGTTTGAGCGTATTCCAAGCCGTTTTCATAAACACCTTAGACAGCGCCAAACACTAGGAGTGAACGAAGACCAAAGAAAGAGACACTTATGAAAACTAAAATTGCCCTAGGCATCGCATCTGTTGCCGTTGCCGGTCTACAGCTACCTGCCTTCGCTGACGGTCACCATCCTCACATCGAGGTGGACTACCATGAGCAAACCCTTGCCCAGGAAGTTATTTACGGCACCGTTTACGACGGCGAGAAGCTACGGGTTGTAACCGATCCCAAAGGTGCTGCCCTACGTCGTAGCTTCGAGTTCCCCATCGAGCTATCTGTTGTACAAAACAGCAGCATCAGCACCAGCACCCCCATCACCGATCGCTATCAGATGGGCACCTTCGGTGACTGCAACGGCGACAACCGCATTGACCTATCTGACTCCGATGACTTCCACCGCAACTGCACCGCTAAGGTTACCGCGTGGTCTGAAGAAGTTCGTGAGTGCATGGCTTCAGGTCCTGCGATGATTCGCGACCTAACGGGCAACGAAGTCAACATTTACAACAGCGACGGTGAGCTACTAAACGGCGAAATCGTTTATAACGCATCCGGCAAGGCTGTTTGCTCCCAGTTCGTTGGTCGGGCTGTTCCCGTCTCCGCCCTACGCTGTGGTCAGGTAACCGTTCAGCAACGCAACTTCTCCGCGCCTCAGCGCACCTTCTCCGCACCGGCTCCCGCGCCGATTCGTGGTCTGTACTAAGCGATTCTTATCTCTAGTCAATTTTGGCGGAGATAACAAGTGAGGGCAACACAAGCTGCCGACTTCTACTGTGGGGTCGGCAGCTTGTGTTTTAGCCTGCAAGATTTTGATCTCGTCCTTTCGGTTATCGACTTTGAGATTTAATCACAACAATCCCAATCAAGTTTCATAGTCATTGCTGGAGTGCTCAGCAAACCGAATTTAGCTGACTTCGCCGGAGGCACAGAAGCGGTTGCGTCCTTGGGATTTGGCGTTGTAAAGAGCCTGATCCGCCGCATCAAGCAAAGTTTGAGGCTCGTTGTCTTCTCCCGGCACCATGCAAGCAATGCCAATGCTCAAAGTGAGAAAGCTGCCAAGCTTAGAGTAGTCGTGGGGAATTTGTTCCTCAGCCAGCAATTCTAAAATTCGGTGCGCAACGGCGATCGCCCCTTCCCGATCCGTTCCTGGCAGCACCACGACAAATTCTTCGCCACCGTACCGCGCCACAAAATCATTCCCCCGCAGCAGCGATCGCTGAAGCACTCCTGCCACCCGTCGCAAACAAGCATCCCCCGCCGGGTGACCGTAATTATCGTTGTACTTTTTGAAATAATCCACATCGCACATCAGCAACCCAATTTGGGGATCAGGGGTTTGGGACATGCCCCACAACTTGGCCAGCTCATCATCAAAGGCTCGACGGTTAGACAGCAGGGTCAAAGAATCCCGCGTTGCCCACTGCTTCAGCTGAGCATTAAGCGATCGCAACTTTGCCTCCTTCTGAGACAAATCCACATTGCGCTGCTTCAGCTGTTCACTATTGTGGCGCTCCTGCTTCAGCAAATACGCTTGATTTAGCGCCACCCCCAAATGGGCCGCCACATTCCCCAACAGCTCCTGATCATCCTTATTCCATACCCGTGGCGTTCGATAATGACCGGCCAAGACTAAACCGTTAGGGCGATCGCGATAGGATGCCCGACAAGCCAGTAGCGCCTTCAACGGCAGCGGAATCGGCACAGTATCTCGACCATCAACACTTGATCCCTCCAGTAGCGGACGATTCGTAATCGCCAAAACCGAATCTTGATTTAAGCGATCCTGCATCCATAAAGTGTTGCAGGGAAGCTGATTCCCAATCCCCAGCGCCAAAGACATTTCCGCCGTTTCACCCACGTCCCGAGTATCAGGCTCTTGGGCGGCGAGTTGGATACCCGTCTCTGAAGCATCCTCAAAATCACTAGGCGATCGCGCCGCCTCTTCACCGTTATCACCGCCGTCATCATCACCTACGTCGCCTTCTGAAGCAGCCGCTCGATCCTTATCACCATCGCCACTGTCAATAACACCATCGCCGCCGCCGCCCAGGAAGTCTCCGTCCCCAATTTGTTCCCCCAGCAAAGACGCCTCCAGATACTCCGCCTCCAGCTCTAAACCATCACCGTCCTCCTGCAGCGTATAAATGCAGCAATAGTCCGCCTCCAGCGCCTGACCAATTTTCGTCGCCGCCACCGCCAAAATTTCCTTTGGATCCAGCGTTGATCGAATATCATCCACAATGTCGTTCAGCAGCACCAAACGGCGATTACGGCGTTGGAGTTGGGTCTCCGCCAGCTCCCGTTCCTTAATTTCCTGCTGTAGTTGCTGATTACGCACCTGTAGCTGGCGCGTCAAACTCAAAAGGCGCAAATGTAAATAAATTCGCGCCAAAAATTCATCTGCATCAAAGGGCTTGACCAAATAGTCCATAGCCACTGCCAGCCCCTGCACCTTCGACGATGTATCATCCAGCGCCGTCATAAAAATGATCGGAATATGTTCGTAAGCCTCAAGCTTGCGAATCTCCTTGCAGGTTTCTACCCCATCCATTCCAGGCATCATCATATCCATCAAAATCAAATCGATGGACTGTTTCTGCACCTCTTCTAAAGCCGCATTGCCACTGTTCGCCGTAACCAACGATAGGCGAGACTGGCGACGCAAGATTCGCTTAATTAGATGCAAATTAGAGGGCGTATCATCCACAGCAAGAACTGTGTAAGTCTCCTCCTCGCCCTTTGGTGGTGGCGTTGAGGAAGGGGTAGCCCTACTACTGGATTTGACTGAAAATGTGTCCAGATTAAACAATTCCATAACCCTGGAAAGTGCGGGGAGTGGCAGCGAACTGAGGCTGGAGCGATGCTAATAAACCGGTGCGAAGAAGCCAATGGTCACTGGGCAAGCAATAGAAGCGTTAGGCACCAATTAAGGCAGAAATACTTTTCTAAGTCTGTTTGTCTTTAGTTAAAGTTTTACAAGCTTGCCGCAAACTTCTAACAGACTGACTTTACTAAACGCTACTAGAGTTGAGTCAAGGGTAGAAGGCTTTGAGAGGAAGTTGAAACAAAAATGGGGTTAGGGTAGTGAGGGAGTAGTAAAAGGATTTTTATGGGATGGACGTGGCTTTTAAACGGGGTTTAAACAGGAAATTTTACCCAAATAGTCTTGATTAGTCCCCAAGGCAATTTCTGGAGCAAACGAAGCTGGATTTTGCCGTAAGTAGACCTGTGCACACCACTGCTCGGTTACTCGTATTTTCTCAAGTCCGGGGGGGTAACGGCAAATCTTAAGGGACCACAGCGAAAATGGGTACCCTTCATATTCCTACACTCTTGATTCAAAAGAAACATGCAAAAGCAGGGATGGAGTGTAAAGACACAAGAAATGAAAACGAGAAACTCGGGAGAGGCAGTCGCAACCCTTGTACACACAGTTGTTCCAACGCAGCACGGCGGGAAGCGCAGACCCTATGAAAACATTGGGAGGATCTGCGCCTCAAGATTCACTCAAGATTTATTAAATCCTGGAATTAGGTTGCCTAGACCGGCAGAGATGCGGCGAATAGCCCGCTGGGCTACGTAGCTGTAGCTCATGTCACCGCACATCATCTTGCCAATGTAAGTTTTGACTGAGGGTCGCCGGGTTCCAATTTTATAGGCGAGTTTTGGAAAACGGTGGAACAGGCTGGTTAGGCGCTGGGCCCAGGCCAGGTCGCTGCCCAGTTCTTTGGCCACAATTTCGCTGTAGCTAGCGATCGCCCCCACATTTCCACCGAGCGCAGCATCAACAGCTTTAGCGCCTTCGGTCCCCGTGTAAATCGCCTGACGCACCCCCTCGCCGCTAAAGGGATCAGATACGCCAGCTGCGTCGCCCACAAGCAGACCATGGTTGCCGTGGAGGGGGCGATCGCCATCCCATAGGCGCAGGGGAATGGTTTGACACTGGGCAGTGGGCGTGACCTTTAGATATTTAGCGAAGTCTTTAAGAATCTGCTGTAGCTTCGCTTCTTTAACGTCTTTCCCTCGCACCGTTGCGGCACACAGCCAGGTTTGGTCGCCTTTGGGCAGGGACCACACAAAACCGTTTTTCAAGGCGCCAAATTCAAAGTAGGCGCGATCGCCCACGGCACCGTCGGTCACAAGCACTGCCCCCAAATGGGTGGCGGGAGGATCTAGGTTAAGCCAGCTGGGGCTGGGGCCGCTGGGACCATCGGCTCCAATCAAGTAGCGGGCGGAGAAGGTGCCGTTAGGGGTGGTGATGGTCCAGCGATCTCCGCTATATTGGGCGCTGCTTGCTGGGCAGTTAGGAGTAAACGTGACGCCCTGGGTCACCGCCTGCTGCACAAGAAAATCATCAAAAATTTCCCGATTAACGGACCACAGGGGCTGAGCCGTTTGCACATCCACATCCACCAGATCGCTAAATTTCCAACTTAGGCGCAACTGGGTTAAGGTGCTTTGGACTGCGGGAGATAGATCGAAGTCAAAATATTGCCCCGCCGCTGGTGCAACGCCGCCGCCACAGGGACGGCTGCGCGGCCAGGGCGCCTTTTCTAGCAGCAGTACGGATCGTTTCTTCTGAGCCAGGGCGATCGCGGCGGTGGCACCGCCAGGACCGGCACCAATTACAACACAGTCAAAAATGCGGTTTGAATCGTCGCCCATGGGTATAGAAGGTAAAAGAAAAGATTTAAACAGGTGCTAAGAGGAATCCCCCAGAAGCTTTATGGCGGATTTGAACGGTGGCGGCTCTCTCCTCCCAAAGCGCTTGGCTTTTGGGTAGAGTCAGGGGCTAAAATTCCCGCCGCGCAAAAATAAACGTTGTTAAGCAAAGGACAATGACAATGTAGCCCACGCCGTACAGGGCATTAAACGCCAAGGTGCCGCCGTCGGGGAGGATGCCGTAAACGGCCAAGTTTTTCAGGTTAAGACGCTCCAAATCAGGAAGGACAATGTACAGAATCTCTGTCAAGCGACGCACCCAGGGGGTATCCAGCTGAACGCCGATGGTCAGCAAGTCCTGGCTCAGATGCCCCATAAAGTACACCGCCAGCGTTAAGCCAGACGCCAAAATACCGTTGGTAATGGCGCTAAATAACAGGGCGATCGCCGCTAATAACACCAACTCCACCAGAGCAAACACCGTGGTCATCCCAATGGCGCCCCAATCCGCTATCACCTGTCCCGTGGGCAACAGCGCCAATAGTCCTATGGCTGTTGCAGCCAAGGCAATGACAATCAACACCACCGACAGGCCCAGGTGCTTCCCCAGAATAAACTCGGTGCGGCTGACGGGCTTGGCAATGGAGAGCAAAATAGTGCGTCGCTCAATCTCCCGATCTAAGAGTCGAGTGCCCGTAAACACCGCCACCGCAAGCCCCATTAAGCTGGCTCCAGCGAGGACGATATCTAGTAAAATTTTGCCGGTGGTATTTCCGGCGGCGATTTCCGGCAGCAGGGCAAGGGCCAGCACCAGAACCAGTGCGTAGGCTGCAAGAAAGTAGGATACTTTAGCCCGCCACTGTTCACGAATCACGTTGGCGGCGATCGCCCCAATTCGCCCGACGCTAACCCGATTCACTGACACCTCCTTGTACCTTTTAGTACCTTAAATACAGGGCGCTATGCCGTTAATTTTCCCCGCAGGTACTGCCAAATTTCTAAAAAGCACATTAGCATCAAGGCACCGAACGTAAAAATAATCCTTAAGATATGTCCCTACTGTCTCTGGGCTTACTCCTGGGGCTTATTTTTCAAGAGCTCTACGTTGCCACATTGCGTTTATCTACCGTTCCCACAGCCCTAGGACAATGAACAGCTCGACTTCACCAGCTCTTCCTCCCATTGTGGCCAGTGGTTCAGAGCCCACCCCTTCAACGCCTCAGGATCAGTCCATTGCTGCCGCTAATTTCGCCGGTTTGACTCGCTACAGCCACAGTTTAATGGCGGCGATCGCCCCGGAAAGCCTCACCATACTGGCGGCTAATGCTATTTGCTGTGAGGCGTTGGAAATTCAGCCCCCCGACAATGACAATGTTGATGTCCAAAATGCTAGTGACTCGGAAAGTAGCCACACTGGCTTAATTGCTTTAGGACAGGTGGCACTACCGGAAGTTCTGGGCATGACCCACGGCTTTTCCTTTGAGCGCTGGTATCGTCGTCAGGTATTTTGCCGGGTGTGGGCGTCTTACCATCCTGAGGATCCGCGAATTGTGCGATGGCTAGATGAGCCCCAGCGGGTGGTGCTCCACGGGGATCGCCCTCACAAGCATCGACGGTATTTTCACGGATGGCTCCAGCCGGGACCGCTACAGGTGCGCTGTCGGGAAGGCATTACAGACCCGGTGGCGAGCTGGGCGTGCGATCACGAAACGGCGTCTTTAGACGATTTGGAGCAGCAGTTTGACCTGGGCAACTACGAAGTTAGCGGCTGGCTATTTTTGGAGGCGGTGGAGGTCACCATTGGCGAGCGCATCTATGATCTGACCAAGTGTTTGCTGAATGGTGAGTCGATTTTGCACCTGGAAAAATTCCAGCAGGTGGGGCAAATTCTGCGCCATATTTTCCGCGCTGATCAGGGGTTTGTGCTGCGCACTGATGGGGATCAGGTACAAATCTCCCGAACGGCCGAAGATTGTCCGCGGGAGGTGTCTAACCTACTGGTTCCCAGCGGTGTTGAGTCAGGATTTTTACAGGCGATCGCCGCCTGCAATCCGGTGATTATTGCCGATATTTCCCACAGCAGTCCCAGCGCCCTGGAGCAGTACTTTCTAGACTTGGGGATACGCTCTGTTCTGCTGATTCCTTTGCGTCTTAATCGAGAAAACAGCAATAATCAGTGCTCCCTTGAACAACTGTCCGGGGGCGTTGTGGGGCTCGCCAGTCGTTTTCCTAATCACTTTGATCGCCTAGACAAAGATCGGGCCTATCGCCTTTCTCCGGCACTAACCGCTGCCCTGCGGGAGTCGGCCCAGTCTCGCTTTAGCCATATTCACCCGGCGGTGACCTGGCGCTTTGCCCAGGAAGCGGAGCGGCGCAGTTGGGGACTTAAACCACAGCCATTGGTGTTTGAGAACGTATACCCCCTTTACGGAATTTCTGATTTGCGGGGCTCATCCCTGGGGCGGGATTTAGCCATTCAAACTGATTTGCTCTCCCAGTTTCGACTGGCGATCGCCACCTTAGACGCCGCCTGCAAAGTACAAGATTGGCCACTGCTGCACCAGCTTCGCCAGGATACGGCGGAGTATTTACACGAAATTGAAATGGGGGTCACCGTCGAGGCAGAGGTGAAGGGCGTCCAGTTTCTCCAGCGTAATTTTGAGGTGCATTTGGACTATCTATCGCACCTGGACAACGCCGTTAACCAGGCGGTCACAGCATACCGGGAGGCGTGGGATGAGGAGCGCCAAAGCGTTTATCGGGCCCAGGCAAAGTACGACGCCACCATCGGCAGCATTAACCGGGCGTTGCGCAAAACTTGGGACCGGTGGCAAGTGCGCATGCAGGGGATTGCCGCCCACTATTGCGACGTGGATGCCACTGACGGACTGGACCACATGATTTATGCTGGGGCGTCCATTGCCCCGGGCATTACGCCTTTTCACCTGCAAAACCTACGCTACGAGCAGCTTCGGGCGATGTGTGCCTGCGCCCGCACCGGTTTCCGTATTGAGCAGCACTATGACAACAAGTGGCAGTTGACCCATTTGGTGCTGACCCAGGGTACGCCGGTGGATATTGTGCACGACGAAACCACTGAAAAGCTGTTTAATGTGCGCGGCACCCGCGATACTCGCTACGAGATTGTAAAGAAGCGCATTGATAAGGCGCGGGATGCGGAAACGGGCGATCGCATTACCCAGCCCGGACAGCTCACCATTGTTTTTGCCACCGACGACGAAATGGCGGAATACAAGGAATATCTACGGTATTTAACTCGGGAAAAGCTGGTGGCGCCGGAGCGCGAGTATGGGGAAATTGAATCCCTGCAAGGGGCAAATGGGTTGCGCTATATCCGGGTGCGAGTGCTGCCCGATACGCCAGACGGACAACGGGACGAAGACGATTTGGCAGTGATCGAAGAGGCAACCCTAGAACATCTGATTCGCATGGATTAAGGGCTGCCATCAATTAAATGTTAGAGCTTCTAAATGTCAGAGCTTCTAGCTAGGGCATGTCATCAATTAAACGCCAGAAGCTTTATGCAGTGGGGAGTCCACGCCCTTTCAAAATAAAAAACGCTAGACGTCAGTTCGACGAAAAGCCCTCCTTGCCAAGGGGGGTTGGGGGGATCCTCTGATGCTTAAGCCGGTAGCGAGAAATCTTGGTAACGGGGCGTAAGGTAAGGGAATCCCCCCTCAGTCCTCCCCTTTATCAGGGAGAAGCAAATTTGAACTAATTTTGTGCCCTCGAGCTGACGTGCTAGGGGCTGAAATTCTTACAGCCACTGGATTTGGGATTTAAGTGATGACAGCCCTTAGCCTAAATCCAACAGTCCCGGCGGTGGGGTGATTTCAACGCGCCCCTGCTCCAGGTCCACAATAGGCACGATCGCATCCACAAAAGGAATCAACACCGTGCGACTCCCGCTCGCCAGTTTAATTTCCAATAAATCCTGGGCTTGAGTTTTTAAATCCACCACGGTGCCCACCGTTTCTTGGGTGCTCTGATCCACAACGGTCAACCCTAGCAAGTCCAAGTAGTGAAACTCGCCATCTTCCAAGGGGGGGCGATCGCCAACGGGCACGTATAAAGTGGCCCCCTGCAATCCTTCAGCGGCGGTGCGTGTTTGGGTGCCCGCCAGCTTGAGAATATACACCGTACCCTTACCGTTAGCCCGCCCCGCCAACAACTCCACCGGCTGGGGTTCCGCCTGGGACACCTTTGCGCCCACCGGCAAAATCCAGCGCGTACCCGGCTCCAAAAATCGTTCGGGAAACTCTGACTCGGGCTTGACCCGCACTTCTCCCTTGAGCCCCTGGGCTCCCACCACTGTGCCAATACTCAGCCACTCTTCCATGGTTTTATATTGCCCTCCGCTAAACCACGGACATGGTGGACGACAGGGGCTGGGTGGATTTTGCCCGAGAGATAGGCGGCAAGGTTACCATCG
Organism: uncultured cyanobacterium; assembly: GCA_937883785.1. Lineage (GTDB taxonomy): Bacteria > Cyanobacteriota > Cyanobacteriia > CACIAM-69d > CACIAM-69d > CALGDE01. The sequence goes on from CALGDE010000062.1 coordinate 33,289, forward strand.
GCTGAATGCCCGCCATGGCTAAAATTTCCGGAATCAAATCTTCCCGCTTCACCGCCATCATATGGACGCCCTGGCACATTTCCCGCGCTAGCTGCACTTGCTCTGCGGCGATCGCCATCCCTTCTCGCAACGGATCCTTTGCCTGAGCCAACCGCTCAATGGTGGCATCGGGAATGGTGACTCCGGGCACACAGCGGTTTAAAAACAGCGCATTTTTCGCCGACTTCAACAAAAATATCCCCGCCAACACTGGCTTACCGCTGGGGATGGCGATTTTATCCATAAATGCCGCCAGTCGATCAAAGTCTGAAATTAGCTGGCTTTGGAAAAACTCTGCCCCCGCTGCCACTTTCTTTTCAAATCGCCGTTGCAACGCCGACCAGCTTTTAATCTGCGGATCCACCGCCGCCCCGGGAAATAAATCCGTTGCCCCATCGGGAAGCGATCGCCCCTGCCAATCTTCGCCGCCATTGAGCTTACTAATTGCCGTCAACAGCCGCACCGCCTCCAAATCGTAAACTGCTTTCGCATCGGGTTGGTCCCCCGCCTTTACCGGATCTCCCGTTAATGCCAGCACATTGCGAATCCCCAAGGCATGGGCTCCCATTAGGTCACCTTGCAGGGCAATGCGATTGCGATCGCGACAGGTGAGCTGATAAATGGGCTCAATGCCTCGCTGAAGCAGTAACACTGCCGATGCCAGCGACGACATTCGCAATACGGCTCGACTGCCATCGGTAATATTCACCCCATGGGTCCACGGCTTTAGCAACTCCGCCATCGCCACCATATGGCTGGGGTCGCTACCCTTGGGCGGCATCACCTCTGCCGTCACCAAAAAATCCCCCGCCAACGCCGCATCGCGTAATCCCGCTAGGGTTGGTGTTAATTGTGGCGTCCCTTGTTGCATTGCTAAAGAAAGTTCAAAAAGTGCTTATAAATTGCCAATAGGGGGCGCTAGACCTTGGAATGTAAATAAAGTGTGAGCAGTTACTTGTACAAATACTGTAAAACCGTAGCCGCTATCAGCCGTCGTCCAACTAAAGCCCAGTTGTGGCGCCCTTATGAAGTGTAGCTTGTGACTGATTCTCGGGCATCGTAATTTTTAGACCGCTCGAACAATCCCCTATGGAACAAAAACTATCGAGTAGATTTCCGATACAGTTTGAGATTTCCATGGGAGCAGGATACCTCTAAGATGCGAAGCAAGATTGTTGCCGGGTAACGATTAAAAGAGGGCTGACAAAAACGGTAAGAAATTGAAAAAGCCAATATCTTGTCAAAGGTTATTAAGTCTGTTAACTTAAGTGGGCGCTGATGGAGAGCGGGTTTGAGCCCCATTCCAAAAGCCATGCCGGGATAGCTCAGCTGGTAGAGCAGAGGACTGAAAATCCTCGTGTCGGCGGTTCAAGTCCGCCTCCTGGCATTCAAGAAAAGCGTCACCTGAACAAGGTGAACGAAGTCAAGGCTGACTACTAAATCGCGTGATCGCACAGGGCATTTTCCGCTGAATAGAATGGAGCGGTGGTTTTGTCTTGGCTGATGGTGAGGTGGGGCGATCGTGAATGAGGATAAAGCGCTAGAAAAAATCGCCCAGGCAAAAGCCGAGGGTTGGAAGAAGCTCGATCTGTCAGGGATGGATCTTGAGGAGCTTCCTGCGGCGATCGGTGAGCTGACCTCCCTGACTAACCTTTTCCTCCACGGCAATCAGTTGAGTGAGTTGCCAGCAGAGGTTGGCTGGCTAACGGACTTAACCGATCTTTACCTCGGCTATAACCAGCTGAAGACGCTGCCAACGGAGATCGGGCACTTGACCTCCTTTACCAGCCTTGACCTCGGCTGTAACCAGCTGAAGGCGCTGCCAGCGGAGATCGGGCAGCTGACTTCTCTTACCAGCCTTGACCTCCGCAATAGCCAGCTGAGTGAGGGTGAGTTTCCGGCGGAGATTATGCAGCTGACCTCCCTTACCAGCCTTGCTCTTGCCTTTAACCAGCTGAGTAAGTTACCGGCAGAAATTGGGCAGCTGACCTCTCTTACCAGTCTTAACCTCAGCGCTAACCAGCTGAGT
>CALGDE010000063.1 GCA_937883785.1 uncultured cyanobacterium
ACTTGATGATGCGCAGGTTAGCTAATTAAGATTTACTTTATAAATTAGCTCTAAGGCTCAGACGGGAGCAATTGCCGGTGTGCCGCCTTGGGGATATGGGGCGCTGCTATAGAGAAAAACGCCAATTAGGGCGGCTTTCCGCTGCTGTGACACTTTAAGAGGAGACCGGTGTTGTTCACTGTGAACGATAAGTTTGGCGATACTAAATGCATGGGGTGGTCGCCTAGCTTTCTGTACCGGCTGGAGTGCTCGCCCCTTCAACGGCACATCTACCAACCAGCCCCATTACATTTCGGAGGCAGGGCTAATGACATCCCAAACCACTCAAATTAAAAATTCGAAAATTCTCAACGGCGTGAAGCTGACTCAGTGGCTTCGGCGCGGATTCGGTGGGGCGTTGGCAGCGATCGCCTTGGGCTCGGCAGCGCCAGCGTTGGCGGCCGAACAAATCCAGGTAGGTTCCAATTTCTCCAACGCCAGCCGCTCTGGTGTTGCCACTAACGGTAGTGCCCACAGCTGTGGTGAACTATCCCAGACTTTTACCTTAAATTTGGCATCAGACCAAGATTCTTTGCGGGTTAGCGTCGATGACGGTCCCTTGGTGCTGTTCGTCACTGGCCCCGGTGGTGAGTACTGCATTAAGGCCGCGAACGGCGTAGCAGAAATGGAAGGCTATTGGATGAGCGGGCAATATCAGGTGCAAGTGGGACGGCGATCTGGCACCTCTCAAAATGTGCCGTTTAATTTCACTGTCTCTGCTCAGTAGTTCTCGGTAACAGTCAGTGGCTCAGTGGTAGATAGCAGCCCACCCGCATCCTCCTAAATCTTCACCGCAGTGTCGTGTTTAGCATCCCCCTTCGCAAGGGGGCTTTTCATGGGATGAATATCATGGGGTGAACGGCACAGATGCGCTTACTGACGGGCAACGCCGTCTTCCCGGGCCGCTTGCTGGACAGCGGCGGATACCACCTCGGCAACGCGAGGGTCGAACACCGACGGCACAATGTTGTCGGCAGCGATTTCATCCTGGGGAATGAGGGAGGCGATCGCCAGCGCCGCATTCAAATACATCTTGGTGGTGAACTGGCTAGCGCGACAGTCCAACGCCCCGCGGAAAATGCCGGGGAAAGCCAGCACGTTATTAATTTGGTTGGGATAATCGCTGCGCCCCGTAGCCATCACCGCCACCTGGTCTATCACCAGCTCCGGCTGAATTTCCGGAATGGGATTAGCCATGGCGAACACAATGGGCTTAGGAGCCATTGATGCCACCATTTCCGGCGTCACCATCCCAGGCACGCTGACTCCTAAGAACACATCGGCACTTTTCATGGCATCGGCGAGGGTGGCATTTCCAGTCACATTGGGGGGCTTGGGCACCGCAAAGGCGCGCTTGCTGGGATTTAAATCGGCGCGATCGCTGGTAATCAACCCCTTAGAATCACACATCCACAGTTGATTCACCCCCGCCGTTTGTAATAGCTGGGCGATCGCAATGCCCGCTGCTCCGGCACCGTTAATCACAATGCGAATATCCCCCAACCCCTTGCCCACAAACCGCAGGGCATTGGTAAGCGCTGCCAGGGACACCACCGCCGTACCGTGCTGGTCGTCGTGGAAAACGGGAATATCCAGCGCCTCCCGCAGTTTTTGTTCCACCTCAAAGCAGCGAGGAGCGGTAATATCCTCCAGATTCACCCCCCCAAACACCGGGGCAATGCGCTTCACCGTTTCCACAATTTCATCGGCATCCTGGGTTGCCACACAAATGGGGAACGCATCCACGCCGCCAAATTCTTTAAACAGCATCGCTTTGCCTTCCATCACCGGCATGGCCGCCTCGGGACCCAAATTACCCAGTCCCAAAATGGCGCTGCCGTCGGACACGATCGCCACCATATTTTGCTTCACCGTTAGCTTGTAAACCTGGTCGGGTTCTGCGGCGATCGCCTTACACACCCGGCCCACCCCCGGCGTATAGGCCATGGCTAAATCAGACTGGCGCTCTAGGGAAATTTTGCTGGTAACGGAAATCTTGCCCCCCTGGTGCAGGTCAAAGGTGCGGTCCGACGCCTCCAGCACCGTAATATCCCCCAGCTCTTTCACCGCACCAATCACCTGGTCGGCGTGCTCCAAACTCGACGTGTCCACCGTAATAACCCGCAACGTGTGCTGCCGGGTTTGTTCCACCAGCTCAATATTGCCCACATTCCCCCCCACCGAGGCGATCGCCTGAATCACCTGGGACAACATGCCCACCTGGTTTGGCATTTGCACACGAAGGGTAACGCTAAAACTGGGGTTAGGGGTAAGGGTAACCACGGTGTGTCCTGCTTTGATGCAGTGTTGTGACGACATATCCGGCGCGTTTGAGCTTATCTCGAAGTGACCCGGAAAAAAAGCGGGAAACTGTGACATGTACTACAGCAAATAAGCTAGGACAAGGCTGCTAAAAGGGTTTCGCCAGGACCTGTAAAGACAGCACTCACCGTCAACAATAATTTCAGCAATCAACTCAGGCACTTCACATCATTGGTTTTGCCAGAGGTTGAATACGCCCAACGGGATCGTTTCCTCGTTTTTAGCTATTTAAGCTTTTTGAACTCAAATTAAGTTCTCTGCCCCTGTCCATGGGGTGAATTTGGGAGCACAATTCCAAAAACGGTGGAAACTTCGGCACATGGTTGTGGAGATGGTGGGGCTTTTTGGGGTAGACAGGGCGGGTTTTCCACATCGTTCGCCTAGTGTCTGCACCGACAATCCTGTAAAACTCTAGATGCCCAAAGCGATCGCTCAGAACGGCACCGAAACCGTGGGAAACGATACGATTAATAGCGTAGCTCCGAAAGAAGCTCTCTCCATCCAGGTTTGGGGGCTCTCATCATTTAAATTTCAAAGCTATTGACCCTAAGGGTTTCAGCCCTAAACTTTTTTGTTTTGAAAGGGGACGTACTCCCTACTACGTCTAGCTTCTAACCCTTAATTGATGACACGCCCTAAATTGCCTGACTCTGTTTAACCTTGTGTTTTACGGCGACACCACCAAAATTCACCCTCGTAATATTCGCTTTCCGGTAAGTTTTTGGTGATGATAAATGTTTGGCAAACAACCTTCGGTACCCGCCGGTAACGACTCGTTGAGGCATATTGATCAATCCATGCCCAGCCAGGCTGTTCCCACCGTCGCCCACCTTCCACCCGTGAGTTAACCGCATATGCATCTGAGTGAAATCACCCACCCGAACCAGCTCCACGGGCTGTCTATTGCCCAGTTGGAAGAAATTGCCCGTCAAATCCGTGAAAAGCACCTGAAAACAATCGCGGCCAGCGGCGGTCACCTGGGACCCGGTCTGGGGGTGGTGGAGCTAACCTTAGCCCTTTACCAAACCTTAGATTTAGACAAAGACAAGGTGGTGTGGGATGTGGGGCACCAAGCCTATCCCCACAAGCTCATCACCGGGCGCTATCAAGATTTTCATACCTTGCGCCAAAAGGGAGGCGTTGCTGGATATTTAAAGCGCTGTGAAAACAAATTTGACCACTTTGGTGCAGGTCACGCATCCACCAGTATTTCCGCTGCGTTGGGGATGGCTCTGGCGCGGGATATGCAGGGGGAAGACTATAAATCCGTGGCGGTGATTGGCGATGGAGCCATGACCGGTGGGATGGCTCTGGAAGCGATTAACCACGCTGGGCACATGCCGGACACCCGCTTTATGGTGGTGCTTAACGACAATGACATGTCTATTTCTCCCAATGTGGGAGCCATGTCGCGCTACCTGAATAAAATGCGCCTCAGTGAACCGATGCAGTTTCTGACGGATAACCTGGAGGAGCAATTCAAGCAGCTTCCCTTTGTGGGAGAAACTCTGACGCCTGACCTGAAGCGGGTTAAAGAGGGTATGAAGCGGTTAGCGGTGTCCAAGGTGGGCGCGGTGTTTGAGGAGCTGGGCTTCACTTACATGGGTCCCGTAGACGGTCACAATTTGGAAGAACTGATTGCCACCTTTAAGGAAGGGCATAAGCAAAAGGGACCGGTGTTGGTGCATGTGGCGACCACCAAGGGGAAAGGATACGCGATCGCCGAAAAAGACCAGGTGAGCTACCATGCCCAGTCTGCCTTTGACCTAGACACCGGTAAAGCGAAGCCCTCCACTAAACCGACGCCGCCAAAATACAGCAAGGTGTTTGCCAGTACCTTAACTGCCCTGGCGGAGAGGGACTCACGCATTGTAGCCATCACCGCCGCCATGGCTACCGGTACCGGTCTTGATAAATTTCAAGCCAAGCTGCCGAACCAGTACATCGACGTGGGTATTGCGGAGCAGCACGCGGTGACGTTAGCCGCCGGGCTCGCCTGTGAAGGAATGCGTCCCGTGGCGGCAATTTACTCCACCTTCTTGCAGCGGGCTTACGACCAGATCATTCACGACGTGTGCATTCAGAACCTACCGGTGATTTTCTGTCTGGACCGGGCGGGCATCGTTGGTGCGGACGGTCCTACTCACCAGGGGCTGTACGATATCGCCTACCTGCGCAGCATTCCCAATATGACCGTGGCGGCTCCTAAGGACGAGGCGGAATTACAGAAAATGCTGGTTACCGCTGTTAACCACACCAGTGGTCCCATCGCCCTTCGTTACCCTCGGGGCAGCGGTTTGGGGGTGCCCCTTATGGACGAAGGCTGGGAAGCATTGCCGGTGGGCAAGGGCGAGGTGTTGCGTACCGGCGACGATGTGTTGATGGTGGGCTACGGCACTATGGTTAGCCCTGCGTTGCAAGCGGCCGAAATGCTGAGCGAGCATGGCATCGAAGCTACGGTGGTTAATGCTCGATTTGTAAAGCCTTTGGATGAGGCGCTGATTATGCCCTTAGCGCGGCGCATCGGAAAGGTGGTGACCCTGGAAGAGGGCTGTTTGCAGGGGGGCTTTGGTTCGGCGGTGATGGAATCCTTGATGGACGCTGGTGTCTGTGTGCCGGTGAAACGTATTGGGGTTCCCGATAAGCTGGTGGACCACGCCACTCCGGCGGAGTCTAAGGCGGCGTTGGGATTAACCAGTCCCCAAATTGCTGACCAGGTGCGAGAAATGTTCCAGCCGTCAGTGGTGGCTCCCACTGAGCAGCCAGCAACGGTGTAGCTTCAGGGGATGTGACTTTGGCGCTGCTTGACTGCTTTAGTTTAGGTTCTAAAGCTTAGGTGCTGAAGTGTAACGATTTTGACTGAGCAGATTTGGCGATCGCTCGCCCTCGCTGTACTTCATTGATGACCCGCTCCTCTCTTTTAGGTAGGGGCGGGTCTATTGTTAAGGGCTGGGGATTTCCTGAGGCTATGGCAAGGGTATAGTGCTGTAGGGCTTTGCTCCTGCGTTTAAGTTGGGGTTAGTTCGAGGCACTTGCACTTATGACGGTCAATTCAGAGGCTACGGATCCAGGTCATAGCGTTGACCTATTCACGGTACTGAGGGTTGCTAATGAGGCACAGCAGCGGTTAATGGTCACCCGCAGTGCTGATCGCAGCCAGGGGCTGTTTGCGATGGCGGAGGCGCTGAAGCAGGCGGCGGACTTGATTTTGGAGGCGAATACCCTGGATCTAGAAGCGAGCCGGGAGGTGGATTTGTCCCCGGTGGTGCTGCGGTGGCTGAAGTTGACGCCGGAGCGCTTGGACCAGATGGTTGAAATTTTAGAACGGCTGGGGAATTTGCCGGATCCCATTCGCCAGGCGGTGCGATCGCCCTATCCCATGCACCACTGCCAAAGTTTTTCCCAGCTACGTCCCCTGGGAGTGGTGGCGCTCGTGTACGAAGCTCTGCCGGAGCTGGGGGCAATTATGGCGGGAATGGGGATTAAAACGGGCAATAGCGTGGTGCTGTTTGGCTGTCGCCAGGCGCAACATACGAATCGGGCGATCGCCCAGGCATTGTCGAAGGGACTAGCCGCCAGCAAATTACCGGAGGATTGTTTGGTGGTGCTGCCGTCGGAGCAGGATATTTACGTGCGGGATCTGGTGGTGCAGGACCGCTACTTAGATTTGGTGATTCCCTACGGTCGACCCAAGTGGGTGTTCCAGGTAAGTCAGCGAGCCACGGTGCCGGTGCTGCAGGCAGCATTGGGCAATTGTTATTTGTACTGGGCATCGTCGGGAGACGTGGAAACGGTGCGCTGGGTGGTGCGCGATAGCCATGGCAATGAGCCGGATGCGGTAAATGCTGTGGAAAAGGTGCTGGTGAATGATCGCCACAGCCGCCCTACGGTGTCGATGTTGATTGATTCCCTTCAGGCGGAGGGCTTTGAAGTGCGCGGCGACGATACCCTGTGTCGTGAATTTCCGGAGCTGGTGTTAGCGAGTGACGGAGAATGGCGATCGCCCTACTTATCAAAAACCGTAGCGTTACGTTTGGTCACCGGTTTGGAAGAGGCGCTGCCGTGGATCCGCGCCAACAGCAGCAACCACGCTGACTGCATCGTCACCGAGTCTTACCAAGAAGCCCACGAATTTGCCCTGGGGCTAGAATCGGCGTCGATCCACATCAACGCATCGCCGCGATTCCAGCGAAACCCTCGCGGCAGCGGATCAATTTTGCTCGGCATGTCCAACCAAAAGGGCTATCGTCGCGGTCCCATTGGCCTAGAAAGTTTGACCACCTCTAAACAAATTATTCAAGGGGACGGCGTACCCTAAGCTGCATCCTGCACCGTTTCTTTCGCCCACTGTTGGTAATCCGCCACCAGGTTTTCGCACAGGCGCTGGTGGATGGTTTTCAACACACTGGCCAGCAATCCATTACCGGCGCTGGTGATCACGGTTTCCGGCAAGTAGCTGATGGGGGGCGGCATAATCAGGCTGACCCCTAAATCCGCCATGCCCTTCAGATAAATCTCGCCCTCTCGTTCGATGACTCGCAGCCGTCCGAATAGCTGCAGGGTGAATTTTTGGTTGATATAGTCAATGCCCGCCATATCGTAGTCTAGCGATCGCAGCCGCAGCACCTTTTCTTTGTCTTGCCACACCTTCAGGTCCACGGTGGGTTCGAAGGTTAACCCGAAAATTGACAGGGGACGCAGGGCTAAACGAAATTTTTTGTCGCCTAATGATTCCCATCGCGACCCTTGACCCATTGCTGCCACCACCCGCTGGGACTCTCCCAAATAGGTGTTCAATGATTGGCGATTTAAGTTGGGCGCGTCGTTGGTTGTGTCGCGGGGGGCGATCGCCAGTTCCGCAAATTGGGCAGCGCTAAATTTAGTAAAGGAAGAATCAGCCATAAACGCTGGATGGACAACGGAAAAGAAACAACGGAAGAAACGACGAAAAAAGGATCAAAAGTCGGAGGTTGGTTGAACGTTAGGACAAAGTTCAGTCAAAGCTCAGCGAACGTTCAATAAGCCAACGCTACTTTGAAAACGGCAAATATCGAGACGCTAAGTGGGCACGTTAGCAACGGCAGTGAAAACAGCAATAACAACAGCAATAAAAATGGCGACGAAAGGCAATCTAGCTGGCTAAAAATCAGCTCATAAAATCGCCCCGCAACGCGGCAAAACGTTTCCATTTACTTATCGCTAAACTAGTGTCCCTGGAAATGGTCTTTAAATCTACGGTCTTTAAGCCTATGGTTGAACGGATTACCTGTGTCGACTTTTGCCCCGAGCCGCCGATTTGTCGTCGTTTTGCCCATGTGTTCCGCCGCTGCTGATTTGCTTTCTTCCCCTATTGCGATCGCCCATTTAGGACCGCCGGGCACCTACGCTGAAGCGGCGGCACTCGGTTACGTGCAGCAGTTTATTGCTCCGGACCAGAAGCGAGCCCAACTGTGCCCCTATCCCAGCATTGCCCAGGCTCTGCAAGCGGCGGCTGATGGCTCGGTGGACCTGGCGCTAATTCCTGTGGAAAACGCTATCCAAGGCAGCGTCACCACCACTTTAGATACCCTGTGGCAGTTGGATACCCTTCATGTGCAACAGGCGGTGGAGTTAGCGATCGCCCACGTGCTGCTGTCCCACGGCGCGACCCTGGACCATCTCAAAACCGTATATTCCCATCCCCAAGCCCTTGGACAATGTCAGCGGTGGCTCAAGGAAACGCTGCCCCAGGTCCAGCTTATTCCCACCGCCTCCACCACCGAAGCCCTAGGAGATTTGGCACAGGACCCAGCCAGTGGGGCGATCGCCTCCGCCCGCGCCGGTCAGCTTCACAACGTACCCACCCTCGCTACCAATATTAGCGATCATCCCGGCAACTGCACCCGCTTTTGGATTGTGCGCCGGGATGCCCCCAAAACCGTCGGTGACTTTACCTCCATTGCGTTTACGGTGCCTAATGTGCCCGGTGCCCTGTTGAAGCCATTACAAATTTTGAGCGATCGCGGGTTAAACCTCTGTCGCCTAGAATCGCGCCCCACCCGTCGGTCTTTCGGCGAATACCTATTTTTTGTGGACTGGGAAGGGGGACTAGACAGCACCGCTAGCCAGGACGCCCTGGAAGAACTGCGCTGCCATACGGAAGTGTGCAAAGTATTCGGCAGCTATACGGTTACGCCGGTTGACTTACCCCAACACTTACCCCAATAGCTCCAAATCCTTGCCCTCTTCGCAGGCTCCAATACTGACCCATTCGCTAGCGCCATCTGCCCAATGTTCCTTTTTCCAAATGGGCGCATTGTGCTTCAGGGTATCAATGGCAAACTTGCAGGCGGCAAAAGCTTCGGTGCGATGGGGACAACTTACGGCGACCAGTACGCTGATATCGCCGAGGGTGAGCCGTCCGGTGCGATGGTGAATCACCACGTGGCTGGCATCTGGCCACGTGTGGCGGATTTTTTGGGCGATTTTCTGAAAAATCGCGATCGCCATCGGTTCATAAGCTTGATACTCCAGCGCCACCACTGCCCGACCATCCGTTTGCGATCGCACCGTGCCGCTCATGGTTACCACCGCCCCACAGCTATGGTCGCTTGCCTGCTGGTAAACCTCATCCAAGGAGATAGGAGCAAAAGTGATTAGAAAGCGATCGCGAGGATCCGTAGCCACCTTCTGGCGAGGATCGAGGGAGGGAGAAACAGTGGACATACGTGGATAGGGATTGGGGCTAAGGGGGGAAACTTATCAAGACATCAGCTTGACAGCAATACAGGCTCGTCCCGTTTCTCCTATTGTGAAGGGAAAAATTGTCGTCGAACTGACTTTATTAAAGGCAATTACAGCTTTATTTAACGATAAATTGAAAAGGTGGCTGATGATCCTCTCCGCGAACGCCGATGCAACTGAATTATTTTGTGCTCTATGTCAGTGACTTAGCGAAATCGGCTAAATTTTATAGCAGCTTGGGGTTTGATTTGGTTGAAGAACAGCATGGCCAGGGACCCAAGCATTATTCCTGCACCTTTGGTGGCATAACGCTCGAACTTTATCCGGCTGGAAAGCGCCCGGTGACGCGAATCCGACTGGGGCTGGAACGGGCAACAAATCCTACCTTTGAAGCGCTATTAAACGGAAAAGATAGCAACGTAGTTAAGGATCCTGACGGCAATAGCGTGGAGTTGATTCAGGGGCAAGAATAATGAGACTCAACGTTAGTCATTAACCGCCTCAACGAGCAGCCAGTTACCCGAGCTATTGGGATGCGCTTTTACACCGATAAATTGTCCATGCTGAAGCTGGGCTAACTGATGCGCAACGGAGGGATGCAGCGTGACCAATTGCCACCGTTGATTTGCCCAGCCGTGGGTGGGATCTGTCCATAAGTAAACTTGGTTTGCATCTTCTCGCTCCACTGAACCTCGAGCGATCGTTGCAGTTTCAGAAGGCTTCGGAGGTGTCGCTTCTCCACAACATCCGTTGCTGGGATACGTATCCGGACTGACGCAAAACTTGCGCTGCTGCTTTAGCCAATTTTTCTGATCGCCACCGTGGTTTTCCGTCAGTCCGTCAAAGCTAGGAATAACGGCTGCCGGCGCAATGGGGTCACCTAACAATGCCTCTTGTACATACTCAACGGCGAGCTCGCGAGGCTGGCAATTTTGCTCCACGCATAGCGCCGCCGCCATCCCAGCAGCCTGCCCCAGTGCAGTGACCACCGGCTGTAACCGCGTTGCTCCATTCGCCATATGGGATACCGATGCATTTTTATCGCATACCAGCAGCCCGTCTACCGTTGCAGGCACCAAGCATCCATAGGGCATGGCAAAGGGGGTTCCGGTCCATCGCCCGCCCCATTGGAGGGATTTTGGCGCTAGCTGATAGTCCCAGTTCGGATAATGGTGGTCGTTGGCGTAGTTTCCAACGGCGATCGCCCCACAGCGCCCAGTGTTATCTCGAGGCAATGCCGCAGCCTGTCCCTCTTTAACCGGCAAAATATCCTGCTCGGTAACCGTCTCCAGTCCAATCAGCCGCCGACTTTCCCGGTAATAGGGCATCAGCGCAAACCCATCCCCGCCAAATTTTGCCGAGGGGAATAAGCCCTGCGCTAGACCATAGCGTTTTCCTTCGGGGGCGTTGTTTTGAATGTAGTGAACGAAGCCTTGGCTGTAATGGATGGCGTCCTGCCAAAATGCTTCGCGATCGCCCCAGGAATTCACCAGGCGATCGCATCCCCAGCCATAATCATTCCCTCGCTTAGGCCAGTTGAGCATAAAGCGGTTTCCCGGAATCCGCCCATAGTTCAAGAACGTTTCAAAGCCATAATTTTCCCAGGCTCCGTCGAAACTTGTCGGGTCGTAATTGGGAGGGGCTGGGACCTGTGGCGCGATTGCCCCCTCCCCAAAATCTTGCAAATACACTACCCAAGTGGGGGACTGGACGGAATATTTAGCGGTGCGATCGCTGGGGCCGTCGGGCGCACTAGGCTCATCCCACTTCGGCTGGGTTCCCGCCTCATCCCAATCCCAACCCCAGCGATAGGGCACACCACCCAACGCCAGCAGATCCCCTAGCTCGGTGCCGTCGATAATGATTTTGGCGGTGACTTGATACTCGTCAAAAGTTGCTCCCGTGATGGAATTTCCCGACCTTTCTACCGACCGAGGTGCCCCCGTTTGCAGCAGCGTCAAATTAGGCAACGCCGCTGCCCAGTCAGCAAAAATCTGTGCACCTATCGCTGGCTCGTAGGTAAAAAAGCTAACCCAGGCGTTGTCGAGTCCGCCCTTCTGCCGAACCCGCAACCCCCGCAAGAATTCGCCCCAAATGCCCGTCTGAAAGGACAACAGCTCGTTGCCATCGGGCGCACAAACCCCCGCCGCCGTGAGCATTCCCCCCAGCCAGGGACCCTCCATCGCTAGCACCACATTGGCTCCCCGCCGTGCCGCTTGGATTGCCGCCGCTGTGCCCCCTGTTCCTGCCCCAACAACCAAAATATCTGTGGCAATCGCTTCCATAGGTTTGGAACAAAATTAAAACGGGACAACAGGCATTACGCCAAAAGCCTACCAGCTTGGGTCCACCGCCAAATTCACCTCTAGGGGATCTGGTCCGGTGGGCACTGCCGTAATGCAGGCGCAAACGGTGCGCTCATCGCCATTTTGGTCCGTAATATCCACCTCACAGGCATGGCAGGAGCCCATCATGCAGCCGGTGGGAATAGACACTCCCGCCCGGTCCGCCACCGTAAGCAGCGGCTCCCCAGGCTCGGCGATCGCCTCTCGATCATCGGGCAAAAATTTAACGGTAATCCCCATGGGCTTTCTTGAACGCTTTCTCTAGTGCGGCATTTTCCAGTGTAGAGAAATGCAACAAAAGAAATGTAGAAACGCTTGCCGTAAGTCCTTAAACCCAAGGACCACTGGACCCTTATCCACTGACCTGGGCAACCGTGGGCGACATAATTGGCAATCGAGAAAAATCGAGATAATCGGACACCCGATCCGTCACCGAATCCAACATGATTTCCCGATGATCCATATAGTCTGGCACCCCCGTGGGCAGGGAGCTAAGACCCCGCTGCTGCCGAAGCTGATTAAGCCAAGCTCGCCGCCAGGGACCGCTATCAAATAACTGGGGCACATAGGTTCCCCAAATTAGCCGGTTGGGACCCACTACCCCTAACTTTTCATCGTCGAATAAATAGGACAAAGACTCTGAATCCAGCAAGTGCACATAGCCACAGCGGATTTCCTTGCCGCTTACCGGCAGCCCTACCTGGGGGTGCATGGACGTGATGGAGCGATCTTGCTCAATCATTTCCCCGGTGACAATGGTGTTGATCGCTAACAGATTCAACCCGGGAAGCTCCTCAGAATTGCCCTCCAGTCCGTTGAAGTACACCACGCTTTTGCCCAACATCTGGAAGCCGTCACAGAGTCCCAAAATTGTGCCTCCGGCGGCGGCATAGTGGCTAAGCTGGTCGCCCATGCCACTTTTGTGCAGCGCCTTCAGGTCCGCTTTGGGATCCCGCGATCGCGGCAACACCACCGCATCGGGATAGCCTAGGTCTTCGTCTAGCTCGATATACTCCACCCGCACCGTCGATTCCGTCGCCAACGAATCCAAGTCGCTGAAGTGGGACATATTGGGCAAATGAACCACCCCCACCCGGGTTTCCGTATCAGAACTCCGTTGGCGCCGGGCAAATAGGTCAATGGATTCTGCCGACGGTAGTAAATCCTTTAGCCAGGGAATCGCACCAATCACCGGAATTCCCGTGCGCTCTTCCAGCCATTCCACGCCAAGCTCCAGCTGCTGACGATCGCCTCGGAATTTATTAAGGGCGATCGCAGTGACCCGCTCCCGATCCTCTGGCTCCAGTAACTCCAAGGTGCCAATCGCATTGCCAAGCCAGCCATTATTGCCCGCATCCACCACCAACAACATGGGCGCATTCAGGGCGCGGGATAATTTCACGTTGGCAAAATCCCATCCCAGTAATAGCCCATCGTTGGGGCTATCCATGCCATCCGCCACCAGCACATCATACTTAGGACGCAACACTGCCAGCGCCTGCTCGATCGCCTGCCACGCCGCCCCCTGAAACTGGGCAATCCCCGCTGACGTGTTGATTTTTAAATCATCTTGGCGGCGACCGTTGATAAAAATCGACGATTCACCCTTGCGTCGGGCTCGCAAAACCGGGTTAAACCGATGGCTAGGCACAATGCCCGCGGACCAAGACTGGATGGCTTGGGAATATGCCACAACGCTGCCGGACTCAGCCATATAGGTCACTGATGTGGCCGCCTCCGCCTGAAACGGGGCAACGGTGTGACCTTGACGGCGCAGCAGACGGCAAAGGGCGGTGGACACCAACGATTTACCGCATCCGCTCCCTGTCCCGATGGTTAAAATTACGTCCATAGTGGCTCCTTGCCGAGGCAGCACCTTGGTAGCGGTTTTGACCTAGGCTAACTGCTTCCTCTTTACTTTTCGTAAATCGTGTCAATCTCGATACTTACAACTCTTTCCAGGGTACTGCCCCGAAGAAAGTGGATTCTGAACGTGATTGATGACGTTGTCGATAGTCCCAGAGTGATTAAAAGTAAGATTCCCTAAGCAGATTTTACGAAATGCCCTGTGAACTCGTTGAACGGCGCTGTTTACCCCAGTGCTCTCAGACGTACCAACTGCACCCCTGGTTCAGTTTTAGCGTAAGACCTCTAAAAGTACGTCTCTAAAAAGGGAGACGCAGCCACTGAATCAGACTGTTTTTGATGCGGCTGCCTATGCTGGGCGATCGCCACCGTTCACCATTAGCTTCCCAATCTTCCAACAACCGAGTTCCTAATGGGGTCAAGCGAAAACTGTCGGTAATCCCTTGACCATCCACTTCCCGTCGTAGCACCCCAACCTGGATTAACCACATCAAAACATTTTCAGCGGTTAATTCATTTTGCATCGAAGCTACGTAGCCCGCTTCTTGTCCCGAGGTGCCCACAATTTCCAATAGAGGAACGCTGTGCTCCCGCATGGTGTTGTAGAACTTACGTTGAAAAGGAGCGCACCGAACGGCTCGCTTTGCCCGTTTCCAGCTTTTGCTGGAGTAGGAGATGGGGGCGATCGCTGAAGGAGATGGGGGCGTCGCGGTGGGCTGGGACATAACGGAACTGAGAGCCTTCGTTGTTGATTTAATGACTAATTTCTTAATCCATTATCAACGAGTTAGCCCTAGATGGGCATAAACTCACGGTTTTCGGCGAATTCCTGGATGATTCTCTCAATTTTTCGACTCTGAACCTTTGCCCTGACTGCTTAATGTTTCCTGGTGAGGCGCCACAAATCCGGGGCAAAGACACCCTAGGTAATCATTTCTCCATATCTTTGAGCAGGGTCAACGAATATTGAGCTTTGGGGGGGACTATGAAACCGCTGAATCTTGAATCTGGTCGATCAACCCTTCGCAGGCATCCATCAGCAAATCAATAACGTGGCGAAAGCCTTCGGTGCCACCGTAGTAAGGATCGGGCACGTCGGAATCGTCATACTGGCGGCAAAAGTCGCACATCATTTTGACTTTTTCTCGATGCTGCTGCCGTTGGTCCAGGTCCAAAATATTGTGATAGTTGTCCCGATCCATGGCCAGAATCAGGTCGAACTCATCGAAATCGTAAATGGTGAGCTGTCGCGATCGCCCCTTCAGTTCAATGCCAGGATTCTCCCGCGCTGCCGCTGCCATCCGTGAATCGGGACGGGCCCCCACGTGATAGCCACTGGTGCCAGCGGAGTCGCACTCAATTTGTCCCGTCAGTCCTTTCTGTTCAATCCAATAGTTAGCAATATTTTCCGCTGAGGGCGATCGGCAAATATTGCCGAGACACACAAACAAAACTTTGGTGGTCATGTTCCTTAATTCTTTAATGACGGGCTGACTCAGTGGATGGTCGACAGTGAGTGGTCTACCTGCAACTAGCCATACGAATAATCGCGGATCTGAATAATGGCGAATCTGAGCTTCATTGACGAAAGTATTATGTCAAGGTTCTATCCCATTGGTCGCTTTGGGACGCTGGGTTAAGCGGCTAGGGGCGATCGCCACTCTTCCAAAATTGCAATACAGTCTTCCACCGGCTGCCCCGACTTCATCGCTTCCACCAGCTGGTCATAGGCCGTGCGCTGGTCTTCAATCATGCTCTTTGCCCGCAGCCGCGAAATTCCTGATTGGGTCTGAAAATTTGGCGCACCGCGAGGATTACTGCGGTTGAGCTGCACAAGAACGGATCGCAACATTTCCTGGTCCTCGCCGCCCCCTTTCGCATCACCAAACACGATGGTTTCCGCCGCAATTCCCGCCATCCACACGGTGCTGTAATTGCGCAGTCGCTGGGCGCTGAGCTGGTTTTGGTCCAATTCCGCCATTAACTCCCCGTCATCAAACCGCACGCCGCCGGCCCCTTTCTGTCCCTGGCGGAATGCTTCCCACGCGGACAAAGCGTAGCCGGTGACCGGAATGCCCAGGCGGTGGGCAACCAAGAAATGCCCGGCTTCGTGGTGCAGCACGCGATCGCGATGTTCTGGTGACCGATTGGCAAACCAGTCCACCAGTAGGGTGCCCCCCTGTCCTGCCCACACCAGCCGGTCTATTCCCGTCAGCGCTGCCACACCCACAATCACGAGGGACGGCACCGTGGGCGAAATGTTAATCAGCGGTCCCAATAACGCCGAAAAGGTCATTAGAAAAACAGCGATCGCCAATAAATTCAGCGTAGTGGTGCTCATGGAAAGAGAAGATTTATGAAGAGGGACGGGAATATTCAGTCTAAACTGAAATACGAGACCCGTTGTTTTTGCCGCGCCATTTGTGCTGGATTGCACCGTGAGTTTGCTGGTCTGGTTCCTCTAAGTATTTTGTTTTCTTGACGTCAACTTTTTGAAACAGCGCTTCTCGTAATTATGACTGCAACAGTGACTGGCGTTCCCAATAGTTTGTCCGATGCGATCGCCCAGGCGGGACAGGCGACCACCGCAGCCCTGGACGATGGTTTAACGCGGATTCAGGTGTCGCTGCTGTTGCCGGGGTTAAAGGGGGAGACCTTTGCCGCGCAAATGATTACGGCGCTGCTGGGCACCGGACGCACCATTAAAGTCTTCTTCCCGGATATGGGGGCGGCGGCGCTGGCAAAGCGCAACTGGGGCGAGGTCCCCTTTGAAATTTTGGATGTGGGCTCGGGGCGGACGCCGGTGGGGCAGCGGGTAACCGAGGACGATGAGCTGCTGCTATTTGTGGAACCTTCGGCGGTGGAAGTGTTGCAGGTGGAAGAGCTGTGTAATCAGGCGGGAAGTCGCCCGGTGATTTTCCTGAATCCCAACCTGGAAGACATTGCCACCATCGGCATTGGCTATGCGGGGCGACAACTGCGGGAGCGCTTTTTAAGCCAGCTTCAGGATGTGTATTATCTGTCCCCCGACGATGGTTTTGTGGTGTCGCGCACCTATCCCAACCTGTGGCAGGTGTGGGGAGAGCCTCAGATTGAAGGCACCAACTATGTGCTGTTGGGGGAGCGCTCTGAACGACCCGCTGGCGACGTTCTCGATGGAATTTTGATGGGCACCGCTGGGGAAGAGGGCGACGAGGAAACGCCAACCGCCGTGCCCAAGCGCAGTATTTTGGACCAGATGCAGCGATTTCTCAACGCCCTTAGCAGCTAGTTTCGTCGGGTTCGTGCCAGGGCACTCTGCGGTTAATCGTTGAGGCTTTGGGGATTTTCGATGGGCTCTTGGGAAATTTCTGAGGGCAGTAATTCTGGTTCCGGTAGCCGCAGTCGCTGTCCCGCCGGAATATCCAGCGGTTCACGATCTTCTAGGGGCTTGAATAACGTGTGCTTTTTCGCCAGCGTGCCGTAGCGCTCCGGCTCTTCGTTCATCACCCGCTGTAGCAGTTGGGTGGCTCGATCAAGGCTGGTGTTACGCTCCCACTCGCTGCAATCCTCTTCCCGCAGCCGCAGTAAATGACAGCTGGCGCGGCAGTAGTCTAAAAGCGATCGCCGCTCCGCCAACGATTTCTGACCCTTGGTTTTAGCTCCCTGCTTCTCCAACAGCTCTTCCACTTTCCGCAAATCTAGCAAGGCCTTTTGCGGCTCCAACAGCCGGGTTAGGGCAACGCTGCGGTGGGCTAAAACATCCCCGCGCTGGGGGGCTAATTTCAAAGCTTCGTTGTAGCTATTGACCGCGCCGCGCAACTGCTTTCCCATAAATAAAGCGTTGCCGCGATCAAACCAAACGTCCGGATCCTGCTGGTTGATTTTTAACGCCTGGTCATAGCTGGCCACTGCTTTGCGTAACTGTCCCAGCTTTTTCAGCAGCCGCCCCCGGTAATACCACGTGTCTGGATCGGACGGATCCAGGCAAATCGCCTTTTCGTAACTGGCGATCGCCTCCTCGGTCTTCCCTGCCCCCTTCAAAGCAATGCCGCGGTTGTGCCACACATCCCGCCAGTCCGACCGCAGCGCTAATGCTTTGTCATAGCTGGCGATCGCCCCGTTAAACTCCTGCAAATTATCCTGGGCAATGCCCTGCTGATACCAGGTGGCCGCACTACTGGGCTCCAGCTCCAGCGATCGTCCATAGCTTTCCGCCGCCTCGTGGTGCCGTCCCAATTTTCGCAAGGTGGCGCCCCGGTTATGCCATGCTCGCGAATTATCGGGGGATAGCTCTAGCGACCGATTATAGCTATTGAGCGCCGCATCCCAATGCCCCAAGCTGTACAGCACAATGCCTTGATTGTTCCAGGCGCTCGGGCTATTGCCGTTGAGCTGGAGCGATCGCTGAAAATCCGCCAGGGCTTCCTCTTTTAGACCCAAATCGTAGCGAGCGGTGCCCCGGTTGTACCAACCCTCTGGGTTCTCTGGATCCAGCGCAATCATTTGATCCCACGCCGCGATCGCTGCTTCCAAAGCCCCCTGCCGCGCCAGGGCAATCCCCAGGGATCGCCACCCGGGAGAAAATTCTTTATCACCCTTAGTTGCCTGGGTAAGCGATTCCACCGCCGCCTGCAAATCACCCTGATTTAGGGCGTCCAAACCGGCGCTGTAAAAATCGTTGACCTGAGACGAAGGATGGTTAGTCACGACAACCCTCTATGTGACGAGCCAGAGCTGATGAACTAAGCATTGTGCTGCTGACCCTATTGCCCTGATTCTATGGCCGAGGTTGGCGAATTACTATAAAGTCTTCGCAAAGTTGGTGGAAATACGGAGGTCTGAGGTTACAGGTATGGCTTAAGAAGCAAGGCTAGGCGATCGCGAGCTGCCGGAGAAATTTTATCCAGCGGCGTCAAAATTGAGGTGGCTAGGGCACTGTGGGCAGTGGATTCAGGCTGTTCCGCTCCCAGCCGCTGGACGATGGCGCGAATAATGGACCGGGCGTTGTCGGCGTTTTTCATGAGATTGCCGATAACCATTTCTACGGTGACGCTGCCGTGGTCCGGGTGCCAGCAGTCGTAGTCGGTGACCATCCCCAGGGTTGTATACGCAATTTCCGCTTCCCGCGCCAGTTTCGCTTCAGGCAGGTTGGTCATACCGATAATGGTCGCGCCCCAACTGCGGTGGGTATGGGATTCGGCTTTGGTGGAAAATGCCGGTCCCTCCATACACAGGTAGGTGCCGCTGCGATGGACCGTGAGGGGTAAATCTAGGCTGGCGATCGCCTCCACCGCCAAATCGTGCAGCACGGGGCACACCGGGTCGGCAAAGGAAATATGAGCCACAACGCCGTTGCCAAAAAACGTGGAATCGCGATTTTTGGTGCGATCCATAAACTGATCCGGCACCACAATATCTAGGGGCTTGGCGTGCTCCTGAAGCGATCCCACCGCTGACACCGAGACGATGTAGCGCACCCCCAAAGATTTCAGAGCATAAATATTGGCGCGATAGGGTACTTCGCTGGGCAGCAGGTGATGATTGCGACCGTGGCGAGCGAGAAACGCCACCGGCACCCCATTCAGCTTGCCGGTAACAATGGCATCGGACGGCGAACCAAAGGGGGTTTCAATGGTGCGCTCTTCCACATTTTCCAGCGCATCCAGGTTATACAGTCCACTGCCGCCGAGGATGCCAATGGTAATAGTCATAGTCGGTGTTCCTGCTGGGGGTTCTGCTCCCTAATGTAGCCTTTGGTTCAGGCTAAACCCTGGCAGCCCTTACAGTGTGGACTTTGCATGGTGGGGCTTATGGGATTTCAATCGCGACAGCAGATTGGGGGCTGTCACCATTTAAATCTCAAAACCGTTAATTACGAGGGTTCCAGCCCCTGATCTGCTTTGTTTTAAAAGGGCGTGGACTCCCCACCGTGTAAAGCTTCTGGCACCTAACTGGTGACACGCCCTAATTGGGATCAACGTAATTGACCCATGTCGCAAATGGCACCATAGGCACCATGGGCAATAGGCAAATTAACCATTGATTCCAGGTTAAAGGTGCGGTCTCAAATAAAGTATTCATCACAGACCACTGGCTAAAGATGATTTGCAGGGCGATCGCCCCTCCAATCCCCAATAGCAGAAAGGGCGCATTCGCGATTGGGGCAGAGCGATGGCGCAGGCGACTTAATAGGCTTTTACCCAACTGGCTAATGCTCAGTAAATACACGATCCGCGCTGCCACCAACGCCTGAATTGCCATTGTCCGGGATACGGTTACATCTCCCGTTGTTACCTCTGCCCACTCGAACAACCCGAAAATCAGCACCCAGTTAAACAAAGACACCAACAAGATTCGATTGAGCAATGGGCGCGTAATCAAAGGCTCTTTGGGGTGGCGCGGGGGACGTTGCATTACCCCTGGCGACTTTGGTTCAAAGGCTAGCGGCACGGTCATGGTTAGGGAATTAATCATATTGAGCCACAGCACCTGTAGGGACAAAATCGGTAAATCTCTGGCTAGTAGCGCGCTAATCAAAATGGTCATCGACTCCCCACCGTTGACGGGTAGCAGAAAGGCGATCGCCTTGCGCAGGTTTTGATAAACCGTTCGCCCTTCTTCCACCGCCGCCTCAATGGACGCAAAATTATCGTCAGTCAGCAGCATATCCGAGGCTTCCCGAGCCACTTCTGTGCCGCCTTTACCCATCGCCACGCCGATATCTGCCTGTTTCAACGCCGGGGCATCATTCACCCCATCCCCGGTCATGGCCACAATCTCTCCCTTTGCCTGAAGTGCTTCCACTAGGCGTAGCTTCTGGGCGGGAGCCACTCGAGCAAAGACATCCCCCGCCTCCACCGCCTGGGTCAGTTGGGCTTGATCCATCTCCAGCAATGCCCGACCCTCGTAAGCCACCACCTGGTCTGCCCGCTGCAAATTCATCCGCTGGGCAATGGCTGTCGCGGTGGAAATATGGTCCCCCGTAATCATTTTGATTTGGATACCGGCATTCCGACAGGCTGCCACCGCCGCGATCGCCTCAGATCGGGGTGGGTCAATCATGCCCTGTAACCCCAGGAACACCAGTCCAGTGTCAATATCATCGTGCTCAAGGGCGGTGAGATGGGAAGAAACCTCTTTGTAGGCAAAGCTCAATACTCGCAAAGCCTCCGCTGTCATGGTCTTTACCGCTTCCTGAATCGCCCCACGATTAACCGGTACGATTTTGCCCTGGTGATCCATCATTTGAGTGCAGCGGCGTAAAACGGCCTCAACGGACCCCTTAACGTAAATGGTGCGCGTTTTCCCACCGTGTAAGGTCCCCATGTATTGGTACTGAGACTCGAAGGGAATGGAATCTAAACGAGGTTGAGTAACCGTAAGCTCGGACGGTCTCAGGCTTGACTTGGCCGCCGCTGCCAGCAGCGCCCCCTCTGTGGGATCCCCCACCACTGTCCACTGCCCGTCCTCCAGTTTCAGCTGGGCGTCGTTACAAATCGCCCCCGCAGTTAAACATTCCTGTAACGCATGGGATAGATCTTCTTTGCCAAGGTTTTCTTGTCCGAGATTTCCGAGGTGGAGACTGTCCCGTGGGTGATCGTCCAGCGCCATAATCTCCCCTTGAGGACTGTATCCACTGCCGCTGATTTGATACTGCTGTCCCCCCGCATAGATGGACTGTACCGTCATTTGATTTTCAGTGAGGGTGCCGGTTTTGTCAGAGCAAATCACTGTGGCACTTCCCAGTGCTTCTACCGCCGGCAGCTTCCGAATAATGGCGTGACGCTGAGCCATACGGTTCACACCGATCGCCAAAGTGATGGTAACCACCGCCGGTAAGCCCTCTGGAATAGCGCTTACTGCAAGGGCCACCGCCGCTTCAAACATGTAATCCCAGGATTCGCCCTGCCCTAGCCCCACAGCGAAGGTAAGGGTGGCCAACGTCAAAATGACGTAAAGCAGAATACGACTAAATTTTGCAAATTTGCGAGTCAGCGGCGTCGTCAAACTCACCCGCTGTTCCATCGCCTGAGAAATTTTGCCCACCTCAGTGTCCTCGGCGATGCTGACCACCAATCCCCGCCCTTGCCCAAAGGTGACAAAGCTGCCCGCGTAGGCCATATTGGTGCGCTCCGCTAAGGGGGTTTCGGAAGGCAGGGGATGAGTCGCTTTGTCGATGGGTAGCGATTCCCCGGTTAAGGCGGATTCATCCACCTGTAAATTGCGTGTTTTGAATAATCTCAAGTCCGCCGGAACCTTATCCCCGGACCCCAGCAGCACAATATCCCCCTTAACCAAATCGCGAGACGGCACCTGTAGGGTTTGTCCGCCTCGCAATACCGTTGTTTCTGTGGTTACCGCTTTTGCCAGGGATGCGATCGCCCCCTCCGCTTTGGCTTCTTGCACGTAGCCGATGATGGCGTTGAGAACGGTAACGCCCCAAATAACCGACGCATTGGTCCAAGATCCTAGAGACGCCTTAACTGCTCCGGCAATCAACAAAATATAAAGCAGCGGCTGATTAAACTGTAGGGCAAACTTCAGCCAGGCAGGCTTGCCCGGTTTAACAGGCAGCTCATTCCATCCGTCGGTTGCATGCATGACGATGATCCACAGCATCGCTGGTTAGCCCCTGCTCTAAATCGCTATCTACCCTGCGAACAGTTTTGGCAATGTCGACGCTGTGAAAACAATCAGACTCAGACGCGGGTCTTATTGAGGCTAGGGACATGATGAAGTTTCCAACGACAGCTCGTTATGTTTACTTTTTATGGAAACAAGTGGTCATGGCTGTTGGGGTAAACATTTCTATAGCTATGTATCTCAATCCATGAAGAGCTTGAGAGAAATGAACGATGGCTGGATCTGGAGGCTTGGGACGCGATCGCCTATTAAAAACATCTCTGCGTCAGTTAGGAGAGGTGCTTTCAGGGGATCGCCACCGCGATCCGCTTACACAAAATTAGAAGCCGTGAGGGTACCCAGGAAGTTATCCAGGGTGACGTTGAATCCATTGCCGATCGCGACGATTTGGGTGCTGGTGCCGTTGTTAGTGATGGTGAGGTCGCCGAAACCGACGCCGCTGGGTATTTGGATTAGGTCGGTGCCGCTGATAAAGTCCTGAATCACATCGCTGCCGTTGCCCACCACAAAGGTGTCGGCACCGTCGTTGCCAATTAGGATGTCGTTGCCGATGTCACCGCTGATGATGTCGTTGCCGTCGCCACCAAACAGAACGTCATTGCCCATACCGCCGTTGAGAGCATCGTCATCGGTGCCCCCAGAGAGAGTGTCGTCACCTTTCTGACCAAATAGCCGATCATTGCCAGTGCCGCCGAGGAGCACATCATCTCCGCCGCTCTCGTTAAGGACGGCGGTGTCTCCAAAGAGGGTGTCCTCACCGCTGCCGCCGTCGATGCTGTCGTTGCCCAAGTCTCCGTAAATCAGATCGTCGTCATCTTCGCCGCTGATAAAGTCTTCTCCCTTTCCGCCGTTGATACGATCGCCCCCAGAACCGCCAAATAGAAAATCACTTCCCCGGAAACCGGTCAACGTATCGTCGTCACTTGCCCCAAGGATTTGGTCTGGAGCATTTGATCCCGTCAGAGAATCCTCAGCAGCCGTGCCATCAATGGAGGTGCTTGGCAAGGTCGGTGTAGGCGGGATGGGAGCAGTTAGGGTTGGGATAGGGGTAGAAGGTGGCGTTGATGTGGGGGCTGAGGCGGGCACAGGGGCGCTGGAAATCGGCGGCGGTAAAACTGCTCTGATAACGGTGTAGTCTTCGCCAGTCGTAAAATCTGCGGTGCTGATATTGTTGGCTGCATCCGTCACGCCGCCACTGGCATCAGCGTCGAAATCAATGCCCAGAGTGCCGTTATTGGAGCCAGTGTTAACTGTGACGGTGTAAACCGCGCCAGAGCCAGCGATACTCGTTACCGATGCATTAGCTACACTCGCCGCAGTGTCAATTACAAAGTCACCAGTATCAACTCCGGTCACTGCTTCAGAAAAGGTGACGATGAAATCTACGGTGGCAGCGTCAGTAGGATTAGTGTCCGCACGGACAATTGAACTAACTGTTGGAAGAATCGACTCTGTGCGAGCAATCGTGTCGCCGAAGAGGTCGTCGTTATTGAAGTCGGTGCCAGCCGCGAATGTGTTGGGGGTAGACGCCGGAGTATTGGCATCATCAGTCGCTGTATTAGTGGCGCCACTGAAAGTAACATCCGTAAGCGTGACGGTAGGCTTGGCGGTGGGCATTTGCCGGTTATTGCCATTGGAATTTGTGGTGGACTTTAGGGCGAAGATGGCACCACCGAGCCCCTGACCGTTATTTATTCCGGTGCCGCCAGTGGCTGTGTTGCTGGTAAAAGTGCTGTTTTCAATCGCTAAGCTGCCGGTGCGGATAAACACTGCGCCGCCCATGCCCGCGCCGCCGCCGCCCGATCTCGCTGCATTCTTACTACCATTGCCACCGCCAAAGCCACCGCTGCCAACGGGGGCAGAGCCAGCAGAACCGCCGCCGCCGCCGCCATAGCCCCCATTACCGCCAGTAGCTCTGGGCGCACCGGTCCCGCCACCGCCACCGCCACCGAAGCCGCCCGGTCCAGCCGTACCACCACGACCACCGCCCCCACCAAAGCGAGCAGTGTCAGTTCCGCCATTAGTTCCTCTACCGCCTTGCCCGAAATTGCCGCCATAGTTACCCAAGCCACCATAAGCACCACCATTACCAGTTGATGATTCGAACAGTCCACCGCCGCCACCACCGGATCCATTGCCATACATGCCGCCGCCGCCAGTACGTGTGGCGAATGCTGGAGCACCTGCGGTGATCGTCCCGTCGTTGCCGTTGCCACCGATCGCCGCATTCCCAGAAAAATCAATGTTCTTGACCGTTACATCGCCGGAATAGACAAACAGGGCGCCTCCCATTCCAGCACCGCCCCCGCCACTCAAACTGCTGCCTCCCTGGGCTCTGCCGTTGGTGAGCTGAAGGTTTTCTAGGGAGATGGTGCCAGACCTAACAAATAGGGGACGAAAGTTGTTGCCGCCGCTGATGGTGTAGTTTTCAACGGCCGTAGTGGCGGTGTCGTCTCCGGTGATGGTGATATTGCTATCGAGCAGCCGCTTCATTACTCCCGTAACGGTCACATCGGTTTGCAACACGATACGGTCATCCCCAGCCATAGTGTTTGCCTGGAGCACTGCCCAGCTCAGGGTGTTGGCGGTGTCGCCCAAGCCGTTGTCGTTTGCTGCGGTTACAAAAATGTCAGCCATGGTGAGTAAGTAGAATGCGAAGGGTGAGTTACGGTGTGGCTCGTGGAAAGGTGACTTATTGCTATGGCAAAAGACAGTCTGAATTTTTAGCCACTAGCTTTCGAGCCTAGCGAAAAACAACTTTTTTGAGAAGTGCTTAATCTTTAGAAGAGGAGCGGGTTATTACTGGACTTTTTGGGCGATCACAATTAACGGGCCCATTAAAAAGCAACCCTTTCAGCGGAAGAGATGCTTCCTTAGGAGTTGGGAGTGGGCTGGTGAATGATTTGGGGCTGGGGCGATCGCCAGAGACCTTGACCGAACCCAATTAGCAGGCGGGTCGGAAACAGAATCAAGCTCGGTAACCAGTGGCAACGTTGGGGATTTAAATTTCCGGGCTTAACCGAAATAAGTTAGGTGCCCTGGGCGATCGCCAGCTTCATCAACTGTGTCTGGGAGCTTTCCGGCTCTGCACCAGGTAATGGCAGCCGCTGTAAATACTGCCCATCGCTCTGTAACTCCCAGGCATTGCGCGTGTCTGCCAACATAATGCCAAGAATTTCCTGTAAGTCCTGCTTTAGTGCCGCTTCTTCAATGGGCGTAACCGCCTCCACCCGTCGATTTAAATTACGAGGCATCCAGTCGGCGCTACCGATGTAAACCTCGTCGTTCCCATCATTGGCAAAATAAAACACCCGCGAATGTTCCAGCAGCCGACCCACAATGCTGATCACGCGAATATTGTCGCTAATCCCCGGTAATCCAGGACGTAAACAGCAAATGCCACGAATAATTAGGTCAATGCTGACCCCCGCTTGGGATGCTCGATATAGGGCTTGAATTATCGGCGGATCTACCAGGGAATTCATCTTGGCCACCAGACGACCAGGACGACCGTTGCGCACATGATCAATTTCTCGGTCAATTAGCTCAATCATGCGCGATCGCAAATTAACCGGCGCAATCAACAGCTTGCGGAACGACTTTTGGCGAGAATAGCCCGTTAAGTAATTGAACAAATCCGTTAAATCCGCCCCCAAATCCTGACGACAGGTGAGCAACCCTAGATCCGTGTAAAGCTTGGCAGTTTTGGGATTGTAATTGCCCGTGCCGATATGGACGTATCGCCGTAGTCCATCGGCATCACGCCGCACCACCAGCACTACCTTGGTATGGGTTTTAAGCCCCACCAGCCCATACACCACGTGAACTCCCGCCCGCTCCAGGGTCCGCGCCCAGTTAATATTATTTGCCTCATCAAATCGCGCCTTCAGCTCCACCAGCACCGCTACCTGCTTCCCATTTTCTGCCGCCTGGATCAGGGCATTAATAATGGGCGAGTCGCCAGAGGTGCGATACAGGGTCATTTTGATGGCTAGCACCTGGGGGTCGTTAGCGGCTTCAGTGATAAACCGCTGCACCGTTGCCGCAAAGGAGTGGTACGGATGGTGCACTAACAGATCGCCCCGCCGTAGCTCAGCAAAAATTGTGCTGTTTTCATCTCCATCCATGGCGTTTTCCTCCGATAGCAAATCATCAGAGGCCATACTGGGTGAACTGCCCAGCCGCTGAATGCGCTTAGGAATTACCGACGCCCAGGGCTTGTCTTTTAAGTGGGGCAATGGCAACCCCAAAAAGCTAAATAAATCATTCAACCCCAGCAGCCCTTCCACCTCAAAAACGTGACCAGGTAGCACCTCTAGCTCGCTCACCAGGCGATCGCGCACTTCCCTGGGCATGGTGGACAGCACCTCTAGACGCACCACATTTCCCCCCAGCCGCCGCTTCCTCAGCTCCTGCTCGATCGCCACCATCAGGTCGTCCGTTTCATCGTCTTCCACCGCAATATCCGAATTGCGGGTGACGCGGAACGGGTGATATTCCAAGATGTCCATTCCTGGAAATAGCAGCTCTAGGTTGTGGGCGATCGCCTGTTCAATGGGCACCCCCACCCACATTGGCTCTGACCCATCATCAGGCACCTCAGCCCAGGGACCCGCTAACGCATGACGATCAAATCCTTCCAGGGGCAAGGACAAAAACCGGTTTAACACCTGGGGAATTTTGACCCGAGCAAAATGCTCCTCGCCGCTGTCAGGATCTTGAATTAGCACCACCAGGTTGGAGCTCAGGTTGGAAATGCGCGGAAATGGGTGGGCTGGGTCCACCGCCAACGGGGTTAGCACCGGAAAAATTTCCCGCTCAAAATAATCGTGAATATAAACCCGCTGCTCCTGGTTTAAATCCACATAATCCAGCAGATAAATACCCTCCGCCGCCATAGCCGGGCGCAGCTCCTGGGCAAAGTGCTCGTGCTGTTGCTGCACCAGGGGACGCAGGCAATCGCTAATTTCATCAAGCTGCTGCTGGGGCGATCGCCCATCAGGGGCCGCTTTGGTGACCTTGGCGCTGACTTTATTCAGCAGCACCGCCACCCGCACCATAAAAAACTCGTCCAAGTTGGAGCTAAAAATTGCCAAAAACTTTAGCCGCTCCAACAGAGGATTGCGTCGATCCATGCCTTCGTTCAACACCCGCCGATCAAATTCAATCCAGCTTAATTCCCGGTTGAAATAATACTGAGGGTTAGATAAATCTACCGGCTCCACCGGGGCGATCGCCCCCTTCACCTCTTGGGACCGTGCCGCCGACCGTCTTGAAGACACGGACGACTTAGGGGATGACTTTGACGAAGACTTCGACGAAGACGACCTGCCCCGGCGTGAATTTGATGATGGAGCTTTCGGTGATGTCATGGATTAAAGACCTCAGATTCGCGACCCTCCCACCATTTTCCCAGCTTCATCAGGTCTTCGTGAATATCGGCGATCGCGTCGGCATACTCACGAGCCTCCATCGTGTGTCGCCGCTCCTGGAGCTTTTTAAGCCGCAGCTGAATCAACATCCAAGGCTTATGAATGCTGTCGGTGTCTTCCAAATAACGGGCAAGATCTTCACTGTTGACGGGAGAATTCATGGAACACACCAGTAGAGTACAGGGTCCAAATAACGATTCGGTTAAGACAAGGCTGGTAATTTTTTAACGCCCGCCGTTCAATGCGTTTTGATCGGGCTCGTGAATATGCCTCGCCTTGACCCAGTTCGCTTCACTATCAACTTAACAAAATGTCATTTAAGACGCTTTCTCGACGCTGCCCTTTATTGCCTAGCTAACCAAACGCCCACAGCCAAAGGGGCAGCAGCAATAGAATCACGCAAATACCGACCGCGATCGCCGTAACCGCTAACTCTCGATCTAAATCGTAAGCCTCCGCCAATACCAGTGTGGCAAAGGCGGGCGGCATTGATCCCTGTAACACTGCTGTTAGCAGGAGCGGCGAAGCAACTCCGCCCCCTCGCAGGATGATCCCCAGCCCCAACGGCACGATCGCCAACTTAATCAGCAGGCTGGGCCACACCTTCGCCAGTGATCGCCGAGGACGCCACCGACTTAACCGCATGCCAATCAGCACCAGTGCCGTAGCCACCACCGCCCACGCAAAACCCTGGAGCCCTCGATCCACCGCCACCGGCCACGGGGACTTTTGCAGCAAAACCCCCGCGATCGCCCCTAAAAATGTGGGATTTCCCAGCCCCGCCAAAATGGATTGCCATAGATTTTGGGATCGCCCACTGAGCCATGCTGCCACCATCGGACCTAAACAGTAGGCACCCAGCACCGTGCCAAATAAATCAAAAAATAGCGCCCACCCAAAGGCGTGATCGCCCACCAGCGCCAAAATTACTGGAAAGCCCAAATAGCCCGTATTTCCAAACAGCGCCGCAATAATTAAACTGCCTTGCTCGGCCCGATTTAACCGTCGCCCGTGGGGCGTTCCCAACAACCAAATTGCCGTAGCACTGCCCGCGATAGCAATAGCAATCCACGCCGCCCCCACTGCAACGGGAGCTCCCACACTTAAATCTGCCCGACGAATAAACGCAACGCAGCTAACGGGCACCCCAATCCAAAACAAAAACCATCCAAGCCCTTTAGGCACCGTTGCGGGCACCATCCGCCCCAACACCACCCCAAACCCAATACCACCCACCAGCTTTCCGTACAGCCCCGCTAAATCCCCCCAGGCGATCGCCACTGCCATTGCCTAACCCCCAAACGTCGCCCCCATCGTAAGTTCCCAGCCATAAAAGCCCCAGAAATGTAAAGTCTCCAAAAATACCTCAGTGAAAGTCGTCACCACAATAATGGAAACTTACTCCATTCCCGTAAAATCCGGCTTGATACTCTGTGTCTAGGACTTTTTAATGGAATGAGGCATCCTCAGGAGAAAAAAACGTCACATGAAAGCCATGATTCTTGCTGCCGGACGCGGCACCCGGGTGCGACCCATCACCTTCACCATTCCAAAGCCCCTGATTCCCATCTTGCAAAAGCCCGTGATGGAATTTTTGCTAGAGCTGCTGCGTCAACACGGCTTTGACCAAATCATGGTGAATGTTAGCCACCTAGCCAAAGAAATTGAAGATTACTTCCGCGACGGTCAACGCTTTGGCGTGGAAATCGGCTACTCCTTTGAGGGACATGTGGAAGATGGTGAACTGATTGGAAAAGCCCTGGGTTCTGCTGGCGGTATGCGCCGAATTCAGGATTTCAGCCCCTTTTTCGACGACACCTTTGTGGTGCTTTGCGGCGATGCGTTAATTGATCTGGACCTGACCGCTGCGGTCAAATTCCATCGGGAAAAGGGCTCCCTCGCCACAATTGTTATGAAGTCCGTCCCCAAGGAAGATGTGCCCAGCTACGGTGTGGTAGTTACCGACGACGAAGGCAGAATTAAAGCTTTTCAAGAAAAGCCTTCCGTGGAAGAAGCCCTCAGTACCGATATCAATACGGGTATTTATATTTTCGAGCCAGAAATTTTTGACTATATTCCCCCTGGGGAAGAATTTGATATTGGCGGCGATTTATTCCCCAAGCTAGTGGAAATGGGTGCGCCTTTTTATGGCACATCTATGGACTTTGAATGGGTAGACATTGGTAAGGTGCCCGACTACTGGCGAGCCATTAGCGACGTGCTCTCTGGCAAGGTGAAAAACGTGCAAATTCCTGGAAAAGAGGTGCGCCCGGGTATTTACACTGGCTTAAACGTGGCGGTGAACTGGGACAAGGTGGATATCCAGGGACCTGTGTATATCGGCGGCATGACCCGTATTGACGATGGCGCCAAAATTGTTGGTCCCGTTGCCATCAGCCCCAACTGCCACATTTGCAGCGGCGCAACGGTGGAAAATAGCGTGATTTTTGAATACTCTCGCCTGGGTCCCGATGTGCGTCTTGTGGATAAGCTGGTGTTTGGACGCTACTGCGTAGATAAAACCGGTGCTGTGATTGACGTACAGGCGGCGGCGCTGGATTGGTTAATCACGGATGCCCGCCAGGCTCTACCTGTTGATTTGCCTGAGGAGAGTAAGGCGATCGCTGAACTTCTCCAGTCCGATTAACACTCTGGTGAAAATCTGTTCAGCCATCCAGCCAACGAACCCGCGATCAATCCTTACCTTAAATATTGATTATGGAAGTAAGTTTTGAGACAAATAGTTGGCAATAAGCTGACAATACAGAAGTGGGGGATTACGCTAGGACAGATCCCTAAAGGCGCTGAGCCTGTTCAGTATCTTTGGAGACCCATAGGCTTCACTGAACATTCGACCAATTTCAACCGTTCGTCCTGGCACAGGTAAAGGTTTACGCCGAATCAATTTCCATGGCAGATAGTCGCATTGCGTTTTTAACTGGGTGCGCCCTGACGGGGGCAATGGCCTTTGCCGTCGCTAAGGGCTGGGTGAATATTGACACCCAAGCACTCACCTCGGCCGTGGATACTGGCGACAGTCTTGGCACTACCGTTGATGATGTTCCCCTGGACGGTGAACTGCCGCCCCCGCCGCCCCCTGCGTCTTCCCTAAATTCTGTGCCCATGTCCCCAGCGGCAATGAGCAAATTGGAAGAGCAGCTAAAAAAGCAGGCGGAGCAAAACACTACGGCGATCGCCACCCTGCGCGAAGACCTCAAGAAGCAGCGTGCAGACCTGGATCAGCTGCAGGATAAGCTGTCGGGCCAGGATGAAACTTTGGCTTCTATGGCGTTGGATGATCGATTGTCGGAGTTGGCGGACCGTAACGACCAGCCCTTCTGGACCCAAGGGATTCTCTGGGCATTAGGCGGCATGGTATTGACTGTGAGCAGCATTGTGATGGCTGGCGTCTTTGCCATGATGGCTCGCAATAGCCGCGATCGCTCCACCCGATCGCAGCCGTTCCACTCCATTCGCGTGGTGCCTAGCTATCTACCGGGTCGTGAGCATCCTGAATTGGTAACTCCCCGCCGTCCCTCTGGCTCCGCCGACTACATTGACTATGACTACTAAACGCTTTTAAATCTCACCGCAAAAAAGCCGCTCCAGTCCTGTTTGTGAAGCGGCTTTTTGTTGCTTTATGTAAAGCGTTGTTTGTCCAAAAGCATGGCAGTTTGGAATGTTCTTGTTGACGTTTGCCTACCGCACAAACTGAGGCATCACTTCAGCTGCCGTGAACACTCCGTAGATGCCGCGTCGGTGGAGCGATCGCCCCGCTTTTAAGTAGCCAAACGCCGGACCACACACATTCGCCGCCATGCTAGTTTCGTCCCCTAACGTAAACGTGTGGGTGGAAATCTTCCCTTCAAAGGTGCGTCCGGTCACTTTCACGTTGGTGCTCAAAGGCTTCTTCGGATTGCGCGTATCCACCACGCCGCCCACGGTTACCTGGTGGCGATCGCAAATCCCTGCTAGCTCCAGCATCAAATCATCAGCGTGCTCCATATTCTCCAGCGCCAAAATGCCGTTAGTCCTATCCAGTAGCGCAGCCACCTCCTCGTCCGTCATGGCTCGGGCAGTCTCCACGCCATAGTCAGGCATATGAGCAATATCCTCTCGAATCGTTGCCCGATAAGCTTCCCAGTTAGCGATCCCCACCCCGAACGTAATCTTTACGCTGTGGATCTCGGCGTAACTTTGAGCCGCCACCGCCGCCGCCGCCGTCAATAATCCAGGAGTCGCACCACAGCCGGTCATATAAGTAATTCCAGCCTCTTCTAACCTCCCTTGTAGCGCCAGCATCTGCTCCATGGCGCTGGTGCGCTTCAGAGCATCTACCAACACCCCCTGCCAGCCCGCCTCAATGAACTGCTCCACCACTGACGCCATAAACGTATTGGGCAAATTTGGCAGCGCCAAAAAATATCCTTCCGCCGCCGTCGCCGCTTGAATTAACTGACCAATACTGTTTTCTGCCCGCTGACCCCCGGCTGTCACGTCTCCCACCGATCCCCCAGTACGATACGCATTGATGCACTGGTCAGGGTCTAAGCCATTGGCGTTATAAACAAAACCATCCCGGTCTGCCGCTGCCACCAAACCCATTTCTTGCTTCGGCGCTAAAACCCTTGCCGCCGCCTGCCCCAAGCCACCAAACCCCAGAACCCCCACCCGAATCCATTCATTGGGCTGGGAAGATACCACCGAAGACGCCGTGGTAGGCACCGTAGCTACACGCATAAAATTTAGCCTCAGAAAACAATTGTTCAAAAACGGAATCTAGAGAATGCCATCAATTAGGTGCCAGAATTTTTACTCAATGGGGATTGCCCGACTTCTATAGTGCTAAGTGGGGCAACCCTTGTGGCTGTTCACCTCAAGCTCTTGGCTCAAAGATCTAATTGATTGCGATCCCAAGACAAATTACAAAAATGGCGATCGCTCCACACAACGGCAGAACAACGCAAGATATTTGAAATATGCCGCCATCGGAAGCCAACCGTCTAAATACCACCGTGATTCTTTAGGTTGCAGTCACAATCAAGTTGCGCCAAACTAGTCTGAACGGTGTTGCAATGAGCCTTGACATGATTGATTGTTAAGCCTTATTGCGCTATTTAATGACACTGACTATCATTAGTGTGTCTTGACCTTGGGCGTAGCAATATATGGAAACACTTGAATTTATTATTTATCCCGACGGCCGGGTGTCTGAGCAAGTAACCGGCATTAAAGGTACGGATTGCATGGGCATAACTGACGAAATCGAAGAGCAGTTGGGGCGGGTGCTCAGTCGAGAAGCTACTGCTGAACAGTTTGCAAACAATGCTCTGGATGAGGATGCAAGTGTTTCTCAATCTCAATTCAGTGGATGGTCTTAGCTAAAAAGTAGTTCGTCCCACGACAAACCTGACAGTGAAAGGGAAAGGTAAATGATTGAAGATATTGCCCTGTAAAAAGTAAAATTTCCTGATGATGTAAGTCATAACCCCTGCCTCCAAAATTGATCTATGCTGGCGATCAGGGATTTATAACAACATCATTCGTAAAATATCTCTATAACCAAGAAAGTCAACACAAGCGAAACAAACCCATGTCCCATTTCAGCCAAGTCAAAACTCAAATTCGGAATCTGGAATCTTTGAAAACCGCTTTGACCGATTTAGGAATTGAATGGAAGTCTGGTCCCTGCGATGTTCGTGGCTACCAGGGACAAACCCATAACGCTGACTTGGCGATCGCCCAAGACAACGGGTATGACATTGGGTTTGCTTGGAATGGCTCCGAGTATGCCCTTGTAACTGACTTGCAGTACTGGCAGCAAACTGGAACCGTTGATCGCTTCATCAAGAAAGTGACACAGCGCTACGCTTATCGCACTGTAATGAGCACGAGCAGTGAAAAAGGATTTCAAGTGGCTGAGGAGCAGCAGAATGCTGACGGCTCCATTCGCCTAGTGCTTCAACGCTGGAACGGCTAGGATTTTCGACCAGCGCGACCATCTTTGAAAACAAGGTTAGTCCATTGCTAACTGAATCATATTGGAAGAAGTTCTGTGTGAAAACTAGACGCGCAGAACTTCTTGCTAAACCCGGTTATTTTACTTAGGGATTGAGTGTAGAGCAGAGCATTGATGAGTAAGCCTTAAGTAGCGACAATGCACATGGGGTAGAGGCAATGTTTGATGATCAAGCGCAGCCATCTGGTTTTGAGCCTGAACTGGGAGGCGACTTTCGTCACGGTGACGGTGATCGAACAGGATTTGAGCCGGAACTTGGCGGATCTGTACGCCAGAAAGGGGTTTATGTGGACGAGGTGGAGTGTGTCGGATGCACCTTCTGTTCCCAGGTTGCTAGAAACACTTTTTACATGGAGCCGGACCATGGTCGTGCTCGAGTTATCTGTCAGGATGGTGATTCAGAGGATATTGTTCAAGAAGCTATTGATACTTGCCCCGTAGATTGTATTCATTGGGTTGACTTTACAGAACTTAAGCACTTAGAGCGTGAACGGCAGTACCAGGAAATTCCCACTGCTGGTTTCCCCGTTGAGAAAGCTTTGTTGCGCAAGAGGAGCCATAGACGGCGAAGTAAGATGCAAGGAGAAAGACAGAAGTAAAGCGCAACGGTTTAGATATGGCTGAAGAACAGGTGACGCCCGCGTCTATTTATGATCGTGGCCACTTAATTACAGAGAGCACAAATCCAGCCAGCGCTAATTTGGATCAGCTATCGCCATTAGAATTGGTCGATTTATTCAATGAAGAAGACTTGAATACGGTTAAGGCGATCGCCAACGCTCGTGAGTCTCTAAGCAAAACAATAGAATTAACAACTCAATCTTTGAAGTCAGGCGGCCGCCTGTTTTATGTGGGCGCTGGCACAAGTGGTCGTTTGGGAGTGCTTGATGCGTCTGAATGTCCACCAACTTTTTGCACCGATCCTGAAATGGTTCAAGGAATCATCGCTGGTGGAAAAGATGCCCTGGTACGGAGTTCTGAGTCTTTAGAAGATAGCGCCTCAGATGGAGCAACTGTCGTTGATCAAAAAAATATTTCAGATGCTGACATTGTGATCGGCATTACCGCTGGTGGAACAACCCCCTATGTCCACGGTGCCATCTTACGTGCTCAGGAACTAGGGGCAAAAACAGTGTTTATCGCCTGCGTTCCAGAGTCTCAAGTACCTGCTCCTGGTTCCATTGATGCAGATATTCGGCTGGTTGTCGGACCAGAATTATTAACAGGATCAACCCGCTTGAAATCTGGTACAGCGACGAAGATGGCCTTAAATATTATTTCGACGGGGAGTATGGTGTGTCTCGGGAAAGTCTATGGCAACCAGATGATAGATGTTTCGGTGACTAATATAAAGTTGTATGATCGGGCTGTCCGGATAATCAGTACTCTGCTAAACATTAGCCGAAATAGCGCAGAAGAGCTTCTTCAACAAGCTCGGAATAAGGTGAAACTCTCTCTAGTCATGTACTGGACTAATCTGTCCGTAAACGAATCTCAGAAGTTACTCGATAAATGTGGTGGAAGCCTTAGAAGAGCTCTAGCACTACATGAGGACTGAAGAAACTTTAGTTCGGGAGGGCGTTGTTGCATTGATAGTGGATGCACTCTGTATGGTTAAGCGACTCGTTAAAGCTGGCGCTAAGTTTTAAGCTGCATCCCACACCGTCACGGGCTGGGCAATCTGAATTATGCGATTTAACACTGTACATTTCACCCGTAATATCAAGTCCGGCTATTGAGTGATGATTAGCTGACACTGTCTAACCACCAGTGAAAACCAGTTAACCCCTTCACGAAATCAGGCTGCTCTAATAACGCCCTACATCGATGCACCGTCACCTCCTCCAGTTCATCCAAGGTCTCAAAGTGGCGATTCACGATGGCTTCATTGGTCCAAGGCTATAACCGTTCTGCAGGTTGCAGTTCTGGAGAACGGGGGGGAAGAAATAGGACATCCATTCCCTCAGGAATCTTTAATTTCTCACTGGTATAGTCACTCTCTAGAGATATAGGACGAATTGGTCAGTACATGGTCGAGAGCATCATGCAGCTTCTCA
>CALGDE010000064.1 GCA_937883785.1 uncultured cyanobacterium
ATGGGGAGAGCGATCGCTGGAAATCCGTGAAGAGCAATTGGGAGCCACCCATCCGGACACCGCCCAAAGCCTGAACAATTTAGCGCTCTTGTATAAGTCCCAAGGACGTTACTCGGAAGCGGAACCGTTGTATCGGCGATCGCTGGAAATCAAAGAAGAGCAATTGGGAGCCACCCATCCGGACACCGCCGAAAGCCTGAACAATTTAGCGGAATTGTACCGGTCTCAAGGACGTTACTCGGAAGCGGAACCGTTGTATCGGCGATCGCTGGAAATCCATGAAGAGCAATTGGGAGCCACCCATCCGTACACCGCCACCAGCCTGAATGATCTAGCGGGGTTGTACGAAGCTAAAGGTCGTTATGAAGAAGCACTTCCACTGCGCGAACGATCATTAGAAATTTACGAGGAGCAGTTGGGAGAGAATCATCCTTTCACCGCCACCAGCCTGAACAATTTAGCGAACTTGTACCGGTCTCAAGGACGTTACTCGGAAGCGGAACCGTTGTATTGGCGATCGCTGGAAATCCATGAAGAGCAATTGGGACCCACCCATCCAGACACTGGGGCGGTCTATGGCAACTTAGCTGGTGTTTATGAATCACAAGGCAAACTCAGCGATGCAGAGCCTCTTCGACAAAGAGCGCTGGAAATCCATGAAGAGCATTTGGGAGCCACCCATCCGTACACCGCTATCGGACTGAATAACTTGGCAAGTTTGCTCGAAAAATTGGAGAAGTACGGGGAAGCAGAGCCAATGTATTGTCGCTGCGTTGAGATTGCTCAAAATGTTTTAGGCGAAGAGCATCCTTACACGAAAAAATTCACCAGCAATCTCCAACGCTTAATCAAAACGGTTATCGAAAAAAATCAAACCGCCCAACTCTCCGACCATCCCCTCACCCAAGCCATCCTCCAGCAACTGCAAAACCAAAACCCCGACCCGTCCTAATGCCCAAAAGGCTACGCTGACCATAGAACCCCCAGCCCAATAAGCCAGATTTCCCCATGACCACCGCCGTTCAAACCCTACTGGAATCCTTTGACAGTCTCACCGCAGACGAACAATGGACCCTAATCAAAACCCTATTACACCGCACCCTGCACCTAGACTTTCCCCCTCTCACCGACGACGAACTAACCCAAACCGCCGACGAACTTTTCCTAATCTTCGACGCCGAAGAATCAGGAGCAGCGGACCATGGCAATTGAGCCTTTGCGCGGTGAAGTTTGGTTAGTGGACCTGGGCTATGTGGCAAAAGTGCGCCCATGCTTGGTGTTGAATATTCCCATCGATGAGAACGACAGAGCCCTAACCACCATCATTCCCCACACCACCCAAACCCGCGACTCCCGCTTTGAAGTCACCGTTCAAACCCCATTTCTCAAACCCGGAGCCTTCAACGCCCAAGGCATCACCACCATCCCCAACGTCAAACTAATCCGCCAGCTCGGCACCCTCGATGAATCTCAGCTACAAAAAGTCGAAACCGCCGTCAAACTCTGGTTGGACCTGGAGTAGCGATCGCCCTATGGAACCCCGAGATCACTACATAAACACTCTCGAAGCGATCATCCTCGACTACTACGACTGGATAAGCAGCGCCAACGACGACACCGAATATTGCCCGATTATCGATAAAGAACGGGGCTATTTTCTGTTGAACGGTATTAGTTGGAATGGCGATTTTCGTAGCGATCGCACCATCCTTTTCGTACGCTTAAAAAACGACAAAATCTGGATTGAAACCGACGAAACTAAACGGGGCATCACCCCTGACCTGTTGCAAGCTGGCATTCCCCACACCGCGATCGTCCTCGGCTTTTTGCCCCCCTCCAAACGCCCCCTGTCTGAATTTGCGATCGCCTAACTTTCAGGGCTTATGCAGAATGCCTGAAGCCCTCACCCTAAATCCCTCTCCCTGAGGAGAGGGACTTCGGAAATGGTGCTATTTCGGGCATTGCTCTACTCTTGCTCCCCTTCTCCCCAGGGAGAAGGGGCTGGGGGATGAGGGCGCTCAGTGGTATCGCGATCGCCTAACTCCCTTCGCTGCCATAAGCGGTTTTGCCCTCGGAGCCATATCACGTTCTGATTGGCGTGCAGTAGTGTACGGTTTTGAGAGGCTTTTGAGGGTTTTCTGATCGTATTCCATGATTTTTCCCGACTTCGACCAATTTTCAGCGCTGGCTAGTAAAGGCAACTTCATCCCGGTTTATCAGGAGTGGGTGGCGGATCTAGATACTCCAGTGTCGGCTTGGTATAAGGTTTGCGCCGATCGCCCCTACAGTTTTTTGCTGGAGTCAGTGGAAGGCGGCGAAACGGTGGGACGCTACAGCTTTCTCGGCTGCGATCCCCTGTGGACCCTGGAAGCTCGCGGCGATCGCTCAGTACAAACCCATCGGGACGGCACCGAGGAAACTTTTACCGGCAACCCGCTAGAAATTTTGCGCGATCGCCTAAAAGCCTACGACCCGGTAAAACTGCCGGAGCTGCCGCCGGGATTGGGTGGGCTATTTGGCTTTTGGGGCTATGAACTAATCCAGTGGATTGAGCCACGGGTGCCGGTGCACGCTGCCGGGGAAACGGGAATGCCCGACGGACTGTGGATGCAGGTGGATCGGCTGCTGGTATTCGACCAAGTGAAGCGAAAAATCTGGGTCATTGCCTTTGCGGATATTCGCGATCGCCAGGATGACCTACAGGGTGCTTACGATGACGCTTGCAACGTGGTCCATGGACTTGTGGCGCAACTGCAAGCCTCCCTGGACGCCAAAGGTACGGCGCTGAAGTGGAATGCACCGACGACGGAGCGATCGCCCCTGGCATTCAACAGCAATACCACCAAGGAAAAATTCTGCGCCAACGTGCTGAAAGCCCAGGATTACATCCGCGCCGGAGATATTTTCCAGGTGGTGATTTCCCAGAGACTATCCACGCCCTTTGATGGGCAGCCCTTTAACCTTTACCGCTCCCTGCGCCTGCTAAACCCGTCGCCCTATATGGCGTATTTCAACTTTGGCGACTGGCAGCTAATTGGCTCCAGCCCAGAGGTAATGGTCAAGGCAGACCGAGGCGAACAAGGACAATTAGTGGCAACGCTGCGCCCCATCGCCGGCACCCGACCCCGCGGAAAAACACCCGAGGGCGATCGCGCCTACGCCGAAGACCTGCTGGCGGATCCAAAAGAAGTGGCGGAACACGTGATGCTGGTGGACCTGGGGCGTAATGACCTAGGGCGAGTGTGCGAAAAGGGTTCGGTCACCGTCGATGAGCTAATGATTATCGAGCGCTATTCCCACGTCATGCATATCGTCAGCAACGTGATTGGTGATTTGGACGCTGATAAAACTGCGTGGGATTTGCTGGCTGCAACCTTCCCCGCCGGAACCGTAAGTGGTGCGCCAAAAATCCGCGCCATGGAAATTATTCATGAGCTGGAGGGCGATCGCCGGGGCGCTTACTCGGGCGCCTATGGCTACTACGACTTCGAAGGACAGCTCAACACCGCCATCACCATTCGTACCGCCTTTGTGGAGCAGAACGCGGACGGTGCCCAAACGGTTTCGGTACAGGCAGGGGCTGGATTAGTGGCCGACTCGGTGCCGGAAAACGAATACGAGGAGACGCTCAATAAGGCGCGCGGGCTTTTGGAAGCCATCCGCAGCGTCCAAGGCAGTTAGATATGACCAGTTCACCCCAATCCAAAACGCCTAGCGCCCCTCCCGTCCGCCTGCGGGATGAGCTATCCACCATCGTTATTCTGCTGTCGGCGGGGGCATTGTCCTCCATGACCGGCGGCACCGTGGACCCGGTATTTCCCGATATCACCCAATCCCTGGTGATGGACGATCGCTGGACGGGCACCGTCGCCAGCTTACATATTCTTACCACCGCGATCGCCGGTCCCATCATGGGCTTACTGGCAGATCGCCTAGGCAAAAAACTAATCCTCGTATCCGCGCTAATTGCCTATGCCGTCTTCGGCTCCATGGGCGGGCTGGCGCAAAACACCGAGTTTTACATCCTGAGCCGACTACTGGTGGGAGTAGCCAGTGGCGGCATTGCGGCGGCAAGTATTGGCTGGCTGGCTACGAAATACGACGGTGAGGTGCGATCGCGAATCCTGGGCTATGCCGCCAGCGCCCTCGCCTCCGCCAGCATCGTCTTCCCCTTGGTGGGCGGCTGGGTCGGCTCCTTCGGCTGGCGCTGGGCTTTTGCCATCTATATCCTCGGCATCCCCGTCGCCCTAGTGGTCACCCTGGGACTACGCGCCAGTAGCGACGGTCCCAACGAAGCCCTGGAGCAACTGCCCCTACTACGCAAAACGCTCAAGCAACCCGACCTGTGGCTCACCTTTGCCGGTTTGGCCCTTTCATCCGCCTGTTTCGCCATGGTCATTGTCTACGCCCCGCTCTATTTCAGTGAAACTATCGGCGCAGATTCTGTACTCAACGGCATGATCTTGGCGGCGCGGGCGATCGGCGCAGCAATCCTGGCGGCGGTGGGAGCTAGCAAGCTGGCACGGAAAGTGGGAGTGCGACGGGCGATCGCGATCGGCTTTCTGATTATGTCCATCACCCTCGCCACCATTCCCACCTTCCGCGATCCTCGTTTAATCCTTTTCGTCGCCCTCGTTTTCGGGCTCGGTTTCGGCGCAGTTATGCCCAACCTATATGACACCGCCGCCGAACAATGCCCTCCCGAAACCCGCGCCACCCTTCTTGCCCTGGGTAACGGACTTTCAGCACTGGGACAATTTTCCTCGCCATTTTTCCTGGGACCGGTTTGGAAATACAACGGCGAAGCGGTGTTTTGGGTAACGGCGATCGTCGCAGGAATCACAGGATTAATTCTCGTCACCAAGCCCGGTCGTTTACCTAAATCCAGTCTTTAAGTTACCCACCTAAAATATTTCCGTCTTGAAACAGAATCAGAAATTGTGACCGGTTGACCCAACATTCCTTATAATTTGTTATTACAA
This sequence comes from uncultured cyanobacterium, assembly GCA_937883785.1. Classification (GTDB taxonomy): domain Bacteria; phylum Cyanobacteriota; class Cyanobacteriia; order CACIAM-69d; family CACIAM-69d; genus CALGDE01. The sequence goes on from CALGDE010000064.1 coordinate 4,983, forward strand.
GTCAGCAAACCCGCGATTTTGTAGGAAGGGAGACAAAGATGGGAATTTTGCAAAAATTATTCGGTCTCGGCAACGGCACGTCCTATTTTCTAAACGACGACGATGCTAAAACCTACGGTGACATTGATTACATGCGTAAGGAAATCACTGTAGAGCGTACTTATCCTAAGGGGAAAGCCGACGACATCCCTGTGGACAAGTACGTGCCCCCGGCTTTAAACAAGAGCGCAAAGCCCGTGACCAAAACCAGCTATGGTGCCAAGGTGCCTTATAGGTCTCAAGAGCAAAGCTTCATCCCTTCAACTCCAACGTCCTCCTTCGCACCCCAACCCCAAAGCTTCGCCCCACAGCCGTCGGAGCCGCAGCCCACATCCCAAGCTTCCCAGCCCCCTGCCCAGGAATCTCCCAAGCCCTCCTTTACCCCGCCTGAAACAAAAAAAGGGTCCAAATCTTCCGGTGGAGACGGCATGGATATGTTCCGCAGCATGGCTAAGAATATTCGCCGCTAGGTTTGAATCAATCAGTCACTAAGTTACCGGCCGTTGTTTCATGTTGATTCAAGGCTGTTGATTTAGACATTAAGTTAGGAGCCTTTGTTAAATCAGGGCTCCTAATTTTTTGCCTAAAATCTGTGCATATGGTCAGCTGACGGGGTGACAAGAAGGCTAAAAGGCTTCCTGTATCTTCCTCTTAGCCCT
>CALGDE010000065.1 GCA_937883785.1 uncultured cyanobacterium
AGTTTGGATTCGATGGCTGATCACTTCCCATCATCTCTCAATCCTGCAACGCCACAAGTTGGTTGTATAGCCGCCCGTGCAATGTTGCATCACGTGGGTCGCCTTAGGATCCAGCGTCACCTGGGCAAGGAGGTCGGTGATTTTAACCCCCTTCCATTTCACATCTAGCTTGGACCAGCGGGTGACGCAATGGAAATCCGCCGTAAATTCTGACTGCGGCAACGCCATCAAGTCCTGCCAGGTAAAGGTTTTCGCCTCCGCCAGCCCTGAGATAGCCAGCGTCCAAGCCGCTGAGTCAATGCTTGGGGTTGGTCCATAGGTCAGCACGGGAAAGCCCCTTGCCAGACTCTGTCCAGGGGGAACACGGTCTTTTAGCTCAGGATCCGGGCGTTGGAAATATTTACCCATCATGGTGGTTGGGAATTTGTGGACGTTGGATGGCGAAGATGGCGATCGCAGCACCATTTCTAACCACTTCTAAGGTTACCGGCAGCGCCATCGGCACCGGCTCGACCCCAGGCAAAACGATAGGATTAGTCACCCACAGCAACATTCCCCGCCAGAATCGCCAACTGAATCAGGGCAAGGACTAACGAATAATGTCTATTGGGAGCGCACAAAAATGCAACAAAGCAGGCATGGTCTAACTCCATCCCTGCTTCTGAATTAGTAAATAACTGGCAAGCAGTAGACGAACGTACTGCGCAGCACAGTTGATAGTCAAATGTTGACAGTCAGTTAAATTTACTCTTCGCCGCCTTCTTCTTCCTCTTCATCCTTGGTGGGATAAACAAAGTTAGAGCGACCACTTAGAACAGCCTTGCCCAAGGATAGGGCGCGCTGAGCCTGTAGGTCTGCCTTACGAACCCAGTGGGCGCGGCGGGAATTTTTCTTTTGTTTAGATGTGCGTTTCTTTGGGACTGCCATGGCCGGTTGCCTGCGGGGTCAAAATTTCAATACAGCCCTCCAATAGTAGTCGAGCTTCTAATTTTGGCCAAATTTTCGTTGTGATTGCCCCTAAGAGTTTTTCGACAAGCACCGGGCGTCTAGTAAATACAGCGCTGAATTTTCAAATACTTTGCAGGTATTCAGGCGGCTAGCGATATGGCTGTTTTGACTGGGTGTTGGGTTAGGCGATCGCTTCTCCAGGTCTTCACGAACAGCCGAATACGCAGGGTCATACTGCTTCAGCCACTTTTGATCCCCCAAATAGCCCGGCATATAGGCGTTACGGTCAATTAGCCAGTGGGTGACGCCGTATTTTTGAATCACCTCAGCAACGGTGGTAGGGTCAGGGGCGTATTGGGCGATGATCAGGTCGAGGGTGCGCTGACGGAACGGCTCGTAGTAGCCCCAGTGGTAAGGAATGGCGTATTCGGCTCCGGTGAGGATGGTGCGCTGGGCGAAGGTGGGGATGTTGTTGGCGGCGCCGGAAAGGGACGCGATGCGAATGGTTTTGGGTTGGGTTTGCAGGTAGGCGTATAGGTCTGGCTGATCGCCAATAACGTAGTTGGTTTTTGGGAAGTTTTTGTAGGTGAGGGGGTAGAGCAGGGTGAAGGTGAGAAGGGCGATCGCGATGAGTTTTCCCCAGTGGTTACCTACGCGATTCCAGGCAAATTCTAGGAGGGCAAACAGGGCAATTCCGGCGGCGCTGGCCAGGACGATACGCAAACTGTGTTGGGTGTAACGGCTGGGAAGGTGTAGGCGAAATAGGAAAATATGGGCGGCAAAAAAGGTGATTAGGCTGGCAAGGGTGAGCCGCGTTAGGAGTTTTAAGTTGGGATTTACCTGTTGCAGGAGCGGCAGTTTTGGCTTCCAGCGATAAAGAATTGGCAACAGTAATCCAAAACAATAAAGGGGTGGATCTAAGGGGATTTGTAAACCGCTGCGACCGCCGGAAAGCCAAAATCGTCCAAAGTCATCGTAGAAAAAACGGCTCCGTCCATTGGGCAGAAACTCGGGCAGTTGTTCGGCAATGCCTCGGGAAATTGTGGGTCCAAATTCTGATGCGTTAATGGCAAATGGCAGTAAGACTAGAATGCAAACAATAACGCCAATAATCTCTAGCCTAAAGATATCAATGTCTCTATCTTTTTCTATAATTATTTTGTCCAATAAGCCAAGACCTAGAATTACGCCTGTAACTAGAACATAGTGGGGATAGAAGCCGCCTAGAACGATAACGCTGGGGATTAAAATTTGGGGCGATCGCCGTTGAATTCCCAATAGAATCAGTAGGAATAGCGGATTTAGAAATGCCCGAGCGGTACCCGATGCCAGGTCATCCCGCAGCCATAAATTTTGGAGCAGCAAGATTCCAGTTAGGGCGTTGGCTGCTGGCAGGGAAAGCCAGGTTTCGCTCAGTAGAAATCCAGCACCAGCGGTGGCTATACTGAGGGGAATTGGCAGCCATTTTTCCAGGTCCCAGGGGGCAATATTAAACCAAGCACCCACTCGATAAATACTTTGAAATGCCCACGGCGACACTGATTGAAAATAGTGAGAAATGGAATCATTGGGAAAGAGTTCGGGATCTAAAAATTGCACCATCCAAAATAAATGTTGGCGACCATCATCAGGAATTAAATAGGCGCTAGAAATTTTAGGCAGGGCAGCAAGGGCGTAAAAAAAACCTACTGCCAATGCGATGCCTAACCAAATCCATCGCACCGACTTTGGTGGATTGACAACAATCCAAAGTTGCCGATCAAAAATACGATTAAGAATCATTGCCAGGGAGCCCTAATCGTATTAGTTGACCAGGAGCATTGATGGTTTGTAGTTGCCATCCTTGGGCTTGTAAGCCGTTTATAAGTTCGCTGTAAGGGCGGTACAAATAAATAGTTTGAAATTCTTGGACGGTGTCCTTAGGTAAGGACGGGACGGCGGGTTTAGCTGCGAGTAAAACGGTGGGATCGACGGGACTTTTTTTGACGTTTAAATAGTGGGCAATGGACATTAGGCGACCGGATTTTTCTGCGCCGGTGATGATTAATGGGCGATCGCTCTCCACTAAAATTTCTGCCACCGCCGGGTCGTAATAGCTGGTGTACTTATTCCAGCCCGTGGGCGATCGCCCCTGCCAAACCGTGGAGCCGATGCCCAGCATAATTACCAGCACCAGAGCTAGAGCCGTTCGAGGATCCCCCCCAGCCCCCCTTTTTAAGGGGGGAGTCGGAGTTAGGGCGTAACCCATAGCAAGCTGCATTGCTAGGACCACGGGCATTAGGAAGCGTCCCACTGTGGAGCGCTGGCCGCTGTCTACCAAATCAGGAAGCGCCAGCATTAGAAACGGTACCAGTCCCAACGCCGTTACTACCCACGCTGATCGCCGCGAGCCTTTCCACAGCCGCCAAAAGCACCAGATCCACAAACCTCCGCACATCACTACCAAACCCCAACCCCAGCCCAGGTCAGTTAAATCCTGAATTGCCGCTACGTCAAAAATTTGGTCGTTGTACAGAGTTTGTAAGTCGAAAATCGGTAGGGTCCAGGCGATCGCCCACCGCCGCAATAAACCGATAAGGCCCAAGTCGCGACCAATCCAGCCGATGCCGCGAAAATAAACCAAATAGGCCACCATCCACGGGATAAATGCGCCCAAGGCTCCCGCGATCGCCAGCCCAAATTTTCGCGCAATCGGCGATCGCCACCCCGCCAGCGTCAACACCATCACCCCGTGGGCCACAATGCCGTAGCCCATCAACAGGTGTGTGTACAGTCCAACGGCAATTCCCCCGCCATAAATCCACCAGCCGCGCCGGGTTCCATCCATAGCGCGCAGCAATAGCCCCGTCGTTACCACCAGCATCACGCCCAGCAGGCTATATTCTCGCGCTTCCTGGGCGTACGCAATTTGGAATGGGGATACCGCCGTCACGGCCATGGTTACGACTGAAATACTGGGCGATCGCCACAGCACCCACGCCAACCAGCCCATTGCCGGGATTAATGCCACGCCGAATATTGCTGCGGTGCCTCGGAGGGTGGCGATCGCAGGACCAAAAATCGACACCATCAGCCGCGCTGCCAGATAGTAGACCGGCGGATGTTGCGGGTTATCAGTGGCTAGGGCTTTGATCGTTCTGCCCATACCGGCCAGTGGATTCTGATCTTCAGGCGGACGCTGAAATTGCAGCAGATCGCTGAGGAGCATCACATGCGCCGGGCGAGTATCGGTAGCTGCAACGGTTTGCTCAAGCTGCTCCGTTAATGCGGTTTTGCCGTAGCCTCCCACCCGCATAAAGCTGTGAACTTCGTCGATCCACACCACTTTGCCATCTAAATTGGTGAAGCGTAGGGCGATGCCAACGGCAATAATTAGCGCCAAAAGTATCGCCCCCCATCGGCGATCTCCCCTGGTCAATAGCCCCCACTGTGCCCGAAAAAACTCGTTCAAAATCCCGATCAATTGCTATCGCATAGCAACCATAGCCCAGTGTCGGTCACGCCGGAATCATCGGGACGAATCAGCAAAAAATGTAGCCCATTGCTGGAGCGCTTTCGGTTTTCAAAATTGCGCCCCGCCTGCCCCACTTCCTTATCGTCAAAGGTGGTCAAAATCCACCGATCTACCAGCTTTGCCTCCAACAGCAACCCATCGGGCATCCCGCTTTTGTACTGCATCGCCGCCGGAGCCTGACTGAGCAACCACTGAGCCAACACCATCGCCGATCGCCCCGCCTCAATAATCACCCCCGGTAACGGATGGTCCACCGACAGCCCAAAATTATCCGGGTGCAACACGCTGGGCAAATTTTTAATGGGAATTGGGCGGGGCACAAGCTGGTCAATAAATCCCCCCACGGGCAAGGTGGCAAATCGCCACTGATCTCCCCACAAATTATCGGTCAGCGGCAGCGGGGCAGGCTGCTCTAGCTTCAGGGCGTCGTAGGGCGTCCGGGTGGTGGGATCCATGATGGGATTTTTCCGTTGGCGATCTCGCAGCCAGGTTTTCAGCGCTAAGGTGTGCCGGGTCAGTTTTACCGGAATATTCAGGCGATTCCCTGCCAGTTGCAACAGCTGGGCCGTTGCCGGTCGAAAGGCACAAAGCTGCTGGGGCAGGGGGCTGTCTTTCCCCGCCGCCGCCTCAATGCGCCCCGCCAACCATTCCCCACTGACGCGAGCTTGGGGACATAAATCGCGAAATACAAAGGACCGGGCGCGATCGCACAGCACCAGCTCCCACAGGGTTGTATCTCCCTCATCGGGCGCAGCAGGGCGGCGGTAACAATCCACCTCCCACACTCGCCGTGGTTCAAATTGCGGTTCAAACTGTGGATCTAACATCATGAAATCACCCCAACCAGCCGCCTGGCTTACGTCTCATCTTCACTTATTATTTTCACACCTCGACCTCTCCACCTCCAAAACTGTCCCGCCTCTGAGCTGGTGGTCAATACAAATATGCGACAACGTAAATGACAGCATTAGAACGCGAATTGAATGCGCACTGAACGCAGCAAAACACAGTTCAAAAGTGATTAGCGAGAACGGGGAGAGTGGTGATGGCTAAAGGATTACAGTGGATTGGTGGGGTGGCGATCGCCCTTACATTAGCAGCGTGCAATGGCACCGGAGCAGGAAATGTGTCCCCCGGCGCTACGCAGCAAGAACTGTCCGTCGCCGCCCCTGAAGCCGTTGAATCCGCCCCCCCGGCTGATGCCCCAGAAGCCGCCGGATCCTCCGCCCAATCCTCCGCCCAAAATGTGAGCAACGAAGCTCCCAAAGCCCGCCGCCGCCAGCTTATTAAAAACGCCAATATCACCGTACGGGTAGATTCGGTAAACGAGGCGGTGAATGCTTTACGAACGATCGCCCAAAAATATAATGGCGATATTTTAAGCCTCAATGCCAGCGAGAACGGCGATCGCCCCTCTGCCAACGTCCAGCTCAGCATTCCCCAAAACACCCTGGAAGCAGCCCTAGAAGACGCCTCTCTGCTGGGCACCGTGGACAGCAGCACCGTATCTGCCAACGACGTAACCAACCAAATTGTGGACGCGGACGCCCGCCTGCGGAACCTGCGCCGCACCGAGCAGCAATATCTCAAAATCCTAGATCGAGCCGGAGCCATCAAAGACGTGCTGGCGGTAACCGAGCAGCTTAATCGCACCCGCCAGGAAATTGAACAAATCGACGCCCAGCTCAAATCCCTGCGGGAACAGGTGGCTTATTCGACCCTCACCGTTAACGTGCAACAAAAGCAGGCGGCGATCGCCCTAGATAATCCCCTCGGTCAACAGCTTGGCGATAGCTGGCAAAGTGCTACCCGATCCATGGGCGACCTCACCGTAGGCTTGCTCAAAATCATCCTTTGGCTATTAGCCTATACCCCTTACTGGCTAGCATTATTTGGAATCGGCTGGGGTGCCCAGAAACTGCTGAAACGTCAAAGCAGCAGAAACACAACCACCCCCTCCCAACCATCCAGTAACTAAAGTCGAGATCGCGCAGCGTAAAACTGGGCTTCATCATCTATCCCTATATGCTCTACCTGTAGGGATAGAAATAAGTCGACAGAACCAGTGGAAATGAAGTTTCCATGAAGTGACCTGCCTAAAAATTAAAGATTTGATGAAGTGTCGCACCTCACCCTAGACGATTCTGAAAAATTAGGGACAATGTGTGAATAACAAATAAAGGGTCTAATATTTTTTTCTTCGACCCAGTTGGGGCATCCGCAAGCGAATTTGACAAAGCTCGACGATAGATAAGAAACGAAGTTCAATGTTTTCCAACCCTATCCCCAAAGCCACCAAATCCTCCCTGGTCACCTCAGTGGCGACCGTTGTTGGTGCGGGAGTTTTATCCGCTGGTTCAGCCGGTGCCCTGACAATTAACTTTGACGAAGGACTAGCAGGGACTCCTGGAGACAAAACCCGGATCACCAACCAGTATGAAAAAGACTACGGTGTGACCTTCAGTTCCAAGAACAATCGGAACGTTGATTATGGCCTTGTTCTCTACGACACTGAGTGCATCAGCCGACGGAAAGGCGGCAAGGATTCTATCTCGCTGAACGGATTCCAAAACAATGTGTGCAGCGGGAAAGATGAGGACCTGGCAACAGGTCGTGGGAAGTACGGCAACTACGATTACGACACTCCTCTTCAGGGCAACGTCCTCATCCTTCAAGAGAATAAGGATTACGGCGACCCTGACGATGACGCGAAAGGAGGTCAGGTAACCCTCAATTTCAACACGGATGTGAACTCCCAGAATCTTTCCTTCATCAACGGCATCACTCTGGAGAAGTTTGGTTTTGTCGATCTTGATGAAGCGATGCTCCGAAACAAGAAGCTGTCCTTCGTCTTTGAGTATGTAGACCCCGACCGTAGCTCTTTTGTCATTGATAAGAACAACTACGATAACTTCATTGAAGAAGTGATCTTGTCTACGGACTGGGATGGCGATGAGTTGGACGGTGATAACTCTTTGCGAGAGTACACTTTCAACAATGACAATGGTGATTTCGACGCCATTAAGAACATTACGGTTGAGTATCACCAAGTCAGTGGGGCGATCGCCTACGTTGAGTATGATGGAACTCCGCCAGTGGAAGTCCCTGAGCCCGGCATGTTGATGGGGCTGGGAGCCTTTGCCCTAGGTGCTTTTAAGCTACGTCGTCGTAAAGATGATGATCTGAATAGTGGCGAGTAATCCTTGCGAAAAAGTTGGACCCAAGCAAACTACCTTCTTTGGTCCAGCCTTTCTGAACCCTGGTCTTGGTTGATTCACAGATCGGGGTTTTGTCTATCTGAAGAATGAGGAATGTCCTGTCGCTCACACGCAGCATTTCGCCACATGTAGCTTTGACAGGACTTACGCAAACTGGAACTTGAGAGCGGGGGACTTGAGTTATTGACGTAGAAACGGCGACCACAGCTGACGAGCCACTGCGTACACCGTTCGCCTCTGCCTCAGTCCTTTCACGCCTCAAAGAGTTCCACACCGGCAAGGCGCAGTGGATATGGCTACGCTGAATCCATCCTTCACGACATTGACAGGACTCCACTCCCGTCAATTGCTTCAGCCCTCGGTGAAACTGCTCGATCTTCCAACGCACTGCACACTATTCCTCTCGTGTGTACTGGTAAGCAATTTTGCATAGGTCCTAACGGTGCTCATATGCTTACGCTCGAATCTAAAAGAGTTGGATTAAATGTTTGGAAAGGCTGTTCTCGATTGAGGTTTCGTCTGTTAACGTCATGGACCAACTGCTCTAACGCCCGTTGGTAAACCTCGAAAACTCGCAGCGCTTGGTCTTTATTTTGGGACGGAAGGGTGTGCCGATAGTCGCCAATGATGGTGGGTTGAATCAGCCCCGTGGTGACGGTGAGGTTGACGAGCTGCACCGTTGCCTGTACATCCCCCAGGGTTTGTCCCGCTCTGATTTTTGAGCCCACAAAAGCTGGATCGCGGGTGTAATCAGCCACATCACCAACCTGGCTGTGCATACCGGTCACTGTAAAAACAAAATGCGTCGTCACTCGGATGAGTTGCTCAGCAGTTTGCAGAGGCTTGAGACCGAGGTTGGGGCACTGCTGCGTCAATGCCAGCCACCAGCGACGAATCGCAGGATCTGCGACGGCAGTGTCATCTGGGTAATAAATCGCCAGATAGTCCCGCACATACTGCTCCAAAATGTCGTACAAGGCTAGCCCATCTGTGGCGTAGGGAAACTCATCTCCCAGGGAATCCATTCCCGCGTTGACCAGCGCTTCTGGAAAGGTTTGTAGGCGAACGGACTCGACCCCCTTCAACAGGCACCTCACCATACCGTCATAGGTAAATGCGAAGGTACGGTGGGCGAGCCCTTGCTTGGGAGAAAGCAACACGTAGGCATCTCGGTTAACATCAACCGTGCCGTAGATAAATGGGGTCAGTAGCCGACGGAAGGGATGCTCTGGCGGCAGTTGTTCCCGAGTGGCGGTGACCAGAAGATTGGACGTTAGGTAGTGCACAGAACCGAGGTGATCGGCGATCGTTACCCCTACGAACAACGAGGTGCGCCAGCACCATTTCGCAGTTTCCCAGGAGGCATCGCTGGGGTAGTGGGTGGTGTCGTTGTGGGCGGTGTAAACCCGAACAATCTGCCGATTGTCATCGAAGAAAGCGCAGGCTCCGTATCGCTCAAAACCTTCACGCACGGGGAAAGCCACCATCCAGGATAAATCCACGATGTAGGTAGCCTCTGGATCGTCATCGACTCGCTCTAGACGATGGGAGCCTAGTCCCTGAAACGCCATGAGCGACATGGCTCGGTCGGAGGTTGTCTCTTGCCACTGCACATGGGTTTCTGGCAAAATCTCGCCGTACTGAATCTCTATCTGCTCCATCGCCTCCCCACGACTTGACCAGCGTTTATCGTCATCTGACAGTGGCAAATTTTGAAGTGCCCAATGGGTCGCCTGTTCTGAGAAAGTAATCTTTTTGCCGTCTTCGTCTAAGGCTGGGACAGAGAGAAAGGGTGCGGCGACGGCATATTTCTCTAAAGTTGCCATCTGTTTGGGAATGCCCACCGCTTCAGGACCGCGTGGTTCCCAGGCACGAGCTTCATCACAAAAGAGGGCGGATGAGATTTGGCTGTGTAGGTCAAAGGGAGATAGGGGGATATCTCCCTGGGTCGGAAATACTGGATCAGTAATAGACGACATGGGAATGGTTCCTGTTCTGTATGGTTCTCTTCTTCTTCTATGCAGCGGATATGCAGCGGACTAAATGGTCTCGATCGCCATCAATACCTGTGCCTGCGCAACTCAAGAGGGAGGCTATGTAGAGTGCGATCGCGTCTCCAACACCGCATTAGCCGCCGCTTCACCGGAAGCGCAGGCCCCTTCCATGTAGCCTCTCCAAACCCGCGACAGATGAGTGCCCGCCCAATGAATTCGTCCGCAGGGTTCCCAAAGGCGATCGCCCACTGCCGTCAACGTTCCCGGCGTCATATAAGAGCAAGCCCCGCCCTGGGACCAAGGCTCATTAGCCCACTGCTGCACCCTCATCTCCACAGGATGACGCCCCTGATCCCCTAACGCCTTGGCAACCTGGTCGAGAATAAACTGGTCCCGATCAGCCTCCGTCAAACTGTCCAGAGGTATCGAGGGCTTTCCACCAAACAACACAGTAATCACCCCATGCTTAGACGCCGCATCGCCTAGGTCATAGGAGCCGGTTAAATTGTTGTCGATGCTCGTGATGATGCCGGCAAGCCCCTGCTCGCGCCAAAAGGGTGTTTTGTAGGTAAGGACTGCCTTGGCATATCGACCCATCGGGCAGCGCTGATGAAACGCGCGACGGTAAGCAGGTAGCATCGGCGCGAACTCGATGCGGTTGATCATCACAGGCGGCAATGCACAGATAACCTGCTTACCCCGCCAAACCGTTCCGTCGCACTCAACAGCCACGCCGTGGTCATCCTGGGTAATGCGGCGCACTGGGGAATTTAGGGACACTACTCCGTTCACCGTTGCCGCCAACTTTATAGAGACCAGTTGGCTACCCATCATGTGGGCAGACTGGGCACCCGTGCAGGTATCAGCCATCATCAAGACATCGTCACAGGTCTTGAACAAATGCAGCACTTCAAGAAAGGACACTTCTTCAGGCAACACCCCCCAAAAAGCATTGGTACTGATGGCGAGCAATTCTCGTGAGGCTGGCAGCTCAACGTTTTGGTCAATCCATTGCCTAAAGGTCATGGCATCATATTCGTCAGCTCTCTCGTGGGACCACGGTGCGTTCACATCAACGCCAGCAATCTCGGCCTCCAACTGAGCAACAGCAGCTTGAAATTCTGGTAAAGCAGCCTCCTGTCCAGGGAAGCTACCCACTTCGCCAATGTGACGATCGCCCCCGTCAATGGCCACCTCTTTCCCGGTCACGAACTGTCGAACCAGGGGCACATCAAACTCTTGAACAAGTTCGTGCATCCGCGTATGGCTGTCCGCTAGCCAAGCGCCACCCAAATCCACATGCTCCCCAAGATACTCACTGTATTCGGAGCGGGTGAGGCCACCGACGCGATCGCGAGCTTCTAAGACCGCCACATACTGTCCCGCCCGCGAAAGGACTCGCGCTGCATAGAGACCAGACAACCCTCCACCGACAATAATCGTGTCGAAAGTTGCTTGTTCTGAGGACTTGCTTAAATTCATAGTGATCTCCTATTTGATGACGGGCACATGCCCTTGCCGGTACCGCATTAAAAATTGAATTGATGGGTCTAAATAAATTCGTCAATCGATGAATTTATCACCCAAAAAAAAGACTGAACCGGACTGCCTTTTGAAGCCTGTAGCAGCGTCGTAATTCTCTGGGAATCGAACCAACGCTTCTTACAGGTGCTGGAACATCAGCCAATACTGCTGTCCACTGGCCGACGGAACCTCGGTATGAGCTTGCTGGAAGCCTAGATACTCATACAAACCCACATTTTTCGGATTCTCAGTGCGCAGCCAGCAGGTGGAGTACCCCTGTTGACGCATCTGCTCTAGAGCGGCATGAATCATCTTCTTTCCCAGACCCTGACCCGCTCGATCTGGGTGCACACCTATCGCCCAAAGGTAAGCAAAGTTCTGAGAAGCGTGGCGAAGCAACGCCTGTTCACATACATCGTCATGATCTACTAGACGCTTAAAAGCGGCTGGTCCCAATGACAGGGGCAAACCAAGTGCCCCACTACGAAATATGTCTAGAAGGTTGGCAGTATTGGGAAAAAATTCACCCGGCACCCAAGCCAGAACCCCGCCACCATCTGGCGTTGCAATCACTTTACCGTGGCGCTGACTGAAGTAAACCAGCGGGAAAAAGATCTGACTCAACTGCTGAATACGCGTAGCACTATGGGGCAGCACGTAGGCCATGAAAGAGTCTTGCGCAAAAGCCTGACCCAAGACCTTGGCGGCAGCATTTTGCTGGGCGATGGTCAGCGGCTCTACCAAGGATGAATGGGGCGTAAGGCTGTTGTTGGCAGTGTTCATGTTGGGGGATAGCGGGCGTTTCATATAAATCCTCGCTGAAGCAAGTAAATCGCAGCGCCTAAAAATCCTACGATTGATGAATCTAAAATAGTTCTACACTTGATGAATTTATTTTGTCAACCCCTTTCCGTTCCTGTAGGCTCAAGGGGGCACGACAGGCATAAGGAACATTCCCTATGGGACGGAGAAGCTTAGCTGCTGAGCGGCGAGGAGACATACTCGACGCTTTTGAGCAGTGCATTTTAGAGCGTGGAATTGAGGGCACGTCCTTTCAGCACATCGCTCAAGTTTTGGGCATGGACCGCAAAATGATCAGCCACTACTTCGGCAATCGAGAAGCGCTGGTTGATGCGGTGACCAAACGCATCGTTGACAAAATTGATGCGAAAAAAAACGAAACCCTAGCCAATTTGGAACAGTCGGCGAGCGTCATGGATCTTGTGGACGCATTCGACACTCACCAGCAACTGTCTACGGAGCGTACCGAAATTCTCTGGGCGGAGATTTCGGCCTATGCCACTCGCTCGAAGCCCGTGCGCGATCGCCTGCGACGGAGCTACGACACCATGTTCTCAACGGTGGAAGAGATGCTGGAGCGGGAATATCCAGATGTGTCGAAACAGCAGCTAAAAACGACAGCCTATATCGTGACCGTCCTGATTGATCGATCGCCCATGTTGGAGTGGATTGGGGTGAAAGGATCCCCCACTGAGTCAGCCAAGGTAGGGATCGCAAAAGTGCTGCAAGAGCTGACACGTGCTGCGCCAAAATAACCGATTTTGTCGTAAAGACTTCAGGGCGCAAGGACATCCAAAAAATTCAGTCATTTCTCGATGTCTCGATTACCCTCTCCCCCTCTCAGTGATTGAAAACATTGAAAACGTTGCAGGACTTACGCGAACTGGAACTTGAAAGCGGGGGACTTGAGCTGTTGAGGCAGAAACTGTGACTAGGGCTGACGAGCCACTGCGTCCACCATTTTTCTCTGCCTCTCATTAGCTAGCTACGCCACTGCTGCTGACAACTATTGGTTAGGGAAAGCGTCTTAGTGACGCTCTTTTTTATTAATGGTTTTATTAACGGCAAAGAAAGGATAGACAGGAAGTGTGATCCCGTATCCATTTGGGCTGATGGGTCGCCATTAACGGGGCCTTCGGTAATCTCCCCAGCAAGGCTGAACAAAGTGCGGTATTGTTAGCCCGTCAGCGTTTCCTTTGGACGTAAATCCATCTGGTAAAATTTTGAGGATTTTTGGCGGATAAACCTATGGGGTTAGTGGGGGAAAAAATTGCATTAGACGCTATGGGCGGCGACCACGCCCCTGAAGCGATTGTTGCTGGTGCAGTTAAAGCCTGTGAAGAATTGGGCGTCTCCGTGCAGCTCGTGGGGAGTCGCGAGTCCATCCAAAATTGCCTAGACACCCACGGTTCCCACCCCAATATTGAAATTATCGACGCTCCAGACATTATTGATATGCACGAGGACCCGGTAAAGGGTCTGCGCCGTAAGCCCAAAGCGTCCATTAGCGTCACCATGAAACAGGTGCGCAAGGGGCTGGCTGATGCGGCGGTATCTGCGGGACATTCTGGCGCAGCAATGGCGGCGGGCTTATTGCGGCTGGGGCGCATTCCGGGGATTGATCGACCGGCGATCGCGGCCATATTTCCCACCGTGGCAGAGGGCAAACCCGTTTTGCTTCTGGACGTGGGCGCAAACGTTGACTGTCGTCCAAAATTTATCGAGCAGTTTGCCGTTATGGGCTCGGTGTACAGCAACCTGGTCCTTGGTACCCCCAATCCCACCGTTGGTTTAGTCAATATCGGTGAAGAAGAAAGCAAAGGTAACGACCTCGCCATCAAAACCTATCCCTTCTTAGAAGCCAACCCCAACGTTAACTTCGCTGGCAACGCAGAAGGGCGTGATATTTTATCCGGCGACTTCGACGTGGTTGTGTGCGACGGGTTTGTGGGCAACGTGGTTTTGAAGTTTGCTGAAGCCGTTGGCTCCGTTGTAATTCAGCTTCTTAAGGAAGAATTACCCCGAGGAAAGCGTGGTAAGGTGGGCAGCCTAATTCTGAAATCCAACTTAAAGCGGTTGAAAAAGCGTATTGATCACGCCGAGCATGGCGGTGGACTGCTGTTGGGCGTGAACGGCGTTTGCGTCATTGGTCACGGCAGTTCCGATGCGGCGTCAGTTTGCAACGCCATTCGCACGGCCCGCGATGCAGTTCGCAGCAAAATGTTGGAGCAGCTCAAGGAAAAATGCAACAGTACGGTCCAAGAGTCTGACCCCGATGCCGGTGGGCAAAATGAGTCAGCCACCTCCCAAACAGTTACCCAAGAGCCAGTTACCACGGAGAGTTAATGCAAAATCAGATGGGCAGCGGCATATCTCTCATTGGCGTAGGGGCAGCAACCCCTCCGGCGGCACTGGATAACGGCGATATGGAGCGGTTGGTGGAAACGTCCGATGATTGGATTACAACTCGCACCGGCATCCGTGAGCGGCGTATTTCTGGTGCAGAGGGCACCTTAGCCGATTTAGGCACGGCGGCAGGGCGTAATGCGCTGGAGATGGCGAACGTGGCGGCGGAAGACCTGGATTTAATTATTTTAGCCACGTCTACCCCCGACGATTTATTTGGCTCGGCGGCGGCAATTCAAGGAAAGCTGGGAGCAGCTCAGGCTGTGGCGTTTGATTTGACGGCGGCTTGTTCAGGTTTTCTATTTGGTCTGGTTACGGCGGCTCAGTATATTCGCACAGGAGTTTACAAGCGGGTGTTGCTGATTGGGGCGGATGTGTTATCCCGCTGGGTGGATTGGAGCGATCGCCGCACCTGTATTTTGTTTGGGGATGGCGCTGGGGCGGTGGTGCTCGAAGCGAGCGATCGCGATCAGCTGCTGGGGTTTGAAATGCGCAGCAACGGTGCCAACAACTGCGTGCTGAATTTAAATTATCAAAGCGAAGAGAAGGAGCTGTTGCCGGGAATTAATGTGAGCCAAGGTGGCTACCAAGCCATTTCCATGAACGGCAAAGAAGTGTATAAATTTGCGGTGCGAAAGGTGCCGGAAGTGATTGAAAAGGCGATGTTTTATTCGGATATCGTCGCCGATGATGTGGACTGGCTGGTGCTGCATCAGGCCAATTTACGCATTGTGGAAGCGGCCGCTCAACGGCTAAAGTTCCCGCTGGAAAAGTGTTTGGTGAATTTGCAGCGCCACGGCAATACGTCGGCAGCGTCTATTCCCCTGGTCCTTAATGAGGCGGTACGCGACGGGCGAATTCAGCCGGGGCACGTGATTGCAGCATCCGGCTTTGGGGCGGGTTTAAGTTGGGGCGCGGCGGTTTTCCGCTGGGGTGCTGCTGCCTAAGTGGCGACTAAGTGGCAACTAAGTGCTAGCTCAACAATCTTTAGCGGCGACCATGGTCGCGAGCTAGGCGTTCCAGAGCCGCTTGCCAGTACCAGTTTTCTGATTTGCCTGGCACCCGCGATCGCTCATAGTCCACCAGTCGCATCGCCGTTCCCGAGCCCACTTTATTTTCCAACTGTCGCCGTATTCGTCCGCTGACGCGACCGTGCCCGTGTATTGTGGGCACGCCCAGGCGGCCGCTGCGCTTGCCCTTTTTTTGAAACACAAACGCTAGCACTAAGATCACCGTTAAGGCGATCGCCAGCCCCGTCGCCATATTCTGCTGCTGTTGCTGATTGGAAACGGGGCGGGGAGGCTGAGTCGTAATCTGAGCCAAAGGAGTCATGGTCGAGAAGCCAATAATTTTGGGGCTTTGGCCAGTGTAGCGTGGGAAAAAAGGGTGGCGACTTAGTGGAATCACTACCCTTGGGCAATATTCTTCTTAAGCGGCCGCCAAAATATCTGGCGAGTCCAAGGTACCCAGTTCCCCTTCTGCCACCATGGCTTGGTGCACAAAAGCAGCCACCTCGGCACGGGTAATGGGGCGGTTCCCTTCAAACCGGTACGGGTCAGGATAATTCACCAAAATTTGCCGGTCAATGGCCGCCGCCACTTTCCCCGCTGCCCAGCTCGGCACCGTATCTGCATCTTCCAACACGTCTAAAAATTGTCGCGACCCATCAAGCCAGCCCAGGCCACTGGCGAGGGAAACGGTGAGCTGAAGCCGGGTGACAGGATCGTTAGGGCCAAAGCGATCGCCAGAAATTCCACTTAAAAATCGCCCCTGGTATACCTGGTTAATGGCGGTGGCGGCCCAAAAGTCGGGAGGGACATCGCTGAATTCTTGGGGCGATCGTCGGGCTTGGGGCTTAAAGGCGTGGGCTAACAGCGCCGCTAGCTGGGCACGATTCACTGGTTCGTCTGGCTTAAAGGTGCGGTCCAAATAGCCACTCATCATCTTTTCCAGCACCATCACCTCCACAAATTCCTGGGACCAATGCCCCGCCAAGTCCGTAAACATAGGGCTGGCGCTGCTTCCTAGCCAGGTGCCCGGTTCCACAATGTAATCCGATTCAATGGGGGTGGCTTTGCCCGTGGCCACCAACGCTTGGTAAAGTGCTGCTGCCATTTCACCACGGGTCATGGGCTGATTCGGGCGCAACTGGTTTGTGTTGGGATAGGACACCACAATGCGCCGCAAGGTGGCGGTGGCGATTTCATCCTTGGCGTAGTCAGGAACGGCGTTGCGATCGCTATAAAGCCCAAGTAAATCTAAGGGACCACCAGTCATACTGAGCCCATTAACCAAAGCCACCGTGGACTGGGCGCGGGTCAGGGGATCATCAGGGCGAAAACTACCGTCGGGAAAGCCTGATAAAAATCCCATTCGATAGCATTTATCAATGGCGGCTGCTCCCCAAAAACCGCTGGACACATCCCAGAAGCGCGAGGGAGATCGCCGCAGGGGCAAGTCAAAGGCTTTCACCAGCAACGCTGCAAACTGGGCCCGGGTCAGGTCATTTTGAGGACGAAAAGTACCATCCTCCGCAAAGCCCTTCATAATGTCCCGCTCCACCAGCGCCTTAATAAAGTCTTCCGCCCAGTGTCCCGTCACATCATCGCGGGGGGTGCCGCCGCCCGTGCCTCCTCCGGTACCACCGCCAAGACCTGCCGCCCGGCGCACCGCTTCGTAGGCATTTACCTTACCGTGACCAAACCAAAAGGAATGCCCGCGAGAATTGTAGGTGCCGTAGCGGAAATTTAGCTGGGGATCGGGATTGTTGTCCACAATTTTATCGGCGGTATCCTCCAAAATTTGCTTCACCTGGGACGCCGTTAAATTGGGATTCGCCGACAACACCAGCGCCGCTACCCCCGCCACTGCCGGACAGGCGCTGGAGGTGCCCCCAAAGGTTCCTGTAAAATCCGTGCGGCTATAGCCAGCGGACCCCAGGCGATCAGCGGTAAAAATGCCTTTGCCGGGCAAATAAGTACGCACCGCTGGTGGCGTTAAAATACTGCCCGTTTCCGCCAGCCACACCCCCGGCGGCGCGTTATTACTGGGGGCACACACGGAAATATTGGGACCCCAGTTGCTGTAGGCCGCCTTTCGATTCAGGCTGGTGGACGCCGAAACCGCAATCACGTCCGGGTGCACCGAATAGCCCGACAGCCACTCAGTGTTGCCGCTTACCGCATTTTTGGGCCAGCCTCGCTCATTAACTGCGCCGCTCACCGGACGATTGGCATTGCCCGACGCAAACACCACCACGCAACCTTTGCCCCCTCGCCCCTTGGTGGCCGCCTTAGCAATCACCGCCTGCTGGCGAGCGGACAGGGGAAAATACACGGAGCTAGGACCCCAGCTACAGGAAATCACCGCCGCACCCCGGTCGATGCACCAATTAAACATATTTTCGATGGAGCGATCATCTAGATAGCCCGTGGTGCGAATGGGCATCATGGCACAGCCGGGAGCCACCCCCACAATGCCCGTGCCCGTTTCTTCCCCAACGGCCACCCCAGCGCAGGCGGTGCCATGGCTGTCCTCAGCGGTGCCAGGCAACGGCGTAAAGTCGTTATCGCGAAAGTCCCGGGGAGCCACGATCTTTCCGGGTCCCCGCAAGTCGGGATGGTTGATATCGATGCCGTCGTCAGTAATAGCTACCACCACAGACCGCACCCCGCGGGTAATATCCCAAGCCCGCTCCACATGGATATGGGAATTTGCCGCCAGGTCCGTGCCGCCGCGATGGTTTAAGTACCACTGCTGGGCGTAATAGCTATCTCGAGGGGTATAAAATTGCTGGGTCGGCACCAGCACATTGGGCTCGGCGAGGAGCACCGAAGGGTTCACCATTAGATCATTGGCGAGAGCGATCGGATTAGCGGGCGATGCTTCCGTTAGGGCAAATACAAAACCGTTAGGCAACCCGTCGATGGGCTCAATTTGCTGCAGCCCCAGCCCAGCAACCAAAGTCGCCGCCGCTTCTGCGGTTACTTTCGGTCCAAACTGCACCGTTAATTCGCTGGTGGTATAGAACAGGGTCTGGGGCTCGTCCGCCAAATGGTACACATGGCTAACGTATTCAAACTGCCCCGATAGGCGCGCCGTTTCCATCGCAGCATCGCGCCGTTCTGGATCCACTTGCACCTCATCCAGGGGCACCCCTAGCCCCAAACTGCGATAGTCCCGAAATCCGTCCAGCATTTCCCAGCTAAAGTCCATCAGCCCCCTGGGCACCACCGCAAACCGATCTGCACTGCGTTCCAGCAACACCTCGTCGCCTCCTCGCTGCAACACGAGCGATCGCGCCGCCGGATTTACGCCTCGCCCCCAGCTGGCCGAATCAGTGCTCTGTACCGCTGGGTCAGTGACCAAACCACTGGCGTCGTCAAAGGGAAGATCGGCATTGGGGAAGTTCGAATTCGTCATGGCAGCAACCCAACCAAGGAGGGAATTTTAAAAACGAGCAATATTGGGAAAGAAGTATCAAATAAATTTGTTCAGCAGCGATCGCCATTGGGGCCACTTTAAAAGAGAGATTGCTTCTAAAAATAGCTCTACCCTAGGTTTTAACTGGTGTTGCCAGGGGTTAGCCAGTGACAAGCTTAGGGTTCTTAACCGGGAGCGGGACTCAAAAGTGGTTTAATAATGTCTAAAGACTTCGCCAGAACTTGGACCTGGTTTACTATGGCTAGATTTCAAAACATTATGAACTCTCAATTGGGACGCGCAGTGGCTGTGGCATCCATCGCGATCGCCGGCTTGCCAGTGGGCGCAGTCCAAGGTCAGGAAGGTCCTGTTGAACTGGTGCCCGTTGACCAGGTTCAGCAAACCACCAGCGTCCTAAGCTTGGAAGGTGGCGCCCAGCTACTGACCGAAGCGGAAGCTGCCGTTACTGCCCAAAATTATGACCTGGCAGAACAGCGGTTGCGCCAGGCACGGCAAATTTTCAACCAGCTTTCCAACTTCCACCAGCAGCTTGCTGGCGCTTACTCAGGAATTGACAACCAGATTTCTGAAGATCAGCGCCGCCGAGCCCTAGACGCTGCCCAGGAACGCGATCGCTCCACTTACCGTTTGGCATTGGTTCACCGCTACCAGGGCAAGCCTGAGTTGGCCATTCCTTTGCTGGTACAGATTATTGGCAGTCAGTCTCCCACCCGTGAGTTAGGCATCAAGGCGGGACAGCAACTGCGAGAGTTGGGCTTTATTGGCACCATCGACACTGCCCAGCAATAATTTCTAATTTTATTGCGTTCACCATCACTTCTAATTTTTGGCAACTTTAGGGGACCGATCCTCCTGTCACGTTCAGTGGCCTTTCAGCGATTCTTGATGATCTTCCCCGGTGCCTATTGGCGTAGCAACTTGGGTAAAAGCCATGAAAAGTCCGCGTCTGGCTCGCATTGATATTTTTCCTGTAAAAGCCCTAGACGGGGTTTCCGTTGACCGAGTGCGTATTTCTTCCACAGGCACCTTGGCAGCGGACCGGGAATTTGGGTTCGTGGACGAGAAAGGTTACTGGATTAACGGCAAACGAAATAGCGCCATTCACCGACTGCGATCAACCTTCGACATAGAACAGCGCCAGGTGACTTTGAGTATTCAGGGACATGGCGATCGCGCCGTTTTTTCCCTGGACCGCGAACGCGATCGCCTGACTACCTGGGTGGGGCGATATCTCCAGCAGCCCGTGAAATTGCGCCAATGCAAAGAAAGCAGCTTCTCCGATGATCTACGGGCATCGGGGCCCACCATTATTAGCACCGCCACCTTGGAAGCCGTTGCCCGGTGGTATCCCGACTTATCGGTGGACGAGCTGCGGCGGCGATTCCGCACCAATTTGGAAATTGATGGTGTGCCAGCATTTTGGGAAGACCGTCTTTACGATACTCCCGGCAGTCTGAAACCGTTTACCGTCGGTGCGGTGCCGTTTTTAGGATGCTATCCCTGTCAGCGGTGTGTTGTTCCCACCCGCAATTCCTTAACGGGTGAGAGCGATCGCCAATTTCAGAAAACCCTATCTGCCCAGCGAAAAAAAACACTGCCCACCTGGGCTAATCGCGACCAGTTTAAGCATTACTATCGCCTGGCAGTGAATACCAAAATCCCCGAGCCTACCAGTGATCTGTGGCTATCCGTAGGCGATACCCTCACTTTCCCCACCGACACCACCGACAGTGCTTCGTAAGCCATGCCGTGCATCT
This sequence comes from uncultured cyanobacterium, assembly GCA_937883785.1. Classification (GTDB taxonomy): domain Bacteria; phylum Cyanobacteriota; class Cyanobacteriia; order CACIAM-69d; family CACIAM-69d; genus CALGDE01. The sequence continues at coordinate 20,606 of CALGDE010000065.1, forward strand.
CTACGCCATAAATTTCAGGGTAAATTCACGATGGCAATCGTAGTCAGTTCCACGGTCAGCGGACCACACACGACGATTTGTAAGGAACAATTCGCAGCGCAAAATTTATAGGTAAAGATCACCCTAGGGAAACAAAAACACCAAAAATAACGGAGCGCCCCATGATTCACGGTCTAATGTGGCTGCCGCTGCTGGGAATTTTTATTGGGCTAGCGTACGCCGGCTGGAATGAATATCAGCGCCTGGAAGCCTATAAAGTTTGGGCAGAGGATTTTGAACGGGCAAAGTATGACGTGCGAGCAGCCCTGGGACAGCGAGACCGGCTGCTCACCTGGGGAACGCCAACGCGTCAGGGACCGACACAGCTAAAAACGGTTTCTTTGGATCATATTCAACAGCTACAGGTGCTCCTTGATCAGGAGTTGATTGATCCCCAGAGAATTGCCCCGGACGATTTGGACAACAATCCTTACCCCAACAAAAAATCCATTGCCCTGGAGCTGACGCTGGACGCTCAGGCAGATGGAGAGGGGCGATCGCAAGTCACCATCCCCTTCACCGACAGCGTCCTAGCCATTCGCTGGGGTCAAGCTTTGCAAAAGCTGATGGACACGTCTGCGGAAACAGCGACAACGTTAAGCCAATAGAGTCACTCTTATAAACCCCAAGGCTACTGAACTGTGGTTTTTGATGGTTTTGGAGATGTCAGTAACGGGATTATGCTTCGCTGGCGATCGCCCACTTTGGGATCACTATGGGTACGTCCCTGTTGATTTTTCTGTGGCGTTAGCGCTGTAGGTATGGACCCAGGTTTCCCCCAGGCACCTTGTAAATTTTGCAGCAGCCGATCCTGATTAATTCTCAAAATTCGCGGCAACCCACCATTCACGATGGCAAATCCTGTAACGCCGTAGGTATCCGTGGCAAATAATCCAGAGAGAGCGCTGACAGCATTTAAGGTCCCGGTTTTTACGGCGGAGCCAACGGGCATGTTTCTATCTTTGATGGTTGCCCGATCAAAACCTGCCACCGGAAATACATCGGCAAGGGTATAAGATTTTGTGCCATCGACGGGATTTTCCAGGGTGTGAGCCAGGCGAAAAACCATCGCGGTGGCTGCTCGGGGAGATATACGATTATCCACCCCCAAACCAGAGCCGTTAATAAGCTGGATTTCGTTGGCGGGAAAGTCCATGGATTCCGCCAGGGTTTGGGCGATCGCCGGTCCTCCCCCAAGCTGCTCCGCCAGCTGCTCCGCCATGGCGTTATTGCTATATAGATTCATCAGCTTTAGCAACTGCACCAGGGGGAATGAGCGTCGCTCCACCAGCAACGTTGCCCGTTCTCCGGTAGGTTTGACCTGGGGTAACAGGCGCACTTTTCCAGCGATTCTCACCTCCGGCTCCACTGGGTCCAAGGTGTCCGAAGCGTCTTTAAAAAATTTCTCCACGGGCGGCGTCCACTTATCCGCATCAAAGGCAACTTTCAACAGCTCCCCGGCATAGTTATCGGGAAAGCGGTCAGGATCCTGAGGGTCCGGCAGGAAATTCATATTGAACTGCCCGGTCAGCACCAAATCCTGGGTAACTTCACGAATGCCCAGCTGATTCAAAGCTTGCCCCACGGCGATCGCCTCTTCCCACACAAAAAACGGATCGCCCCCCCCTTCCACAATTAAATTGCCCACCAGGCGATCGCCCTGAATCTCTCCGTCGGTCCAGAACTTCGTCACAAATCGATGGTTGACGCCCCACTTGTCTAGCGCCGCCAGGGACGTGGCTACCTTAGTTAACGACGCTGCCGACCGAGGCACTGAGCCGTTATAACTCCCCAAATGTCGATAGCCCTGCTGTAGCCAAACGCCGTGGTTAGCAGGGTCCATACCATCTGCCTGAAGCTGGGCGAAATACCTTGCCAGCACCGTGTCTGCACCGGAAGTCTCAGTTTCTGACTTCATTTGCTGGGGCGATCGCTCAATCCCCGACCAACTTAGCCGTGCCCCATTCCCTACCGCCACCGACTGTACCGCCCCCGCACCGAGCAACATCGTCGCCACAATTCCCCAGCCGCCCACCACAAACATTCGCAATGTAAAGCACCGTATTAAATTCCTAGGGCGTGTCACCAGTTCAGCATCAGAAGATTAATACCCTGGGCGTCACACGTCCTTTCAAAGGAGAAGTTCCATAACTTGAAACCTTGTGGCTCTCAAATTATCGATCTATCTCAGTCAAAGACCTAACCGACGATAGCCTTTAGCCTTTCGCTTCTTTAAAAGACTGACGCATCACTGATCGGAGTCCTAGTCCCAAGAAAATCAGAGAAATAACCGCCAGCAACCCGCCCCAAAACCAGTAGGGGAGAAGCAACTGTTGGGCAATCATTCCGGTGTCAGAATACTGCAAACCGCGACCACCCACGCTGACTCGCTCGGTAAATAAATAATCGAGGTGCTGGTAGGAGCTTATACAGGCCTGCACTCCTAAAAATTGCACCGAAAAGTACTGCATCCACTTAGGCATGTAAAGGGGAATCGCCGCGATCGCCACCCCCAGCGCTACCACAATAGCCACCCCAAACAACGTGCGCACCCAAATCAGCGCCGACGCCAATAACCCCAGCCCCAGAAAAAATAATCCAAGCTGAACCCGGGATAATTTTCGGGTGGATAGCCACAGCAGCACCATGCCGGCAATGGACGGTCCCAGCAATCCCCCTGCCGATACCAGCGCTCGCCCAATGGGTCCAAACCACAGCTGACCGCTATGGTACGCCAGCCCCGCTCCTGATGGATACAGCATCAATTGCTTAAAAGTTCCGCCCATGGCGATCGCCGTCAATCCGTGCCCCATTTCATGGAACCACGTTGCCAAGATCGAAAACGGGTACAGCACGTAACGCCCAAAAGGAATTTGCCAAAGAATAACTGTGGCGATCGCCGCTCCAATCAGCCAAGTTAGGGACTGGGGCGAATTCTGTGGAATTGGAGGCGTATCAGCGGGCGAGGGCGATTTCATAGGGGCTTAGGGATTCCCATCCCAAACAAAGTTGCGTTTTTCTATGTCCTCCCATTTTAGAAGGTCTTCAAAAGGTTCATAGAAACTTCGCTTTCACCCCAGCAGATCGCCCAGCCAGAACTCACTGCATCTACGAGAGGCGGGCTTTCAAAGCGTCCACCTTATCAAGCTGTTCCCAGGGCAAATCCAAATCCAACCGTCCAAAGTGACCGTAGGCCGCCACGTCCTGGTAAAACCGTCCACCGCGATCTCCCGGTAAACTTTGCAGCCCATAGGCGTGGATAATCCCCGCCGGACGCAGCTCAAAAATCTCTTTCACCGCCTCCAGTAGCTTTTCCTCGTCCACGGTGCCAGTGCCAAAAGTATCCACCATAATACTCACCGGGCGTGCCACCCCAATGGCGTAGCTCACCTGCACCTCGCACTTTTCCGCCAGCCCAGCAGCCACAATATTTTTTGCCACGTGGCGGCAAGCATAAGCCGCACTACGGTCCACCTTAGTGGGATCCTTGCCGGAAAACGCACCACCACCATGCCGCGCGGAACCGCCATAAGTATCCACAATAATCTTGCGCCCGGTAAGCCCCGAATCTCCCTGGGGACCACCAATCACAAACTTACCGGTGGGATTCACCAACAGCCGCGTATTGTCATCGGGCTGCAACTGCGCATCGCCAAATACCGTTTTAACGGTGCTTTCCCATAGGTCGTCACGGATACGCTTTTGAATGGCGTCGTTATCGGTTACCCCGTCAATGGCGTCAGCATGCTGGGTAGAAATCAAAATCGTATCAATACCCACGGGCTTACCGTCTTCGTAAACCACCGACACCTGAGTTTTACCATCAGGACCCAAATAGCCCAACTGACCCGACTTTCGCACCACCGCCAGCTGTCTCGACAGCCGGTGAGCCAAACTAATGGGCAGTGGCATCAGCTCCGGCGTTTCATTACAGGCATAGCCAAACATCAATCCTTGGTCGCCCGCACCGATGGAGTCAAAGGCTTCATCGTTACCCGTGCCGCGATTTTCCTGGGCAACGTTTACCCCTTGGGCAATATCCGCAGACTGCTCATCCAGGGCTACCAACACTGAGCAGCTGTTAGCAGAAAATCCATTGTCGGCGTTGGTGTAGCCAATTTCAGCAATTTTTTGCCGAGCCAGGTCAATAAAGTTCACCGTTGCCTTGGACGATACTTCCCCGGTAATCAGTACCAGCCCGGTGTTCACTACCACCTCCGCTGCCACTCGCGATCGCGGATCTTCACTGATCAGGGCATCCAAAATAGTGTCTGAAATTTGGTCACAGATTTTGTCGGGATGTCCCTCAGTGACGGACTCGGAGGTGAATAGGTAACGACGAGACAAGGAAGCGTCCCCCAAAAACGATAGGAAATAAGAAGAATAAAATTTGATGCAGGGACCAGGCAAGGATCCACTGTGCCCTTTGGCAAGGCTGTCGTGTGTTGCGACGACACCGACCCTAGCAAGAGACGCCTTAGAAAGACTTGAATCATTCTAAAGGGTGACGTTGGGCAAAATTTAACTCTTAGCCAATTAACGTAATAAGTTTTTTCGAGGAAAGGGCAAACTCAACGCTAAGAAATTGCGGCTTAAGACTTGTTGACTTCAGCGATCGCCACCAACTGGTCCAGGGTATCTATACAAGCATCGGCACCAAAATCCACATCTTGTAGTGCGGCATCGCGACGCACAATCACCACTCCAGCACACCTCCCTTGCCTCGCCAAAAGCACATCTGACGACGCATCTCCCACCACAATCACCTCTTCGCTCCTCACTCCAAGCCGCCCACAGGCTTTCCATAAAAGCTGCGGATCTGGCTTCAGGCAATCGGGCGTTGATCCCAACGCCACAGGGCATAGAGCTTGCAATCGATAGTGACCCACAAATTCGGTTACAAATTTTGGACTGTCTGCAGACACGATGCCCACTTTCAGCCCCGCTGCCCTTAGCCGTTCCAAGCAGGGTTGGACATCAGAAAAGGGGTGTGTGTGAGCCGCTTTCGGATCTAGGACATCGTCTACCTCAGCAAAAGCATTGCGGGCGATCGCTAAAGCGTCCGACCAACCGTAGCCTTGGGCTGCGATTAGGGTCGCCGCCGACACCTCGTTCTCAAAACGCGATGCCACCGCCAGCGCCCCTTGCATATCTACATTGCTAGGGGAAATTCCCAAAGCCCGCCGTAAAAATTCACCCGTGCCTGGAACGTGATGATCAACAGCTTTGGCACGGCGATCGCCTAACTCTCGTAAAAAGCTCCTTACATCAGCAAGCGTGCCGTCCTTATCAAAAAGAACAGCACGCAGCTGATTAAATCTAATGGCATCACACTGAACAGCAGCCATCAATTTTAGGGGAGCATCAGCCGAAGAGGGAACACACCTTAAGCCTCAACGGGCTCGGGAGCTTCCCCCTCAGAGGTCTCTGCCACTTCTGCCACTTCTGCCATTTCTTCTGGCACCTCTGCCACTTCTCCCTCAGAGGTCTCTGCCACCTCTGCCACTTCTGCTATCTCTGCTTCCGTGCTTGCCGGAGCTTCTTCCTCGACGGGTTCGCTAGCAGCAGCAGGCTCATCAGCAGGCAAGGGCAACCCTTCTTGCTGCAAGCGCATTTGCTCGCGATATTTCTCCGCCATCTCCTCCGCCTTGTCATAGACAATATTCGGATCCTTCAGCATGTCGCCAGGCTCAGGCTCAAGCTGCTTGGTGGATAGAGAAATCCGGCCACGCTCTGCATCCAAGTCGATAATCATCACCTTCACCTCATCGTTAACGCCGAAGATGCTGTTAGGCGTATCGATGTGGTCGTGGGAAATTTCGGAAATGTGCAACAAGCCGCTTACGCCGCCAATATCGATAAACGCACCGTAAGGCTTGATACCGCGAACAGAGCCGATAACAACCTCGCCCACTTCCAGGCGATTCATCTTACGCTCCACAAGGGCACGACGGTGGCTGAGCACCAGACGGTTGCGATCCTCATCCACCTCAAGGAATTTTAGAGGTAATTCTTCAGCCACTAAATCTTCCTTAGGCTTGCGGGTGCTGATGTGGGAGCCAGGAATAAATCCTCGCAGTCCCTCAATACGTACCAAAGCACCACCACGGTTAGTGGCAAATACATTGGATCGTACCGTTGCATCTTCCGCTTGAAGCTGACGAACCCGCTCCCAAGCGCGCATATACTCAATGCGGCGAATCGACAACGTTAGCTGCCCATCCTCATTTTCATCAGACAAGATAAAAAATTCGCGGGTTTCGTTCGATTGAAGCACCTCATCCGGGTTCTCAATGCGATTAATCGACATTTCCTGGATAGGAATATAGGCCGAAGTTTTCGCACCAATGTCAATCAAAGCGCCACGAGGCTCAAGGCTGAACACAGTGCCAGCAACAATATCACCAGGGCTAAAGTGATAGTCGTACTTGTCTAAAAGGGCGGCAAACTCATCAAGAGTAAAGCCAACGTCAATGTTTTGGTTTTCTTGGGTGGGCATGCTAACGGTTGAGGCTGTTTCCGCAGGTAGATCAATGTAAAAACGCCGCTTGGCAGCTTTGAAAACAAACTCAAAACACTAGCGGTAATTTCTAATCGACCCTACGGCATAGGTTTAACTAGAAGATTCGGAGCTCTCATAGTACCACGCCCAAACATATTTCAATGCTCAAGGACAGCGAATGTTCTCTGTCCTTGAGCATTGAAGATTTAACCATCAGCCAGTTCTAATCCCTGGGACTTAGTCTTTTCAATAACGGAAAGCCAAGTCCTAGAAATTATCGAGGTCTATTCAGCGCCTTGGGGGAGAAGTTCCCGAGGCTCCGAGCCGTCCAGCTCAGACTCAGAAGCTTTAACCTCCACTTGACCATCGTCATCTAGATCGACGATCGCCGTATGCCCCTCTCTGACCTTGCCGGACAACATTGCTTCCGCAAGGGTATCTTCGAGAAGTCGCATAATGGCACGACGTAGCGGTCGAGCACCGTAGCTGGGATTATATCCTTCCTCAATTAGACGCTCCTTAAAGCGATCTGTCACCTGGAGCTCAATTCCTTTCTCCGTTAGGCGACCAAACACTTCTTTAAGCAGGATCTCAGCAATTTCCTTAACCTCGTCCTTAGATAGCTGACGGAATACGATGATTTCGTCAAGGCGATTCAAGAACTCAGGGCGGAAGTACTGCTTTAGCTCCTCGTTAACCAAGGACTTAATGCGGTTGTACTGAGAATCTGCCAGGTCGTCGGAGAATTCAAAGCCTAATCCACCGCCACCTTTCTCAATAACCTTAGATCCAATGTTGGAGGTCAAGATTAACAACGTGTTCTTAAAGTCCACCGTGCGCCCTTTGGCGTCGGTCAAACGACCATCTTCCAAAATTTGCAGCAGCATATTGAAAACGTCGGGGTGTGCCTTTTCGATCTCATCGAACAGCACCACAGTGTAGGGACGACGGCGAACCGCTTCCGTAAGCTGACCGCCTTCGTTGTAACCCACGTATCCCGGAGGAGAACCAATCAGCTTAGAAACCGTGTGGCGCTCCATAAACTCAGACATATCTAGGCGAATCATCGCTTCCTCTGAGCCGAAGAAATAAGACGCTAAAGCTTTCGTCAGCTCGGTCTTACCCACACCCGTGGGACCAGAGAATACGAAGCTGGCGATGGGACGGTTGGGATTCTTTAAGCCAACCCGTGCCCGGCGAATTGCGCGGGACACCGCTCGTACCGCTTCGTCTTGACCGATTAGACGCTGGTGAAGGGTTTCCTCCATGTTCAGCAGCTTGGTGGATTCGGATTCGGTCAGCTTATTGACAGGAACACCGGTCCAAGATGCCACAATTTGTGCGATGTCTTCTTCGTCAACGACAGGAGACAAGTCGGTAGCGGTTTCGTCAGTCTTTTTGCTTTGGGCGATCGCGCGGATTTCCGCTTTGATCTCCATTTCACGATCCCGCAGTTCCCCAGCCTTATCAAAGTCCTGGGAGCGAACCGCTTCGTCCTTATCCTTAAGAACCTGACGCAGCTCCTTATCTAGCTCCTTGGCGGCGGGAGGCAGCTGGGAATTAAGCAAGCGCACCCGGGAACCAGCTTCGTCAATCAAATCAATAGCTTTGTCGGGTAAGAAACGGTCACTAATGTAGCGATCCGAAAGCTTAGCCGCCGCATCCAACGCATCGTCGGAAATCTTTAGCTTGTGGTGTAGCTCATAACGCTCCCGCAAACCGTGAAGAATCTCGATGGTCTCCTCCACAGAGGGCTCACCCACATTCACCGGCTGGAAACGACGCTCTAGGGCTGCATCCCGCTCGATGTGCTTACGATACTCATCCAAAGTGGTGGCACCGATACATTGCAACTCACCGCGAGCAAGTGCAGGCTTCAGGATATTGGCCGCGTCGATCGCCCCTTCCGCAGCGCCGGCGCCAATCAAGGTGTGCACCTCGTCAATCACCAAAATGACGTTACCCGCTTGGCGGATTTCGTCCATGATTTTCTTCAGGCGCTCTTCAAATTCACCGCGATACTTGGTGCCAGCAACCAGCAAACCAATATCTAAGGTGACAACCCGCTTTTCCTCAAGAATGTCGGGCACGTCGCCATGGGAAATGCGCTGGGCAAGTCCCTCAGCGATCGCCGTTTTACCAACGCCGGGCTCACCAATTAACACTGGGTTGTTTTTGGTACGGCGACCCAGGATCTGAATCACACGCTCAATTTCTTTCTGGCGCCCCACCACCGGATCTAATTTGCTCTCCCCAGCCATTTGGGTCAGGTTAGAACCAAACTCGTCCAAGGTGGGAGTCTTGGTTCGCCCTTGGGAGCCACCTCCGGTGCTAACCTCAGCGGTTTCGCCGAGCATCCGAATCACCTGAGTGCGTACCTTCGTCAGATCGACCCCAAGGTTTTCCAATACTCGCGCGGCAACGCCTTCGCCTTCGCGGATCAGCCCTAGCAACAGATGCTCAGTACCGATGTAGTTGTGACCCAGCTGACGGGCCTCTTCCAATGACAGCTCTAGAACTCGCTTGGCACGGGGGGTGAAGGGAATTTCAACGGCAACGAAGCCAGACCCTCGTCCAATAATTTTTTCAACCTCAATCCGGGCGTCTTTAAGATTTACACCCATGGATTTCAGCACTTTGGCGGCCACTCCAGTGCCTTCACCAATCAATCCCAATAGGATTTGCTCGGTGCCGACAAAATTGTGACCTAGGCGACGCGCTTCCTCCTGGGCAAGCATGATCACCTTGATGGCTTTTTCAGTGAAGCGTTCAAACATTGGCGGTTACCTAATCACCTGCTTAGTGCTGGCAAAGTCGATTTTAACATAGGGCAAAGGGACCGCTGAGACTGGTGTGGTGCGGTCTAAACCGGAATTTAGCGTTCTGAAAACAGGCTGTAGTTTTAGATACCGAACCGTTAAAAGAGCGCCAATTTTTCAGAAACATTTTGTTGAAAAATGATCCACATTACCCGGTCAGACGGTGCAGTGTTCCGGTTCTGGGCGGTAGCCCGATGGCGCAGAGCATTTGCTGACTATTAATTTAGCGCAGGTTTTTTGTGGGGGGGATCGGTGAAAGGTAGGGATACCTGCCGTTGGGACTGGGACGGAGGGGATTGCGAGGGTTACGTTGCGCCGGAGGCTGTGTCAGGGTCCCGGCTAAAGCAAGGCAAGGTAACGGTTAGGGGGGCTAGGGATGGTGGAATCCACTGGTACTTTTTTAGGCGATCGCCAACGGTTGTTTCCCACTGTTGCAATGTATCGATAAATTGCGGCCAGCTTAGGCGGTTTAACCAAAGGATTGACGCACTATCGCCATTGGAATAGTACTTTTTGCGGATTCCCACCTGTTTGAAGCCAAACTTTTCATAGAGGGCGATCGCCTGGAAATTATTACAATTTACTTCCAGCGTTGCTCGCTTCATGCCTTGACGACGGCTGGCTTGCAGCAGCGCCAGTAGCAGCTGCTGCCCCAGTCCTTGGCGCTGATATTTGGGATCAATGGCGATCGCGGTGATGTGAGCCTCGTCAACGATAAACCAAGTGCATCCCAAGCCAATTAGCTGCTCCGCTGGCTGACCTGCGCTGCCATCTTCACCGTTGCCATGGGGTTTAATCCACAGTCCTAAAAGGGTGCTGGTGTCATTATCAAGTTCTCGGCGATAGCCATCACGGTTCCATAATCCACCAAGGGCGGTTTGATCCAATGCCAGTACTTGGTCCAAATCGGACTCGGCGATCGTCCGCAGTATTAGCCTTCTATTGTGTTTTCCTTCAAAGGAATCAGTGGGAATGTTTGACACTGGCGGTTTGGGGGGAAAGGCGCATCGAGAGCACTGGTCTAGAAAGGAATTGAATAAAAGGAATCAAACGGAGAAGATTTGAAGACAGCGGTGTTTGAACCTGTGTGGCGTGACGACGATTTTAAACGGACTGGGGCGATCGCTTGCTAACCCTATTCCCAAGGAATTGCAGTAAAACGTTACTCTTGTTAAAGCCAACTTCGATACATTTTTGAGGATTTCGAGTCGATGACTGTAACGCCTGTTCAACCTCCCACCGCGGTGAAGCATGAGGTTAAAGATCTGGCCCTAGCGGCTCAAGGGAAGCGCCGCATCGAGTGGGCGGGTCGGGAGATGCCGGTGTTGCGGCAGATTCGCGATCGCTTTGCCGCTGAGAAGCCTTTTGAAGGGTTGCGTTTGGTTGCTTGTAGCCACGTCACCACCGAGACCGCTAATTTGGCGATCGCCTTGAAAGCAGGCGGTGCTGATGCGGTTTTGATTGCCAGTAACCCCCTGTCTACCCAGGACGATGTGGCTGCCAGTTTGGTAGTTGACGAAGGCATTTCCGTGTACGCCTTCAAAGGTGAGGACACTGAAACCTACCTGAAGCACGTTGAAATCGCGTTGGATCACCACCCCAACATCATCATTGATGACGGTAGCGACGTGACCGCCACTTTGGTTCAGAAGCGCCAAGAGCAAATCAGCGAAATCATCGGTACCACCGAGGAAACCACTACCGGTATCGTTCGCTTGCAGGCGATGCTGAACGATGGCGTGCTGAGCTTCCCCGCCATGAACGTGAACGACGCGGACACCAAGCACTTTTTCGATAACCGCTACGGTACCGGTCAGTCCACCTTTGATGGCATCTTGCGTGCCACCAATATCCTGATTGCTGGTAAGACCGTGGTCGTTGCTGGCTACGGCTGGTGTGGTCGCGGTGTGGCGATGCGTGCCCAAGGTTTGGGTGCCAGCGTGATCGTCACCGAGATCAACCCCGTTCGGGCGATCGAAGCTGTGATGGATGGCTTCCGCGTAATGCCCATGGCTGACGCTGCGGCCCAGGGCGACATCTTCGTTACTTTGACCGGTAACAAGCACGTGATCCGTGGTGAGCACTTCGATGTGATGAAGGATGGGGCGATCGTCTCCAACGCCGGTCACTTCGACTTGGAAATTGACCTGAAAGCTTTGAAGGAAAAGTCCACCGAAGTCACCACCGTGCGCGACTTCACCGAGGAGTATCACCTGAAGAGCGGCAAGTCTGTCATCGTGTTGGGCGAAGGTCGTCTGATCAACCTGGCTGCGGCGGAAGGTCACCCCAGTGCCGTAATGGACATGAGCTTCGCTAACCAAGCGCTGGCTTGTGAGTACTTGGTGAAGAACAAGGGCAAGCTAGAGCCCGGTCTCTACTCCATCCCCACCGAGTTAGATCAAGACATCGCCACCCTAAAGCTAAAAGCTATGGGCTTGAGCGTCGATGAGCTAACCGCTGACCAAATCGAGTACATGAACTCCTGGACCGAAGGCACCGAGTAAGCTCGATTCCATTAACTAAGCCCAAGTTCGTTCATTGATGCGTTTTTGGGTGAAATAAGCAAGGGGGAGGCATCGCGATCGCGATGC
>CALGDE010000066.1 GCA_937883785.1 uncultured cyanobacterium
CGACTCTTACTCAAGCGGCTGGCGTCATAAATTAGACTTTTCAGACGTCCTCTGACGCTTCAAGTGGGAAATCTTATGATCGCCGACGAATCAGCCCAAGCTAACTCAAACAATTATGGGCGGCGTTGGTAGCTTAATCGGGGCTTCTAAAAGGCGTTATTGGAGACGTTTGAGAAGCATTAATCAATTAAATTTTATGATTACTCATGGCTCTTCTTGCTAATTTTTAGTATTAGGGAATATTACCACAATCGTCACTTTGACCTGTAAGTTAGTCGCCCCATCAGGACTTTCCACGGTTAATGAGGGGGTAGGGGGATCGCCATAACGCCTGCTCCACTCTTTAAATAACTTGCAGCGGATCAACCCTGTAGCCCTGCCATCAAAATTTTGTGAACTTACGGGTTGCGATAAAAAGTGGATTTTGACTTGAAGGCAAAATCTCAGCGCCTATTGCTGCTGTAGCTCCAGGGCATGTCATTAATTGGGCTCCAGAAATTTTACGTGGTGGGGTGGGGAGTAGGCGCCCTTTTAGGCAAAAAGTGCTGGGGGGCTGAAACCTTCACAGCTACAGGCTTTGAAACTTAAATGATGACAGCCCCTAGTCAATCGAAGGCACAGACTGGGATTGGTTTTCTTTCTCAAGGAAAGTGAATTATCAATAAAAGTGAATTACCAATAAAAGTGAATTACCAATAATGGTGCTGACGTTCGATTTGATACTTTCTGGTCTCGCCTTGTGGATATTCCCGTTAACGAATTTATTTCCCTTGAAAAGTTCTAGGTGACACGAAAAAAACAATCCTAATTTAACCAAAGTCTTAACTTGGGACATAGCAAAACAGTACTTTGTTGCTTGGAGAATTGATCGCACAATTAAACTAGTTCAATGGTGATCCCACGATTTCAATAACTAAATTTCTTTGTATTTAAGCTGTATCGAAGGAGTGTTTTCCTAGAAGCTGTGGCGCCTATAGTGGCAGTTGCTTGATTCGACTTGGACTTCTACCTCCTAAACTATCAGCGCGTTTAGCTCTGTGATCTGAAGCAAATGTCTGAGAGATAAGCATCACAGGGACACGCATCAAATCTGCACACCAGAACTATTTTTAATGGTTTTCGTCTTTTAAGATGAAGGGACATATGCCAGCCTTTTCTTAGGCTTTTCTGGGAACCAATTTGTATTAGCGAAGCTGGCAATTCTTCTGTTATTTATAAAGTTTCTGCGATCGCTAATGACGCCCTGTAGCGGTGGTTGCTACGATTTTTTTAGAATTACTTTCTTTTAAGTATTATCCTCAAGCAATCCTATGCTGCTCTCTCTGTTCGCTGTCGATTCTCGCGTTGCTGATGCTGCCCAATTACTGAACGGTGTTGATCCATCGGCGCGAATTGTACAGATTGCCCCTGGTGAAGATGGAATTGCGCAAATTGCTGAGGCGCTGAAGGAAAACCCTGGCGTCAGTCGACTAGAGATTTTGTCCCACGGTGAGCCTGGGGCGCTACAGCTAGGGCGCGACTCTGTAGATGGCGATAAACTCAGCCAGTGCAAAAGCGCTTTGGACTCCTGGGGACAAGTTCTAGGCAAGACAGGCGAGATTATTCTCCACGGTTGCCAGATTGGTGCTGGGCAAATTGGTTGGGCATTTGTGGAGCAGCTGCATCGACTGACCGGCGCTGGCGTTGCGGCGAATCAGGACATTACCGGAGGTGAGTCCACTGGGGGGAGTTGGACTTTTGAGGTGTTGGTAGGTGGCGCGATCGGGCGATCGCGCCTCAGTGAGCCAGCACGCCACGCCTATGCCCATACCCTTGCCACTTTCTTCGTAAGCCAGCCCACAGACGATGGCACTGGCAATACTGCCGGCACCTTAAGCAATGCGATTTTGCAGGCGAACACCACTCCGGGAGCCGACACGATTGTGTTGCAAACCGGTGTGACGGTTGGTGGTGCGATGACCCGGCTCATTGATAGCGACATCACCCTTACCGGGGATAACCCCAGCACCCCAACCATTGTTGAAACTCAAACTATCAGCGGCAGTTCTTTTTTCCGCCCCCTATTTATACGTTCGGGCAACGTTACCCTTCAAGACCTGACGATCGCTAATGGTGGTGCAGCAGGCGGACTTGGCGGTCGTGGTGGAGCTGGTGCTGGACTCGGAGGTGGGCTATTTGTCTATGGTGGCAATGTCACGATTCAAAGAGTTGACTTTACCGGTAACTCTGCGTCCGGCGGTGCTATTGTTCCCAGCCCCTCCTACGGGGGAGGAGGAGGACTATTTGGCGTTGGCGACGGAGGAGGAGGAGGGGGACTATTCGCTGACTCCACAGGGGCCAGTGGCGGCTATGGTGGCTCTGGTAGCTACGGTGGAAGTGCAGGTATTGGAAGTTTCGCCCCTGCTGTGGGCAATGGTGGTAATGCTGGCTTTGGCGGTGGCGGTGGCTATGGCTATAGCGATGGATCGATAGCCTTTGGCGGTGATGGCGGCTTTGGGGGCGGGGGCGGCTTTGGCTACTCCCTCAGTGAAACTGAAGGCGACGGTTCGTCCTACGGCTACGGCGGTGATGGTGGCTTTGGCGGTGGCGGCGGCTTTGGTGACGGCTACGACTCAGGTAGTGGTGGTAATGGTGGCTATGGCGGTGGTGGCGGTGGTGGCTACTTGGGACCTGGCGGTGATGGTGGCTTTGGGGGCAGAGATGGAAGCGAAGGTGCAGGAGGTGCTGGTGCTGGTTTCGGAGGTGCCATATTTGTGCGTTCAGGAACCGTCACCCTAGACACCGTTAACTTCAGCGGCAACCAAGCTTTTGGTGGTGTGGATACCACAAGCGGCGGCGAAGGCGGCGAAGGTGGTGAAGGCGGTGCTGCCATTGCCGGAGAAGGGCGTGGCGGCGCAATTTTTGTCGTTAATCGCACCAGCGCCCAGTACGCATCGGAAATTGGTCCCAACAATGCTGGATTGCCAACGACACTGCCCACAGTGGAGGCGCGAAATGTCACCTTCTCAGGCAGTTCCGCCGATGACGGTGAAGGTGTGTCGGGAGCCGATGGCGTTGGCAGTAATCAAAATACCAACGATGTGTACGGCACGATTATTGCCGCCGCAGCGTTGGAAGCTCCCGTGCTGGCCAATCTAGCGGAGCAGGTGACCTACACGGACAATGCGTTGGCTTTGGGCGCGCAGATTTTAGATGGGGATGTGTCCGTTACCGATGTGGATTCGTCGAATTTTGATGGTGGCTCGGTAATTGTCGAGTACGTGGATGGGGGATTTGAGGAGGATCAGCTAGGTATCCAAAACATTGGAACCGGGACCGGGCAAATTAGCGTTTTCGGTTCGACGGTGTCCTTTGGGGGCGTAGCCATTGGAGTGATTTCTCCCTCTGAAAATGGGGTCAACGGTGCAGAGTTGCTGGTGGAGTTAAACGGTGCTGCTACGCCAGCCGCCGTGGAAGCTTTGGTGGAAAACCTGACCTATGGCAATACAAACCTGGGCGATCCAGAGCCCAGTCGTACCTTAGGCGTCACCATCGGCGACGGGGTAAGTGAGTCCACGGAGCGACAAATTGAGGTGGTGGTGAATAACACCCTGCCAGATATTGCGGTGTTTAGCGGGGGGCTGACTTTTGATGGGGAAGATATTCCCCTGGCGCTGGATTCGGCGGCGTTTGGGGAGACCTTTGAGCGATCGCTGCGGATCAGTAACCGAGGGGACGACATCCTAACTCTGGGTGGGGTAACGGTACCTGAAGGATTTGGGCTGCGTCGTACGGACGGGTCGGAGATTACCTCTGGTCCCCTGTTTGATTCCCTGGCTCCCAATGAAAGTTTGGATTTAATTTTGGAGCGTACCGACCTCCAAGTCACCAGCTTTGAAGAGGAGCTGAGCTTTACTAGCAATGACCCGGACCAGCCTGAATTTTTGATTCCATTGACGGGAACCATCACCTTTGAAGCCCAAGAGCCATTGGAGGTGAACTTTACCCTGACTCGTTTGAGCTTGCCGCCCATTGAGCCGGGCGAAACGGCGATTCAACTGGACCCGGAGGTGGGGCAGTTTACGCCGCCTGAACCGGGGGATGTGGACGAAACCCGAGTGGGCACTGAGGATCGCGATGTGCTATTGGGCTTGGGCGGCAATGATAATTTGATCGGTCTTGGGGATGATGATTTCCTCAATGGCAACCAGGGGGATGATCAGCTGGAAGGGGGCGATGGGAACGATCGCCTCTTTGGCAGCGGAGGGAGCGATCGCATCCTCGGCGGCGCGGGGAATGACATTGCTCGCGGCAACAGCGAAGGGGACATTATTGACGGCGGCAGTGGTAGTGACTTGCTGCTGGGAGACGGGGGCGATGATTTTATTGATGGTGCCGATGGGGAAGATCTGCTACGCGGCGGGGAGGGTAACGATTCTTTGGGAGGCGGTTTAGACGATGATTTTCTCCTGGGCGAAGCCGGTGCAGATATTTTGGCCGGCGAAGACGGGGATGATTTCCTGCAGGGGGGGGACGGCAACGACCAGTTAGATGGTGGTTTTGATGACGATTTGCTCAATGGTGGAGCGGGCAACGATGTGCTTTTTGGGAATGATGGAGAAGATCGCCTGTTGGGGGGCGACGGCAATGACACTTTGGATGGGGGGCTAGGTTTAGACACCCTCACCGGGGGATTGGGGGCCGATACCTTTGCGGTGGATATCGATTTCTTGCTCGATGATGCCAGTGAAATTGATGTGATTACCGATTTTCAAGATGGCACTGATTTGATTGCGATCGCCGGTCTTAGCCCTGTGGATACGTTGACCTGGAGTGATGGTTCTGGTGGAGTACAGGTATTTGTCAACGGCAATCAGATTTTGCAGATTAATGGCATCAGTAGCAGCGTTATTAGCCCCTCTGATTTCGTCACCTAAAGCTGAAAATAAGGGTGATGTTTATCAATTCCACCCATCGGTGCCGATATTTTTGCCGAGGCTGGTCGGTTCGTGTGGTTTACATTTTGGGACCTGAGTTTTAAAGCTTAGGTCTCAGGCGTCATGCTGTGGCTAACATTTTTTGTTCGATAGTTCTTTGAGGCGATACGATGCAACGTTCTCTGTTTGTAATTGATTCTCGCGTTATTGATGCTAGTCAATTGCTGGCAGATATCAGGGAACCAGCTCAGATTTTGCAGATTGCCCCAGGGGATAACGCCATCGACCGCATTAGCGGGGCATTAACGACCGGGAATATTAAACGTCTGGAGATTTTGTCCCACGGGCAGCCCGGTGTAGTGCTATTGGGGCGTGATTCTTTAGATCAGGCAAAGCTAGCGGAGAACAAACCACACCTAGAATCTTGGGGGCGGCTTCTAGGCAAGACAGGGGAAATCATTCTGCACGGTTGCCGAGTAGGTGCCGGTCAAATTGGTCGGGCGTTTGTGGCGCAGTTGCATCAATTGACTGGGGTTGGCGTTGCGGCGAATCGGGAGATTACTGGGGGAAATTCCACCGGGGGGAGCTGGAATTTTGATGTGTTGGTGGGCGGGGCGATCGGGGAGTCGCACCTAAGCCGACAAACCCGCCGTGCCTATTCCCACACCCTCGCCACCTTCTTTGTCACCAATCCAACAGACGACGGACTCGCGGGGGTAGGCACTGGCACCCTTAGCGAAGCGATTCGACTCGCCAATGCTGCAGCCGGTGCCGACACCATCGTGTTGCAAACCGACGTGACCCTAAGCGGCGTTATGAACTCGCTGGTGGACAGCGACGTTACCATCACCGGAGACAACCCCTCTACCCCTAGCGTTGTGGAAACAAGGACCATCAGCGGCTCCTTAATCGCCCGTCCGCTGTTTATCAAATCAGGCACGGTTACGCTGCAAGATTTAACCGTTGTTGATGGTAAAGCGAAAGGGGGCAATGGCGCTGTCGGGGGAGCGGGAGCCGGTTTAGGCGGCGGCTTATTTGTCTATGGTGGCGACGTCACTATCGAGCGGGTGAGCTTCAACAATAACCAGGCATCAGGGGGAGATATTGAGCCATCACCTCCCAGCGTGATATACGGCGGCGGTGGATTGTTTGGCGCTGGATACGGCGGCGGCGGCGGTCTATTTGCTGATGCCCCCATACTATTTCCGGGACCTGGAGGTTATCGAAACGTTGGTGGTCCTTTCACTTCCGCTAGCCCCGGCCCTTATGGCGGTTTTGGCGGTGCGGCTGGCGTAACGGCTGAAAGCGGCGGCTTTGGCGGCGGCGGCGGATATTCCACTTCTGGGATGGGAGGAAATGGCGGCTTTGGTGGCGGTGGCGGTCAAGGTGCGAGTGCGCCCAGTGGAGTGGGGGGGGATGGCGGCTTTGGCGGCGGCGGCGGCTCTGCTGGCAACACTGGAGGCGATGGGGGATATGGCGGCGGTGGTGGTGCCTATGGAGGCGGTCTTGGAACCGCTGGCATTGGTGGTTTCGGCGGTGGTGATGCTTTTAGTGCTGTGGGCGGGGCGGGCGCTGGTTTCGGCGGGGCGATTTTTGTGCGGTCTGGGACCGTTACTTTGGACACCGTTAGTTTCAGTGGCAATTCGGCGGATCCTGGCGCGGGCGGTTCGGGCACGCCCCAGGGGCTAGGGGGCGCAATTTTTGTGGTCAATCGTACCCAAGCCCAGTATTTGGTGGATGGTTTTTCAAACGCTGCTGGTTTGCCCTTGACTCTGCCGACGGTGGAAACGCGGGGCGTGACCTTTGCCGCTAGCTCAGCGGCAGATGCTGGCGGCAACACAGGAATTGATGGGGTTGGCGCGGACCAAAACAATAACGATGTGTATGGCTCGATTAGTGCGCTTCCGCCTTTGAATGTGAATGCGCCGGTGCTGGCAGATTTAGAGTTCCAGGTGATCTACACCGACAATGTGCTGGCGATGGGGGCGCAGCGACTGGATACGGATGTGTCTGTTACGGATGCTGACTCTGTAAATTTTGACGGAGGGGAGCTGGCGGTTAGCTATGGCGGCACTGGGGATGCTACGGATCAGCTGGGGGTGGAAAGCATTGGCACGGGTACGGGGGAAATTAGCGTTGGTGGTTCGACGGTGTTCTATGAGGGGACGGCGATCGCCACTATTGACGCTGGAGACAACGGCGTTAACGGCACAGACTTGGTTTTTGATCTAAATGGCAATGCCACGCCTATCGCCACCGAAGCCTTAATTGAAAGCCTGACTTACGGCAATATTGATTCGTTTGCGGATCCCTCCAGCCGGATTTTGGGCATCGCCCTCGATGACAGCGTTAATGTGTCCGTGGCGCAAACAATCGAGGTGGTTATTAACACTACCTTGCCGGATATTTCTATCATTGGCGGCGGCATTGCCTTTGATGGGGAAACGATCCCCTTTGCCCTAGATTCGGAGGCGTTTGGGGATACCTTTGAGCGATCGCTGCGGATCAGCAACCGAGGCGATGACACCCTCAACCTGGCAGGTGTATCGGTGCCTGAAGGATTTACCCTCACTCGCACCGACAACACCGAAATCCCTTCCGGTCCCCTTAGCGATGAGCTAGAGCCGGGTGAAATTTTGGATCTAACCCTGCGCAGAACCGATCTTCAGGTCACTAGCTTTACCGGGGATTTGAGCTTTATTAGCAACGACCCTGACACCCCTAATTTTGTGATTCCGTTAACCGGAACCATCACTTTTGAAGCCCAAGAGCCGCTGGAAATTAACTTCACCCTGACGCGTCTAACGCTGCCCGTTGTAGAGTTTGGTCCCGATAGCTTGCAGCTTGAACCAGGGAACATTGTGCTGTCTCCGGGGGATGAAAATGACGCGGTAATTGGCAGCGATGGAACCGATGTGTCCTTTGGATTGGGGGGCGATGATAATTTGGCGGGCGGCGACGGTCGCGATTTGCTGAACGGCAACGCTGGCGATGATTTTATTGACGGCGGTGCTGGGAACGATCGCATCTTTGGGGGGGCTGGCAGCGATCTCATCCTGGCAGGATCCGGCAACGACATTGTGCGCGGCAATAGCGGCAATGATCAAATCGACGGCGGTAGCGATAACGATATTTTGCTGGGGGACAGGGGCAACGATTTTATTGACGGGGGTGAGGGCAATGACTTTATTCGCGGCGGCGACGGGGACGATTCCATCGGTGGCGGATCGGATGGGGATTTTGTTTTGGGGGAAGGCGGCGGTGATTTACTAGCTGGCGAGGAAGGGGCGGACCAGCTTTTTGGCGGGGATGGCAACGACTCCCTGGACGGGGGAGAAGGTAATGACCAACTTAACGGCGGCGACGGAGATGACATTCTCTTTGGCAATGACGGCAATGATTCCCTGGCGGGGGAGGAAGGTGCCGATTTGCTAGAAGGCGGCGCTGGGCTGGATACCCTCACCGGCGGAGTGGGGGCGGATACTTTTGGGGTGGATATTGATTTTCTTGTGGAAGATGTTGGCGAGATGGATGTGATTACGGATTTTGAGGATGGAACCGACTTAATGGCGATCGCTGGGCTTGGAGCAGTGGATACTTTGACCTGGCGAGATGGAACAAGTGGGCTAGAGGTGTTCGTCAATAACAATCAAGTCTTCCAAGTTATCGGCGTTAGCAGCAGCGTCATTAGCCCCCTGGATTTCGTCACCTAAATTTTCGTCACCTAAATCTTCGTCACTTAAACTTAGAATGCACTGCCATTTTCCCTTGGGATCAACCGGTTTTCGGTGATTTTCCCTGCGCCCCGCCCCCTTATCCCACTCTCTCCCAGTTTTTCTAGCCGGTCATAACCATGCAATCTTCACTGTTTATCGTTGATTCTCGCATTAGTGATGTAGATCAACTCCTTGCCGGTATTGACCAACCCGCCCAGTTTTTGCCCATTGCTCCCGGGGAGAACGCCATTGCGCAAATTTCCCAAGCTTTAGGGACATATGCCAACGGTGTTGATCGCCTAGAAATTTTGTGCCACGGTCAGCCCGGTGCACTGTTGCTAGGGCGCGATTCCCTGGACGCAGCTCGGCTCACCCAGTATGGGGACGCCTTGAAAACCTGGGGGCGAGTCCTAGGCAAGACCGGCGAAATTATCCTCCACGGTTGCCAGGTAGGAGCTGGTGAAATCGGGCGGGCGTTTGTGGAGCAGCTCCACCGGATCACTGGGGTGGGCATTGCGGCAAATCGAGGGATGACCGGGGGCGAGTCCACCGGGGGAAGCTGGAATTTTAACGTGTTGGCGGGCGGGGCGACCGGGCGATCGCGCCTAAATTCCCCCGCCCGTCGCGCCTACAGTCACACTCTGACCACCTTTGTCGTGGACCAAGCCTCTGACGACGGCACCGGAACCGTTCCCGGCACCTTAAGCTGGGGCATTTTGCAAGCCAACGATATTCCCGGCGCTGACACCATTGAAATCAGAACCAGTGTGGCCCTCAGTGACGTAGCGACCCGGCTCATTAATAGCGACGTTACGATTACCGGAGATAATTCAACCACGGCAGGCATTGAGACTCAAATGATTCTCGGCGCTGGATTTCGCCCCTTCTTTATAAAATCAGGCACCGTCACCTTGGAAAATCTAACGGTGTTCGGCGGAACGGCAAAGGGGGGAAATAGCAACTATGGCGGCGGCGGCGCGGGCATGGGTGGTGGTTTGTTTGTTTACGACGGCACTGTCACGGTTCGCAATGTCGTCTTTGATAGCAACGAGGCGAGGGGAGGCGACTCTAGTGTTGTATTTTTCCAGTATGGAGGTGGAGGACTGTACGGTAACGGGGGGACTTACACCATTGACGGCGGCGGCGGTGGTGGTGGGCTTTTCGCCAGTGGAGACATAGAGAACGGGGGCTATGGGGGATTTGGTCTTTATGGTGGCAGTGCCGGGGTCGGGATCGGTGGCTCACCCCCAACCCCGGCCAATAATGGGGGCTTTGGCGGCGGCGGCGGCGTTGCTAGCGGTATGGGTGGCAATGGAGGTTTTGGGGGCGGTGGTGCTGATGGAAGAGGCGGCGGTGGCGTTGGTGGCACTGGTGGCTTCGGCGGTGGCGGTGGCGGCAGTTTCTCTGGCACGGGAGGAAGCGGTGGCTATGGGGGCGGTGGCGGCGGCGGCGGCACCACTCAGGGATTGGGAGGATTCGGCGGTGCGGACGCCAGTGGGCTGGATGGCGGAGCAGGAGCTGGCTTTGGCGGCGCAATTTTTGTGCGTTCTGGAAATCTCACCTTAGACACGGTTGCCTTCACGAATAATGATGCACTGCGGGGAGGAACCGGTGCCGATGGGTTGGGCGGCGCAATTTTTGTTGTTAATAACCCCTCAGCGACCCCTGCCCCTTTGCCGGTGGTGCAAGCGCAAAACGTGACGTTTTCCGGTAGTAGTGCGGACAGTTCGGGCGGTACAACCGGGGTCGATGGCATTGGCACCAACCAGAATAATGACGATGTTTTCGGTACCATTACGGCGCTCCCTCCATCAAATGTTAATGCGCCGGTGTTGACAGGGTTGGCAACTCAGGTCACTTATACGGATAACCTGCTGGCGACGGGGGCGCAGCGGCTGGACACGGATGTGGTTGTTTCGGATGCTGATTCGACGGATTTTGATGGGGGTTCGTTGACCGTTAGCTACGGGACG
This sequence comes from uncultured cyanobacterium, assembly GCA_937883785.1. GTDB lineage: Bacteria > Cyanobacteriota > Cyanobacteriia > CACIAM-69d > CACIAM-69d > CALGDE01. The sequence continues at coordinate 10,606 of CALGDE010000066.1, forward strand.
GGGGGCTCCGTTGAGGATCAGCTGGGGGTTGAGAATATTGGTACGGGCACGGGGGAAATTGGCGTTAGTAGCGGTTCGATTGTGTTCTATGAGGGAACGGCGATCGCCACCATTGACGCGGCGAACAACGGTACCAACGGATCTAGCCTCAGCTTTAGCCTCAACAGCGCTGCAACGTCAGTGGCGGTGGAAGCGTTAATCGAAAGCCTCACCTACGGCAACAGTAACCTGGGTAATCCCACCGCCAGCCGCACTTTAAATATCACCCTCAACGATGGACTCAACACGTCCACGGAATCAATTGAGGTGGTGGTAAACAATACCTTGCCAGATATTTCGGTGTTTGGCGGCGGGATTAATTTTGACGGGCAAACTATTCCCTTCGCTTTGGATTCGGCAGCGTTTGGACAGACCTTTGAGCGATCGCTGCGAGTGGGCAACCGAGGCGACGACACCCTAACCATCGGCGGCGTATCGGTGCCTGAAGGCTTTAGCCTAACCCGCACCAATGGCACGGAAATCATATCTGGTCCCATAAGTGAAATTCTCCAGCCGGGTCAGTTTTTAGATTTGACCTTAAGCAGAACCGATCTCCAGGTCACCAGTTTTACCGGAGAGCTAAGCTTTCTCAGCAATGATCCTGACCGTTCCACCTTTGTTATTCCCCTAACGGGCACCATTACCTTTGAAGCCCAAGCGCCGCTGGAAATTAATTTCACGTTGACACGCTTAACCCTTCCTCCGGTGGAATTTACCCCCGGCAGTGTGCAGTTGGAGCCAGGGGAAATTGTGCTGTCTCCGGGGAATTCAAGTGAGACGATCATTGGTGGCAACGGACTGGATGCGTCCTTTGGGTTGGGCGGCAATGACAACCTGGCGGGCGGCAACGGTCGCGATTTGCTGAACGGCAATGGGGGCGACGATCAAATTGACGGCGGTGCGGGGAACGATCGCATCTTTGGGGGGGCTGGCAATGATCGCATCCTGGCGGGTTCAGGCGATGACATCGTGCGTGGCAATAGCGGCAACGATCAAATTGACGGCGGTGACGATAACGATATTTTGCTGGGGGATAGCGGTAACGACTTTGTCGATGGCGGCGCTGGCGATGACTTTATTCGCGGTGGTACTGGATCTGATTCCATGGGGGGTGGTTTAGATAGTGACTTTATTTTGGGTGAGGCGGGTGATGACTTACTGGCGGGTGAAGAAGGTAACGATCAGCTCTTTGGCGGCGACGGGGGCGACTCCCTGGACGGTAGTTTAGATAACGATTTGCTCAATGGCGGCGCTGACAATGATATCCTCTTCGGCAACGCCGGCAATGATTCCCTAGTCGGTGAAGACGGTGCCGATTTGCTAGAGGGAGGCGTGGGATTGGATACCCTCACCGGTGGGTTGGGTGCCGACACGTTTGCCGTAGATATTGATTCGGCGGTGACGGGCACCAGTGAATTTGATGTGATCACAGACTTTGAAGATGGAACTGATTTGATGGCGATCGCTGGTTTAGCCCCCGTAGATACACTGACTTGGCGCGATGGGACCAGTGGATTGGAAGTGCTGGTAAACGGCAATCAAATTTTTCAGGTCACCGGCATCAATAGCAGCGCCATTAGCCCCAACGACTTTGTCACTTAAACATTTGAACGTTAAATATTTATCGGCGATTACCAAATATTACTGATCGCCTAATGCCATTTGGTAACCACTACATTTGGGTTGAACCATTAATCTATTGGCATTCACTGACCGCTATATTTCATGGCAATTTTAACCGTCACCACCACTTCTGATGTTGTTAACGCTGGTGATGGGGTGTTGTCCCTCAGAGAAGCGATTAACAATGCGGTCAGCGGCGACGAAATTGTTCTCGGTGCTGACACCTACACCCTGACTTTGGGCGCTCGTGGAGAAGAGGCCAACGCCGGGGGCGATTTGGATATTGTCGGTAAAAATATCACCATTCGCGGTGATGGGTCCGGCAGCACCATTATTCAAGGGGGCACCCAAAGTAATCTAAGCGACTCTATTGATCGGGTTTTTCATGTTCTTGCCGGTTCCAACTTAACGTTGCAAAGGGTCACCGTTCGCCATGGGGACGCGGGCACCGGCGAAGGGGGAGGGCTCTTCGCTGAAGGGAATGTGTCCATCAGCGAGGCGACGATTTCCCAAAATAGCGCCACCACCGGCGGCGGCATTTCTGCGTCTGGTGGTGGCGCTGTGGTCAATGTCACCTTAAGTAGCATTGCTAATAATGCGGGATTGACAAGCGGCGGCGGACTCGTCAGCACCTCCGGCGCAACGATGAATTTGCTCAGTAGTGTTGTCTCGGGGAATCTGTCCACCACCAGCGGTGGGGGCGGTGTTTTCGTCAACGAAAGCGTATTTATTGCGAGAAACTCGGCGATCACCGCGAACACCACGAATGCGACCACTAGCGGCGGGGGCGGCATCCTTAATACTGGCGTTGCCGTGACAAGCTTTGTGCGCCTTTACAACACCACCGTTCAAAATAATTACGCGTCAGCTGTTTCAGGCAATGGCGGTGGCATTTCGCAAACCGGCAACAACGGCGTCGTTACCTTGCAAGATGTCTCCCTCACTGGAAACACTGCGGGCAATTATGGCGGCGGGATAGAAAATTTCGGGACCAGCACGGTAACGGTTACGCGGTCCACAATAGCGGGCAATACGGCTTTTAATGCTGGAGGTGGAATTCGTAACGCCTTTGGCAACACGACCCTAACGAATTCAACGATCGCCAATAATGAAGCCCTCAGCGGCAACGGCGGCGGAATCTTGACGGAAAACGGAGCAACGGTTCAGCTTCGCAATACAACGGTCAGCGGCAACGCCAGTTTAGGAATTGGGGCGGGAATCTATGCCTCCACAGCAGCGGTCGTCACCCTAAACAATTCCATTGTGGCCAATCACAACGCCGGGGAGGATGTGGACAGTGATACTCCTGGGCTTATTGTCGCTCCGGCCAATAACGTAGTGGAAGAGGGCGGTGGCAATATTACGGTTACGACGGGTGCCGTTGTTGCGGGCGACCCAGGGTTATTGGGCTTGGCGGATAATGGGGGCTCCACTCAAACCTTGGCGATCGCCAACACCAGCAGCAGCGCCTTCGACGCATCCACCGGCAGTCCTGAGGCAGCGGACCAGCGAGAACTTCCTGCCAGCGGCATTCGCGATTTAGGAGCGTTTGAATTTCTAGGGGATCCGGAAATTAACATTCTGGGACCGTCCCTGAGTATTGGCGGTCAAAACCTACCGGCGGTACCCATTGCCAATGGGGATACCTCGGCTGATCCCACCGAAGGCACGGACTTCGCCATCGCGGAAGTTGGCAGCACCGGCATTGCCCAAGATTTTACGATTCAAAACCTAAGCAGTGTTTCTAATCTGTCGCCGGTTTCCATCACCATTACCGGTGCCCACCCTAACGATTTTGTGGTGACCGTGCCGCCGCCGTCGTTTATCGACCTGGTGTCTAGCGAGCAATTTAGGATTACCTTCCAACCCACCTCCCCTGGCGATCGCACCGCCACGGTAGAGGTGAGAACCAACGACGCCGACGAGGGCGTTTACACCTTCGACATTAAAGGTATCGCCACGGGAACGGTGTCACTGCCACCGCCACCGCCGTTACCTGATGTTCCTGATATTGCAGTGCAGATTGGTCAGCAAACCTTAAGCACTGATCAACCGACTGACCAATCGGTAGAGTTATTGGGCGCTTTTGGAAGGACCGTAGAGCAATCCCTACGAATCTTTAATACCGGCACTAGTCTTTTAACGTTGCAGGGAGCCGTGTTGTCGCCAGGGATCGACCTAATACGCAGCGATGGTACGGCGATCGCCCCGGCCCTGCTAACCAACCCAATCACCCCAGACAGCTTCTTAGAGTTAAGCTTACGACTCAATGGGGCACAGATTGGTCAAACAAACGGCATACTGCGGATCTTTAGCAATGACCCAGACGAACCGGCCTTAACGGTTCCGTTATCCCAAGCGATTACCTTTCAACCCCAGTCTCCCATTAGCATCGCCCTCTTGGAGTCACTGATGCTGACGCCAATTATCCCCGGAGCAAACAGTATTCAACTGCCGCGATCGCAATTTCTCTTCCGTCCACAGATAGGGGATTTTGACGAGACGTTTATTGGCACTGCTGAATCAGACGTGGTGATTGGATTAGGGGGGAACGACAATCTGCTGGGGTTAGAGGGCGACGATATTTTGAAGGGTAACCAAGGGAACGACCAGCTTGAAGGTGGACCGGGGAATGATCGCCTGACCGGCAGCTTTGGGCGCGACTCCCTAGTGGGCGGATCGGGGAATGATATTGCCCAAGGCAGCAGCGGCGACGATTTGCTTAGCGGCGGCGTTGGGAACGATGGACTATTGGGGGACAGCGGCAATGATTTTATCGATGGCGGCGAGGGGAATGACTTGTTATTCGGCGGGTCGGGTAACGATTCAATTGCTGGGAGAAATGGCGGCGATATTTTAGTGGGTGAAGGGGGCAATGATTTACTGGCGGGGAACGCGGGGGCAGATATTTTGCGAGGGGGAAACGGGGATGATGCCCTGGACGGAGGAGAAGAGAATGACCTGCTGTTGGGAGAAGCAGGCAATGACGTGGTGTTTGGCAATGCTGGCAGTGATTCGCTGTTGGGGGGCGACGGCGCGGATACGCTGGACGGCGGGATGGGAATTGATACGCTGATCGGTGGGGAGGGCGTGGATATTTTTGTGGCCAATGTTGATGATCGCGACGACGGAGCAACGGAAGCGTTTGGTCTTGTCGCTGATTTTGAAGACGGGATAGATTTGGTGGCGATCGCTGGTTTATCCCCCATAGACACCCTCACCTGGAGCGATACCGTCGGCGGCACCGGAATTTTCGTGAACGGCAATCAAGTCTTCCAGATAATCGGCATCAACAGCAGCGTCATTAGCTCCAGCGACTTCGTTAGGTAACGGTTCGTACCAAATCCGCTTTACTTAGGTGAAAAATTGACCTGCATTTGCCTGGGTACCCTAAGCTTAATCTTGAACTAGTCGCCAATGCCTGGTAGCGCTAACTCATCGCTTTGACCTATGCCATCCCCTACTTCTGAGGCGATCGCCCTCCCCCTGTCCAAGGAGCATCAGGACGCCCTCAAGCAATTTTCTTTTACCCCCCACAGTCCTGGAACCCTGTTAGCAGATTTCCAACTTCTCTTAGACGAAGCCGAGGCTAACGGTATTCCCATCACCCCAAGAACTGGTGAACCCAACCTGAAATTCTGCGCCACGCTTAATCCGCGGCTCCAAACCTCTACCGCCTTCACCCTAAAACGCCCTGGGCAAAGTCACTACTGTCACCTGCGCAGTTTATTTTGGCTGGCACGGGTGGGGGGACTGGTGACAATGGAGGGGAGCAAACGGGTTGTAGCTAACGGGGCGCAAATGGAAGCATGGTCTGCCCTTAATCCTGCCGAACAGTACTTTTCGTTGATGGATTTGTGGCTCTTCTATGCTAATCCTCGACTCATCGGCAGCTACACCTTAGAGGGAAATGCCATAGACGTTCAGCGGTGGTGGACGCGCAATACCCCAGAAGAGACAGTCATCATTCAGAAGTTGGACGAGCTACAGATTTGCTTTGGAGTCCACCACCTGGCCCTATTAGAAAGCTTCGGCTTTGTTACCATCACCCTCAAATCCCCTCAGCCTTACGGCCCATGGCCTGTGGAGCGCATCGAAGCCACACCATGGGGCAGCGCCATAATGGCCCTTCTCTCTCAGATTCTAGAGGGAGCTAACAGTGAATTCCCGGATGCCTTCACCGCACTGCCGAAATCGTTGGCTGAGGGCAAGCTCTCAGAGACAGAAGAGGATTTCGGAGAATTGGACGCTATGCGGACGATTTTGCAGCATATGCCGGGGGGACCGGGAGAGCAAGCTCTTGAGCAAAGCCCCGAGGAGATTGTGATGCAGCTGATGATGAATATGCAGGGGCAGTCGGAGGAGTTTGTTGAGGAATGGCAGAATAATTTGATTCAGGCGGGGCTGATGGGGGAGGATTTTGCGGAACGGGAGGCGATCGCCCACACCCTAGGACTAAATTACGTGCCCGCCAGTATGGAGGAGAAGCTCGTCCTCGAAGAGCCTGAATCTGCCGCAGATGAGCCGCCCGAGTCTTTTAATCTGATTCAACCCTTGCTCCAAACCTGGTTTCCCACCTATCAAAAAGCACTCCCTGTTCCCCAACTCTCGTCCGACACCATCAACCCGGGATTGTTTACCCTCAAAGTATCCCTCGGTAAAAAGTGCTGGCGAATTGTCACCCTATTGGGCAGCGAAACTTTGGAAACCCTCGCCGCTGTCATCCTATTTGCGTTTGATTTTGACAACGACCATTTGCACGAGTTCACCCTCCGCACGGTCCACGGCAAGGTCACTATTAGTCACCCCGCCGTTGCCAGGGGCGATCGCCATACCGGCAATACCGCCCTTGGAGAATTGGAACTCACGCAGGGATCCCAACTAGAGTTTCTATTTGACTTCGGTGATTGCTGGGAATTTGATGTGGTGGTGCACGATATTCTCACCCCGCCCCCACCCACCGCCGACCCCGAGATAACAATGGCCTTTGGGGAGGCGCCGCCGCAATATCCAGATTGGGACGATGAGTAATAATCATGGGTAATAGGATGGAGCGATCGCCGGTTCATCTCCCGTAGATACCCTGACTTGGAGTCACACCATGAGCGGTACCTGAACTTTCGTTAACGGCAATCAAGTGCGGCAATTAATTAGTATTTCAAGCGTCACCATTAGCGCCATAGACTTTGCCATTTAGTGATCAAAGGTGGGAGCTGAGAAGCATGGGACCGGAGAAATATGGAACCAAAGAAATGTGGAACCAGAGAAACATCTGCTGTCTGGGCAAAGTAAAATTCGACTCAAATCCTTGCGCCTCTCCCTTCATCTCCATCATTCCCAGGCAACACCATGCAAATCTTTGACGGCACCACCAGCTTTGTCAACAATCCAACGAACTTTTTTGGGCTGGGTGTAGGCGCGGATCGATGGCTGGGATATGCCCAGTTGCCTGCTCCTAATCCAATGGGGATGCCGCCGATCGCCCTTGCCACAGGAGCGGGAACGGGAACAGTGCAAAGCGATTTCCTGGGAACTGATGTGCAAACGGGCTATGCCGGCTATCTCAACGTGACGGTCGATCCCATAAGTGGTGCCACCAGCTTGGTTAATCCGGTGTTTCCTACCCTTGATCGCACCAGTGGATTTCGCGTCAACTTTAGTGCTCGAGTGGTCAATGAAATCAGCCAGGACAACCGATCAGGCTTTAGCTTCATTGTGTTGGGCAGCGATTCCCGCGGCGTTGAAATTTCCTTTGAAGGGAAAAACCCAGGCAATACCACCGACGATTTCCTCTTTGCCCAACAGCCTCAGTTTGATAGCGAAACGATAGAGCGAACGACTCCAGGGCTATTCGATATTACCCAGACGCAAAACTACGCCCTAACTATCCTTGGCGATACCTATTACTTGACGGTGGGAGGCGTGGAGCGTTTGACAGGCACCGTTAAGCTTTACGACTTTACAGGCATTAGCAGCCAGCCCACCCTGCCGACGGACCCTTACCGCATCAATAATCTACTGTTTTTCGGGGACAATACGGATACGGGCAAATCTACTTACACCTTGGGGGCGATCAACGTAGCCCTTTTGGGAGCGCCCACCGCAACGGGGGTCGGCGTCTCTGGCACAGCCCAGGTGGGAGAAGTGTTCACCGGCAACTACACATACAGTGATCCTGATCTTGATTCTGAGGCAGGTAGCACTTTTAAATGGTTTCGAGCAAATAATGCAGGGGGCACGGGCAGCACGGAAATCCCTGGAGCAACCAACAGCACCTATACCTTGACCGCAACGGACCAAGGGCAATTTATTTTTTTTGAGATCACCCCACGGGATAACGGCGGGCAGAGCGGAGCCCCGATCCTAAGCGCTGCCACCGCTGTCATTAGCGCCGCACCAACCCCCACCCCTACACCTCTACCGATACCGCCGATCTCCCAACTACCACCGCCCCCCTCTTTCTCCCCCAACGGCAGACCCGACCCCTCACAAATTATTTTTCGCGATGCTGCCACCGGAATCACAATTATTGACGGTCAGCCGCAGCCCATTTCCTTTGGTGACTCGGTAGCGCCGGGCACCCGCCGCACCTTTGAAATCATTAACAGCAGCAACGCACCGCTGGATCTAGATAACTTTAATTTGCAGCAGGAGATCGCCAGCAGTTCAGCACCACTCACTCTAACCCCCCTGTCTGTCAACCCCATTCCCCCCGGTAGCACCGCCACCTTCGATGTGGCGTTGAACGACGCCGTAACACCGGGAGCCTACGGGGGAACCATCGTGGCTCAAGTTGGCAGCACAGTTTTCAACTTTTCCGTTGAAGCCCCCGCCGTTGTCCCCCTCAGCGCCAGCCCCAGCGATACGCCTGTGCCAATAGCATCGGACCCGCTAGCAACCTTGCCAACCCTGATGGAAGTTTCAGGCACCGCCGAAGGAGATATTTTGACGGGGGGGACTGGTAACCAGCTTATTAAGGGGTTCCAGGGCAATGACCTGATGTTTGGCAACCAGGGAACAGACCTGCTAACCAGCGGATCCGGCAATGATTCGCTATATGGCGGTCAAGGCGATGACTGGTTGTTTGGGCGGGAAGGGAACGATTTTCTCTCAGGCGATCGTGGCAACGATTCCCTCGTCGGCGGTCCCGGAGCCGACACATTTTTGCTGGGGCCAGAACTTGCCACCGACACCATCTTTGACTTTGAAGGCGGAATCGACACTTTGCAACTAACGGAAAATCTCACTTTTAGTGATCTTTTGATTGCAGATAGTGCTAACTCTGCAAGCATAACCGTCACTGCGACAGGGCAAACACTAGGGATATTTATAGGCGTTTCCGAAAGTCAACTCATACAAATTCTGACGTTGCAGAATTAAGAGGGGACAGGCGATTGAAATGAAGTGATACTAAATCCGTTTTTTGACCCCCATATTTGTAGAATAGGCACATGGCAAAGAAGATTCACCTGTGTCCCCACCTATCTCCCGAGGAACTTAAGGAGCGTTACCAGCAAAGCAGCGATGGGGTGGAGTCCAGGCGCTTCCACTTACTCTGGCTATTGACTCAAGGCTACCCACTCACTCAAGCCGCCAAGATAGTGGGTCTCAATCGCGACTATGGGTACGCTGACGGGGTGACAGAGTAGGTGAAAGCCTTTTTAGCCATGACTTACAGCA
>CALGDE010000067.1 GCA_937883785.1 uncultured cyanobacterium
GACTCTTACTCAAGCGGCTGGCGTCATAAATTAGACTTTTCAGACGTCCTCTGAGAGCACGCAACACCAAAAACCAAGCGGGAATTAACCCCAGCAAAGTAACGCCCGCCACGCCTCCGGACAAAATTAGCTGCTTACGATAGTTCTCGATTTTGCCTTGAATATGGTTTTGGATTGCCCCCTGACGCGCCTCAACCCCAGCGGAGTATTGCGCCTTTTTCTGGCTATATTCCGCACTGAGCAACAGCGCCAACGCCTCCGACGATCGCCCCGTGCGCACCAAACGAAACGCCTCCTTCTCTATCGCCACCAACTTTTCGTTAGCCGCTTCCGTTCTGGCTGCGTCGCGATCATCGTAGGACTCTGGGCTGAGCTGAATCGATTTAGCGATGGTGTTGTCCAGCTCCGTCACGTGCACCTGATACCGCTCCTCCCATTGCTGATCTCCCGTCGCCGCATTCATCCGGGCAGACATGGTCAACACTTCATCCAAATAAGCAACGCGATCGCTCAACCGCTGTAGCCGCAGTTCGTTGCGCACCAGTTCGTTAAACGCTTGATAGGACGCAACGGCGCTGACAACCATTGGCGTAAACAACATCAGAGTGGCGATCGCCGTAACTTTAACAAGGCTGGTGGGGCGACGGAATAGGAACATAAACAGGCTGGGGAATCCATGCTGTTAGGCAAGAATTCAAGAAACGGGTGGTGAGGTGGAGGCGAAATTGTAAAAATCAATAAATACGTATCAGCAATTGTCTCGAATATTGACAACTTAATAGGTATTCCTTGATGAACATTTATTGATAGATTTTCTAGGTAAAAATTTAATTATTCTATTTGGTTTAGCCTTGAAACGCTGTGCACTTAATTAAGCATTTGAATAATATCAAGTCGGTTTTTAAAGTCAATTGACAATAGTTTGATCCTTAAGAGCTTTGCCCCAAATGCTGTCTGTTTCTTAGGTCGGTGTTCCACTAAGGGCTGTTATAAACACAATTCTGAACTCAGTAACTGTAAAGGCTTAAGCTCCCAGCGGTTTCTACTTTTAAAGGAGTTTACCGACCCCTGTATAAAGAGTCTGGGGATTCATTGGTGACGCGCCCCATTGCCACTGTAGCCGAAGGATTTTTAGTGATCTTTCCCTCCTACAGGAGAATACTTTAAATATGGATTCTTCTAAAGGAAATGGGGGTTGATAGTCAATCATAGCGGAGCAATATAAGCCAGCCGCTGCACTTTAATACACCTCTAACTTCAAGGCGCTTCTGGCTCCAAGGCACCTCTAATGCAACATACGTATCACTCAGAAGCAATTGAAATTAGTAAAATTACGACAATACCTTTCCCCTGAAACTTTCCCGTACTCCTTTTCTTAAACTTTCCCATGGCGAACCCCCTTAAAATCGCGATCGCCCAGCTCAACCCCACCGTTGGCGACCTATGCGGCAACCGTAAACGCATTTTGCAATACGCCCAAAAAGCTCACGAATTGGGCGCAAAACTAATGGTGACGCCGGAGCTGGCAATTTGTGGCTATCCGCCGCGAGACCTGCTGGTGCGCCCAGGATTTATTAAGGCGATCGCCACCGAACTCAGCATTTTGGCGAAGGAACTACCCCCAGAGCTAGACGTGTTGGTGGGAGCGGCGATAACCAGCGTAGACGCCAAATTAGACCATCCCGCTGAGTCACTGGTTAACGGGGCGGTGCTGCTAACCGGTGGAGAAGTAAGGGAGATCTTTCCCAAGCGATTACTGCCCACCTACGACGTCTTTGATGAGGATCGGTATTTTATGCCGGGGATTCGCCCCAATATTTTGGAGCTAGACGGCATCAAAATTGGGGTCACCATTTGCGAGGACATTTGGAATAACGAGCAGTTTTGGGGACGGCGTAGCTACCACATAGACCCGGTGGAAGAGCTGACGGATGCTGGGGCGCAGTTGATGGTCAATTTGTCTGCGTCTCCCTATGTGTCGGGAAAACAGCGACTGCGGGAGGAAATGATCCAACACTGCGCCCAGCAGCACGGTCTACCTCTGGTTTATGTGAATCAAGTGGGCGGCAATGACGACTTGGTTTTTGATGGCACCAGCTTGGCGGTCAATGCCTCGGGGAAAGTGGTGCGTCGAACGCCGGGGTTTGAGGCGGGGTTGGCGATCGTGGATTATGACCCTGCCACTCGGGAATTTCAGGCGGATTCTAAGCCCGCAATCGGACGCTGGGATTCGAGCGTTGCCATGGTGGGCAAAGATTCTGGGGTGCCGGTACAGCAGGCAGGGGTGGCAGAGTTGGCATCCTCAATCGACGGGGAAATTTGGGCCGCGCTGGTGCTGGGGGTGCGTGATTATGCCCGTAAATGTGGCTTTTCCAAAGTGTTGTTGGGCTTAAGCGGCGGCATTGATTCGGCGGTGGTGGCCGCGATCGCCGCCGCCGCCCTGGGTCCCAAGAACGTGCTGGGCGTCCTAATGCCCTCTCCCTACAGCTCGGACCACTCCATTGGTGATGCCGAAGCTTTAGCCAATAACTTAGGAATTGCCACCGAAACCTTACCCATCGGCGACTTAATGGGTGGCTATGATCGCACCTTTGAAACGTTATTTTCCGGCACCGAAGCGGGCGTTACGGAGGAAAATTTACAGTCGCGGATTCGGGGGAATCTGTTGATGGCGATCGCCAATAAATTTGGTCATTTGCTATTGACCACGGGCAATAAATCGGAAATTGCAGTGGGCTATTGCACCCTTTATGGAGATATGAATGGTGGCTTGGCGGTGATTGCGGACGTACCCAAAACGCGAGTTTATTCCCTATGTCGCTGGCTAAATCGAGGACAAAAGGGCTGTCCTGAACACGCCAAACTCACAGAAGCTTTAAACGAATCGGAGATTATTCCTAACAATATTTTGACCAAGCCCCCTAGCGCCGAACTTCGACCGGGACAAGTGGATCAAGATTCGCTGCCGGATTACGACGTTTTGGACGATATTTTAGACCGACTGGTCCATCAAGCTCAGGCACCGGCGGAACTTATTGCGGCAGGTCATGATGCTGATACGGTAGATCGAATTATTCGCCTACTATCACGGGCAGAATTCAAGCGTCGTCAAGCCGCTCCCGGAATCAAGGTCACTGAGCGAGCGTTTGGCACCGGCTGGAGAATGCCGATCGCCAGTCGTTGGCAGTTGCAGTCAACTAATTAATCTTCTAGTCCTCTATCAAACTTTAAGATCTCTATGACATAGCCTATTTTTAGCGTGATCGCATGATTGACGAAGTGAACAACTTCCTGAAAACCGTCGTGGCTCAATACTCATCTGAGGACGAACATAGAAAAGCCTGCCTTTTTATGTTGACTTGTCTTGAAGCCAAGCAGGATCATTGCTCAAAGTAAAGAACTGATTCTCAGCTCTCTGCAACTTTGATTTTCAGCGTTCTAGATCGCGAAAATACTGGATGATCGCCCGGTGACCCTCAGTGATCGCTGACTGTTCTACCAATTCAAGGGTCGATCATGCAGATCTTAAATTAGGAATTGAATTGATGGCAGCCCCTAGAGAAACGATGCAAAACAGTAGAAGACTGTTGGGAACTACGGTATCGCTAAAATTAGTAAGAATATGGCAATGATCAAATCGCCCGTTTGCAACTAATTTTTTTCATATGACCGACCAGCCTTCCCCACCTGCCCTCAAGAAAACTACTGGTGAAACTGCCGATAAAACTCTAGTTGATCCTGAAACGATGGCGGCAATGTTGGCAGCGATGGAGCGACTCATTGCGGTGGTGGCTCAACTGCGATCGCCCGAGGATGGCTGTCCCTGGGATCTGGCCCAAACGCCGGAAAGCCTCACGCCGTACATTATTGAAGAAGCTTACGAAACCGTTGACGCCATCAAAAATGGCGATCGCCCCGCGGTAGCCGAAGAGCTGGGGGATTTGCTGTTGCAGGTGGTGCTGCAAGGGCAAATTGCCCGGGAGGCAGGAGACTTTGATATGACCGTGATCGCCAACGGAATCGCTGATAAGCTGATTCGTCGCCACCCCCATATTTTCGGCGACAGCAACGCCACCAGTGACGACGAAGTACGTCAGCAGTGGGAAGCAATTAAGGCCCAGGAGAAAGGGGAAACCTTAGAAGAGAGCCAGCGCCTCAGTCGAAAACTGGATCGCTACGGGCGATCGCTGCCGCCATTAACGGGGGCGATGAAAATTTCCACCAAAGCTGCCGCCGCTGGATTTGAATGGAACTCCCTGGAAGGGGTTTGGGAGAAATTCCACGAAGAAGTGGGGGAGCTACAGGAGGCGATCGCCCAGTCGGACACGGAGCACCAAGAATCGGAGTTGGGAGACGTGCTGTTTTCCCTCATCCAGGTGGCTCGCTGGCAAAAGCTGGACCCCGCCGCTGCCCTAACCAAAACCAACCATAAATTCGTTAAGCGGCTGCGACTGATGGAATCCATGAGCGATCGCCCCTTGGAAGATCATACCCTTGCCGAGCTAGACGATTTATGGAACCGTGCAAAGGGCCAACTGCGTGCCGAAATGGCTAGCGCAGGGAAAAACGCCGCTGCTCACTAATGATTGCTTTTCGATAACTTATGCTGCCCAAACCCTGTGAACTGCCCGCCGCCCTGCGCCCCGGCGATACCCTGCGAGTGATTACCCCCAGCGGTCCCCTTGCCAGTATGAACAGCACTCAGGCGGGGGTAGATATTTGGCGATCCCATGGCTTTGAAGTGGACCTGGGACCCGACGGCGATTTGGAATGCACCTACGGCTACCTGGCGGGCACCGATATCGAGCGCCGCCAACAGCTTACGGACGCCCTCACCAATCCCAAATACAAAGGCATCCTCTGCGCCCGAGGAGGGTACGGCGCCACTCGTCTGCTAGAGGATTTCGCTTGGCCGTTTATGGCCGCCGGAGCCCAGGCTTTGCAATACGGCCAGGCGATCGCCCCCAAATGGCTAATCGGCTTTTCTGATATCACCGCCCTGCTGTGGAGCCTGGCTAACCAAGGCATCGCCAGCGTCCATGGCCCCGTTTTAACCACCCTCCCCGAGGAATCAGACGATACTCGCCATCGCCTTTTTGCCCTGGTACAAGGTCAGTCCCTTCCGCCGTTAATGGGCAACGGCTGGGGCGGTGGTCGGGTGATCGGACGACTCTTCCCCGGAAACCTGGCCGTTGCCACCCATCTTCTCGGCACCCGCCACTGCCCCAACCTCACTGACGCTATCCTCGCCTTTGAAGACGTGGGCGAATACCCTTACCGCCTAGACCGCTTTATCACCCACTGGCGCAACACGGGACTGTTGCACAATATCGCTGGCATTGCCCTAGGACGCTTCAGCCAATGCGATCCCCCCCCTAACCGATCCAGCCTCACCACCGAGGAACTGTGGCGCGATCGCCTGGGTGACCTATCCCTCCCGGTCGTTTCCGGCCTCAACTTTGGCCACAGTGGCCCCAACGCCTCCCTTCCCGTTGGCGCCTTGGCAGAATTGGACGGAGATCAGGGCACCTTATCGCTGTTGTAAACTCCGTGCCCAGATTCTCCGTGACCAGATTTTGGTCTTGCAAAAAGCTGAAACTGTGAAGCTCTCACCCACTCCGCGGGGATACCAAATAAAATCCGCAGGAATACCAAATAGAAAGTGAAAAAATAAACTAAAAAAGTTGAAATTTTTACGCAAAATTTTCTGTTAAAAGACCCGCACTTTAACGGAGGTCATTGCTTCATCGCATCGCCACCATTGCGGATTGGGACATCGCCTTGCAATAACCATTGTGCTAAGGCGTGAGTCCATGCCTGCAATGTCGCAGCCAAAATCAAAAGGTTAAGACGATAGTTGAGAATTGGTGACATTCGCTAAGCCCTCTAGGAATTTTGAATTGGGAATTTTGATTCACAGAAAATACGAATGAATTAGGCAGATCAATTTACGTATTCAGTTTCCTGAGCATTCGCGTTATTAACTGAACAACCAACTCCTAAATTCAAGACTTTAGAACGAATATATCAGCGCCAACTCATAACTAACTCAAAATATCTTTTTGACATCACATCCCCTTGGCTGCCAATAACAGGAGAAAACCAGGTCACTGTAGACAGGTTCTAGCAGCAGTGCAACAGAGATTTTCTAACAAGAAAAAAACCATCTGATTTAATCGTTTTCCACGCCCTCATTTGCATTCACCAATGCTGAATTCTTAGTCTAACCTTTGTTCAAAAAATAGGATTTAACGGCTATTGACTACGGTAGAATTAATGTGTCGAATTATATGAATATCAAAAATAATTGAAGCGTATATTGCGGCTAATTGGGCTTTGCGAAACATGTATCAACCATGTGTGAAGCATGTACATAGTTCGGAACGATCAGCCTTGTCCGTGCATCTACTACTTAAATCAGGACATTGGATTAGGACGCTAGATTAGAACGTTGAAATCAAAGCATTAAATCTAAAATCACGACCTCAAGAATATCTATCGTTCCCACGCTTTTAAGTTGCTTGATCAAAAGTCAAAAGCGAGCCTTGACATTGCTTCCCGCGTTCTCGGTACATAGCTTGCACTGGGCAATAGTGCAGGAATCTCCTGAGTTAAGATTAGGTTCAGTAAGCTTGAACGCTGGTTAGGCGAAATGTCTTCCTCTGCAATTGATTAACAGGCAAGCTTTTTCTACGCCTGAGTTTGGAGTTCGTCGTCTACTGGACTCCAAAATTTCAACCACTGCCGAAGTCGAAAAGCTAAGAGCTACGAGGGGTTCAGTCCCGAATGTTTGTTGTTTTTAAGGGCGTGTATTTTCCATTGAGCAACGTTTGAACAGCATTTCTGCAAGCTAGTCGAAAACACGATTCGGGGAAGAGGCATTGGGAATACCTATCAATAAAATTTCCTATGAAAGTGTTTCCCAATGGCTCTCGCAAGCAAAGTTTACGGTCCAGCTTGATTACGTGGCGAATAATTTAAGGTGAAAGTCCATAAAAATTGGCTTTTTCGCTGCATTTACCCTCTACCACTCCCCTCAACGCACTTCCTGAAAGATGAACCGAGCCCTGTCGCGATCGCCCAACGTTGATCAGTCCTGCCCTTTTGTGGGGGGGATGTTCCGTGAAAGCCCCGGAGCCCTCAACCAAATTCTTAACGGGTTGATGGATGGGGTAATCGCCCTGGCCCCTATCCGTGACGAAATGGGGCAACTGACGGATTGTCGCTGGTTGTTTATAAACTCTGTTGCTGAAGGGATTTTGGGCGTATCGGCACGGGATGTGTTGGATCGTTGCTTGCTGGATTGTGATCGCTATTTTGCAGACACGGTCTTGTTTGAACGGCTTCTGAACTTGGCAGTTAAAACTTCAAATCATCCCTGTGGGATGGTGGCAGACCAGTCTTGCCTCAGCGGCCCCGTGTCGGGGTGGTTCCAATTGGTGGGGGTGCGATCGCAAGAGCGGGTCATTATTACCCTGCGGGACATTACCCTTTGCAAAGATACGGAAAACCGCCTGGAAATTTCGAATCAGCGCCTGGATGCTCTGGTGCGGCAGCTAGAGGAGCAAAATCGCATGTTGGCGAGGCTGGCCGCGGTGGATGGGCTAACCCAGCTAGCCAATCGACGACGCTTGGACGATTGCTTAGCGGTGGAATGGCTGCGGCTGTACCGTGCCCAGCAGCCCTTGAGCGTGGTTTTCTGCGATTTAGATCATTTCAAAGTCTATAACGATGCCCTGGGGCACCAGGCGGGAGATGCTTGTTTACAGCAGGTGGCGGCAGCCCTAATGACGGTGGCACGGCGACCCACTGACTTGATGGCTCGCTATGGGGGGGAAGAATTTGCGATCGTTTTGCCGGAAACTGACATTGAGGGGGCAAAACAGGTGGCGCAGAATTTGAGGGATTTACTGTCGGAAACGGCGCTGCCCCATCCCGGCAATGACGGTGGTTTTGTCACCCTTAGTATGGGCATTGCATCGAAAGTGCCCTCTGACGCCAGCTCCGCAGAGGAACTTTTGGCTGAGGCGGACCAGGCTTTATACAGGGCAAAGGCGGCGGGGCGGAATCGGATTATTGTGGCATCTGAGATTCAAAATCTGGGGTAGGCTATTAGCCCAGAGAGGTAGAACCCCAGAGCGATAAAACCCCAAAAAAGTAGAACTCAGAATAAAAAATATTGATTTTTAACGCTGATCCTTGAAATCAGCGTCTTGGTATCGAAATCTTTGGCTTCTGGTATTTATCATTAATCAATATCAGTTGTAATATCAAACGCTCGGTATCACGATTCGATTTCCACGAGCCTGTGCTTTTGGCAGGGCTTTGAATCGAATACGGTCGATATTTTTTACGATATTTTTTAGGGCGCGTTGTCGATTGCTTCTAGACGTCTTGTGCATTAAAAAGCTTACGCTTTCCTTGAAAAATGTAGGCTGTGGGCTACTGGCGCAAGGCTTTGGATCCTATTGAGACCCCCTAATCTCAGTTCTATATTTTCCTTGTTTTGCTCGCAGGAAAATGTTTAGCCAGGTGCCAATCCCGTTATGTCTAAGACCCTGAGAAGTGCTGCCATTACGGCAGGTGTACAGCGATCGCCTAACCGTGCCATGTTGCGAGCGGTTGGCTTTGACGATGATGATTTCAAAAAGCCCATTGTGGGCGTTGCCAGTGGATATAGCACGGTAACCCCCTGCAATATGGGTATCAATTCCCTGGCGGATCGTGCCATCGACGCGGCGCGGGCGGCGGGGTTAATGCCTCAGCTTTTTGGCACCATTACCATTAGCGACGGTATTTCTATGGGCACGGAGGGGATGAAATATTCCCTGGTGTCCCGTGAGGTGATTGCCGATGCGATCGAAACGGTGTGCAACGGTCAAAGTTTGGATGGGGTGTTGGCCATCGGCGGCTGCGACAAAAATATGCCGGGGTCGGTGATTGCCATGGCGCGGCTAAATATTCCAGCGGTGTTTGTGTATGGCGGCACTATTAAGCCGGGGCATTTGGACGGTGAGGATTTGACGGTGGTCAGCGCCTTCGAGGCGGTGGGTGAGTACAGTGCCGGGCGAATTTCCGAAGAACGGCTGATGGCGGTGGAGAAAAACGCCTGTCCCGGAGCAGGCTCCTGCGGCGGTATGTTCACCGCAAATACCATGTCGTCGGCGATCGAGGTGCTGGGGTTAAGTTTGCCCCATTCTTCGACGATGGCAGCGGAAGATGCGGAAAAGGCGGACAGTGCTGCCAATTCGGCCTTTGTGCTGGCGGCAGCCATCAAAGCTGACCTGCGACCGAAGGAGATTTTGACCCGCAAAGCTTTTGAAAACGCCATTTCGGTAATTATGGCCGTGGGTGGATCCACTAATTCAGTGCTGCATTTGCTGGCGATCGCCAACACCATCGGCGTTCCTTTAAGCATTGACGACTTCGAAGAAATCCGTAATCGAGTACCGGTATTTTGCGATCTCAAGCCCAGCGGTCGCTACGTGGCAACGGATTTACACCGAGCCGGCGGCATTCCCCAGGTGATGAAAATGCTTCTAAACCAAGGGCTACTCCATGGGGACTGTATGACCGTCACCGGCAAAACCATCGAGGAAAACTTAGTTGGGGTTCCCGACACGCCTTCGGAAGATCAAGATGTGATTCGCCAGTGGGGTAAGCCTCTGTACCAAAAGGGACACCTGGCAATTTTGAAAGGCAACCTGGCTTCAGAAGGATCTGTCGCTAAAATTAGCGGCGTAAAGAAGCCGGTCATTACTGGACCTGCGCGGGTGTTTGAGTCAGAAGAGGAATGCCTCGCAGCCATTCTCGACGGCAAAATCAAAGCTGGCGACGTAGTGATTGTGCGCTACGAGGGGCCTAGAGGCGGCCCCGGTATGCGGGAGATGTTGGCTCCCACCTCAGCCATTATCGGCGCAGGCTTAGGAGATTCGGTGGGACTGATCACCGATGGACGCTTTTCCGGCGGGACCTACGGCCTGGTGGTGGGGCACGTGGCTCCCGAGGCAGCCGTTGGCGGCAACATTGCCTTGGTGGAAGAGGGGGATTCTGTCACCATTGATGCGAACCAGAAGCTGCTTCAGCTCAACATTGATGAGGCGGTGTTAGCTAAGCGTCGTGCGGCCTGGGAACCTCGTCCCCCTCGCTATAAGCGCGGCATCTTGGGCAAGTACGCCAGACTGGTTTCTTCCAGCAGCCTGGGCGCGGTGACCGATGTGCCCGAGTAAGGGGTCATAAAACTAGCGAAAATAATTCGCTATCTGAACTTGTGAAAAAACGGGAGTAGGTTGCTAGTTGTCTAGCACTTACTCCCGTTTTCCATGCGAATCTTTTCCACTGGTGAGGGTATGGGGGTTCACAGACGCTAGGCGATGGTGACGTCTTCGCCCTCTTGCCAGTCTTGAACCTGTTCAAAGTAAGCCTTCATGGTTTCTTCGAAGACGGCGCGACCCACTTCCGTTCCGTTATTCAAGTTGCCTTCGGTGGCAAAAAATACCAGGCTGTCCAGCGTTTTTAGGGCCACCATTTGGAACAACACATGGGTGACGGGAACGGGGGCGGCAAGGACGTTGGGATCTTTGGTGGGCATGGGACTTTTGCGGGCATCGTCCACGGAGGCGAAGGCGTAAATCACGCTTTTTTGGACGCCCTGTTCCCGACGGCTACTTAGGGTGGTGCGTACCCAGTCACCGTTCAGGGTTTGAAGCACATAAAAATTTTCTCGCTGAAGCTGGGTGGCGAAGTGGAGCAATACTGGGGCGATCGCGGTAACAAGCTGGGGCGTTTTACCGTCCTGGGGCGCAGCGTCCACCAGTTGTTTAACCTGAGCCTCTAATTTTCCTTCAAAATCCATAGATCGCTGCCGAAAATTGCTATAAAAACTGCTGCTGAAAACTTGATAGAAAGCTAAGCGGAAAACCCTTTGCGCCTGCGCTGACGCTTTGCTTGTCAGGATAACCTGAGTTTGAATCTTACACGATTGTTCCAGGAATGATTGCCCGATTAATTATGTAGCGGCGTCAGGGCGATCGCCCCGGGTTCAGAAATTCTGTAAATCCCCAAAAAATCAAAAAAACTCCCCGGATATCCATTGCCCAATGGGAAATATTGGTAGCAAAAATAACGTAAGGGCAACGATAGCGCCTAGTTTTATCAGTTGGCTGTGCTAGGGTCGTGCTGAAAGCAGCCTTAATCTGGGCTTGGTTCCAGTGGGCTAGCTTTCGAGGCTAACGTACTCACTAATAATCCCAAGATTGGATATGTGGCCGCTGTTGCACTGGATTTCTATATCTGCTGTGGCTCTTTTTATTTCTTTTGTATCTACTGTGTTGTGGGGTCAGGGAGAACTGCCTAGGACGTGGAAGAACTTGTTAAGTCATTAACTCAGTCCTTGCAAGACGGGACTAAGACGCCG
This sequence comes from uncultured cyanobacterium, assembly GCA_937883785.1. Taxonomy (GTDB): domain Bacteria; phylum Cyanobacteriota; class Cyanobacteriia; order CACIAM-69d; family CACIAM-69d; genus CALGDE01. The sequence goes on from CALGDE010000067.1 coordinate 11,417, forward strand.
CAGCGAATTTGTGTTGCGGTGGCAGAACGCATTGCCGACGAAGTCAATCGTATCTGCACTGAAAGTAAGCGCATCCAAAACTCCGGTGAAGTGGATGTGTGGATGAAGGATTTATCCCAGCATCGCTTACGACAATGTCTAAATTATTACAAGCACGGCTCGAAACGGGGACGGGCAGAGCTGCACAGTACCCTGAGCGCTATTATCTACCGCTACATTGCCCCCGCGCGAACTCGGGCTAGCTATCAGGCACGCTTGACGGCGATCGAGGATTTTTTGCAGGGGTTTTATGTGGAGGCCCTAAAGGCATTTCGGCGGGAGTGCCAAATGCCTCAGGATTATTCCCCCCGGGCCATGTTGGAGCTGGCAGAATATATGGCTTTTGTGGAGCGCTATGCCAAGCGGCGGATTCCGTTGCCCCGGGGGCGATCGCAACAGTTGGTTATTTTGCGCGCCCAAACCTTCGCCCGCCAAACCCCGCCAGAAACATCTATCGATATGGAGCGGGCGGCGGAAAGTGGCGGCGTTGAAGGAGATTCCTACACCTGGGACGACGCGTCGGTGCAACAGGTGCGCCAGCACATGGGGGCTCAGGAACAGTCGGAGGTGATGGATTCGGCGTTGCGATCGTCGGTGGTTAATGAGCTGGTGGAATATTTAACGGAGAAAAAGCAGAAAGATTGTATTGACTATCTGGTGCTGCGCCTTCAGGATTTACCCGCCAGCGAAATTGAGCAGGTGCTGGGGTTAACGGCGCGTCAGCGAGATTATTTGCAGCAGCGATTTAAATACCATTTGCTGCGGTTTGCCATGCTCCATCGCTGGGAGCTGGTGCACCAGTGGCTCGACGCAGATTTGGAGAAAGACCTGGGGCTAACCCCGGTGGAGTGGGAGGGGTTGCTGTCCCGTTTGGATGATAAAGGAAAGACAACTCTAAAGCTGAAACAGGAGCAGGCGGACGATCGCACCATTGCTGAAACCTTAGGGGTTACGATTACCCAAGCCCAGAAGGTATGGTTTGGGGTTTTGGAAACCGCTTGGGAAATCAGAAATAGCAACTACTCGAATCCGGACTAGGGGGAAATGATGACGAATAGGAACTTAGATGGCATTCCAGAGGAGCTACAGGCGCAGTTCTTAAGTCAGTTGCTGGAAAATTCTGAAGGACTTCCCGAAGGATTTTCAACGGGTGATTTTTCAGCCAATGACGACGCGCTAATGGCGATTTCTGAGGACGCCGAGGTAACCATTGACCCATCGGCCGCGTTGGCCAATGACCCTATGCTAGATCTTCGCGACTCTCCCATGATTGAAAACCGGTTTCAGGCGTTGCTTAAGCAGCATTTCTTGGCAAAGGCTGAGGCTGAAGAAAATCTCCCTCGATTCCCGTGGGAGGGGGCTGAGCTACAGGACTATCCCGACGGGGTGGGGGCGATCGCCAATCCCTGGCTAACCCAACTACAAAACCTGCGAACCCAGGTGCCCGACAATATTTTTGAGCAGATCCTGGGGGAGTGTCAGGATTTGGTGCAAGGCTCCCTTCAGGTGGGACGGCAAATGCTCGATGCGGTAGATGCCCTATTCCCAGGTGAAGGGGATGCGTTAAACGCCTTTGCGGATCGGCTAATGCCGGCGCTGGAAGCGGCCCGAGATGATGGGGTGCGTGAGGCGCTGCCGTCTATTAATTACGACGGAGCCCAGGCGCAACAGCAAATGGTGCTGGCGTTAGTGACCGCCCATGACCTGCTGCGTCAGTTGGAACTACGACTCACCCAAGAAAAGCCTGTGGTGGAACGCCAGTGGCTGACCAGTGAGGGACTGTTGGAAGTGCGGGGCGAATGGCGTCCTGGGGCCGATGCGCTGGTGGTGCAGGTGGAAATGCCCTGCGGCGGTCGGGCGGATCTGCAAGGGGATCGCACCAGCACCCAATCCAGTTGCGACGCTGAGGGACAGCTAGAGCTGTTGCTGCCCACTTTGCCCGGCGAGCAGGTGCACACCCTATCCATTCGTTTGGCTACGGATCCCAATCCTATCCCCCTAACCTTCACTGTCCGCGTGATGGGCTGAAGCCCTGTTTAGAAGCACCGTCTAATTGCTTCCTCGCTGCGCCCCATAAGCTGCGGCCTATGATGGGAAAGTCTCACTAGGTTAGGCGGCATGGCAAATAGGCGGCAGAAGGGGCTTAAGGAGCACCTAAAAAAAGAGCACCCAAAAAAAGGACACCCAAACAGTCGGCGACAATCAGCGAGCAAACGGCTAGGACTATGGCTGGAGCATCGCTGGGTGTCGCCGTCTTTCGTGGGGGGGCTGTTGATATTTTTTACGGTATTTTTCTTTGCGGCGGCCACGAACACCATGGCCGGCTGGCTATATGTCATCAGCGGGGTGCTAATTGCCCTGTTGATAACGGCGGCCGTATTAAGCCGGCGATCGCTTCAGGGGCTCTCGGTTACTCGCCAGGGCATTGTCCCCGTTAGCGTCGGCGACGGGGTGCTGGTCACAGCCACCTATCACAACCAGTCGGATCAGCTGCTTACCCTGAGCCAGGCTTTAGACGGGGCACCGATGGCGCTGGTAAATCCCGCGCTAGTCGATCCTGGAGCCCAGCCCCGTAGAAAACAGCGATCGCCCGCCTCGGTGCAACTGCTGGAACGGCTGGAGCCGGGGGAAAGTAAAACCGTTGACTTTACCTACGGCAATGTCCAGCGCGGCGTTTATTGTTGGACCGGTTTATCGTTGCGGACCGCCGCACCCCTGGGGCTGCTGTGGGGGCGACGCAGTTGGTCAATTCCTGCGAAGGCGGTGGTGTACCCGCAGATTTTGCCCCTTAGCCGCTGTTCTCTGGTGGACCATATGGGACAGGGAAATACCATGCGGATGGCGGATCGGGATCAGTTTAGCCAAGCCAGCTACGAGGGGCTAACGCGATCGCTACGTCCGTACCGCAGCGGCGATTCTCGGCGACTGATTCACTGGCGCACTAGCGCTCGCTATGGGGAATTACAGGTGCGCGAACTGGAAACCACCACCAGCGGGCAAACGGTGGTGATTAGCCTAGACACCGCTGCCCAGTGGGATTTGGCAGATTTTGAGCAGGCTGCTAGCGCCGCCGCGTCTATCTACAGCTATGCTAGCCGTCGTCAATTGGAAGCCCATTTGTGGACCCCGGCCACGGGGATAGTGCGCGGACGACGAGCAATTTTGGAAACCTTGGCGGCGGTTAACCCGGGCGATCGCCCAGATTTGGACCATTTGGACTATGGCACCCCGCCGAAAGCGCCCCTTCTATGGCTAACGGCAAACCTTAGTAGTATCAATGCCTTGCCCCCCGGCAGTCGCTGGCTCCTTTGGGGCGACTCCCCCCCGAATCAGTCTCCCCATCCGGGCTATTATCTCAAGCAAGACGTTCCCTTAACGCAGCAACTAGAAGCCACCCACACCTATGCCCAGTAGCGCCTCCCATCCTGGCTCCGACCCTCAGCCCGATGAATTTTGGCAAGGGGTTGAAGAATTTAACAGCGGCGAATTTTACGCCTGTCACGACACTTTAGAAGCCCTGTGGATCGAGGCAATGGAGCCGGATAAGACCTTTTATCACGGTATTTTGCAAATCGCGGTGGGCATTTACCATCTCAGCAATTTGAACTGGAATGGAGCCGCCATCCTGATGGGGGAGGGGCTTTATCGACTGCGGGACTACGAAAGTGATTATGGGGGCATTGATATTGATCGGCTGCTGGAGCAGAGCACAGCCCTGTTGCGACAGGTACAAATGGTTGGGCAGGAGAATATTAAAGACCTGGCGATCGCCCTGGATTTAGTCCCCGCAGACGGTGCCGATCCCCCCTTGCCTGAGGACAGTAAAGACCTAGCGCTGCCCAATATCGTTATTTTGTAAGCAGTGAAATTTTGTAAGCAGCGAAAGCCTTCGGCAAACACGATGGCGAACACCATCTAAAAACAGAATCAAAAGAAACGGCTCCTTCTCAAACAGAAGGAGCCGTTTCTTCCAGCATTTAATTCAGGGGTTTTAAGAGCCGGTGGTACTCATAATCTTTAGGAGAGCCGTGGAAACCTAGCCCCTTCCCTTGCGTACTACCGCTTACGCTTTGCCACTGCAAACTGCCCTTTGCAGCTTAGATAGCAGCGTCCCCTTTTTCGCTGGTGCGAATGCGAACGATATCGTCAACGGGAGAAATAAAGATCTTACCGTCACCGATTTCTCCGGTGCGAGCGGCGTTGATCACCTTTTCAACCACCATATCCACGTTCTCGTCGTCGATGACCACTTCCACCTTCAGCTTTTGCAGAAATTCAACGGTGTACTCTGAGCCGCGGTAGCGCTCAGTTTGTCCTTTCTGGCGCCCAAAGCCACGCACTTCAGAGACGGTCATTCCCACAACCCCTGCATTAACCAGGGCAATCTTCACATCGTCTAATTTAAAAGGACGAATAATAGCCTCAATTTTTTTCACAGCGCTTTTCCTCACTATTTTTAATGAACGGAAGCCAATGTACTTACACCTTGCTCCAGTTCTTATTCACCCACAGTCTTCTCGATTGTTTAGCCGATTTCTCGGAATGTCAATAAACCAGAGAAGCATTTAGGGCACATCGATTAACTAACGCCAGAGAGCATATTCATGGGAGAACATCCCACCTGGCGTAGAAACAAGCTAGCAGCAGTAAACCTTGTGCCCTAAGAACGCAACCTTAATTCACAACGCCCTTGAAACACGTTTTTAGGACATGCTGCCGAACAGTGCGTCATTCCACAGGAACTTCACGTGGCAAGCCTATGACGGACATAGGACCAGCTCCATTATCTACAGAAATTTGCGTCTAGTGGCGAAGTTAACAGTTCAGTAATGATGCTGAAATGATGCGGATTTTTGGGAGCTTGAGCAGAATTAGATAAAGAGTGACATAGACGTTAAGATGCAAACAGAAAGGGGGACACATCAGCGGAGATTGCTGGATAACAATAAAATTCTCGGCAAGTTACGAGGGATCAAAGAAATTGTGAAAATTACTCTGATAAACCCAAGTCGTGAAGAAATAGTAAGTTAGGGGCTTTCCTTTGTTCTCCTAAACCGTTAAGTGGTTTGGTTTGTGTCACTGATGATGATCCTGTTTACAGTCATCGGATATTGCCGAGTATGTATTGCCGAGCATTAATCACACCACTGAAGCTGTCGTTGTTAAGTTCTAAAACCTCGATGGCAACAGCGATCTAGAGCTGCTAACTAGATCCGCTACTCGCCCGAATAGTTTCGTTCACCATTCTCAAACTCGCTTCAGGGGGGTGCTCAATGGGTAGTCGTTTTCCAACTTTACGCCGGGGGCGATCGTCCCAAATCGAAGCCCCTCCCAACCGTATTTTGCAAACGGCAATCTTTGTGGGCTTAGTGAGCTTGCCCATGTTGGGAATTGGGCTGCGACTGGTGGATTTACAGCTTCAGCAGGGGGCCACGTTCCGGGAGAAGGCAGAGCTAAACCGCAGCCGCCGTACCCCCATTCCTGCTGCCCGAGGTCCCGTTTATGATCGCCAAGGCAAACTCCTGGCGGGTAGTCAGTTAACCCGCTCGATGTACTTGACCCCCCAACGGCGATCGCTGGATCAGTGGCGCAGAATTCTGATGCCCCTGGAAGCGCACCTAGAGCACCCTGTGGAGGAATTTCTGAGGGAAATTGCGGAAAAGCAGCGGGAGGGACAGTTGGAACAACCCATCCGTATCGCCCGCCAGGTGTCGGAAGAAGGGTTTGTTATCTTTGCGGAGCAAAATCTGCAAACTCAAGGACTATGGCTACAAACAGAAGCCAGCCGCCAATATCCCCAAAACGAAACGGCGGCCCATGTGCTGGGCTATACCGGCGAGGCGACGGCGGAGGAAATGGAAGCTAACCCCAAGTTCCCGGTGGGCATGATTGTGGGGCGAGCCGGGGTAGAGCGTCTTGCGGATAAGGAACTGCGCGGGAAATGGGGCTACGAGCGCCTGGAAGCCGATGCTAAGGGCACCATTAATCGTCGCCTGGATCGCCGTAAGCCCATTTCCGGCAGTCCCGTGCGCCTGACCTTGGACCTGGCGATGCAGAAAACGGCAGAGGATGCCTTGGGGAACCGCCGAGGAGGGGTGGCAGCGATCGAAATTAAAACCGGTCGAGTGCTGGCTTTGGCCAGTCAACCGGGCTTTGATCCCAACTTATTTACCGATGGTCTGACGGCGGCAGAATGGGAGCAATTACGGGGAAAGGGTACGCCCCTATTAAATCGCGCTCTGCAGGGCTATCCTCCTGGCAGCACTTTCAAGGTGGCTACCGCGATCGCCGGAATGCAGTCTGGAAAATACACTCCCAGCTCTCGCATTCCCACTTTTAACGCCATTGTGCTGGGGGGACACGCTTTTCGGGAGCACAGCGGCAGCTACGGAGTCATTGGCTTTGAGGATGCCCTCGCCTACAGCAGTAATACGTTTTTCTATCAAATTGGCTTAAAAATTGGTCCCGAGGCGATCGCCCACTGGAGCCGCCAACTGGGCATTGGACAGCCGTTGCAATTAGGCATTGGCGGTGGTGCCGTTGGTTCGGTGCCCACCCCAGCCACCAAAGAGGAAAAACACGGTGCGCCCTGGTATGCCGGGGACACGGTCAGTATGTCTATCGGTCAGGGAGTGGTTCTGGGCACGCCCTTGGAGCTGGCTGTGATGACCGCCGCAGTGGTTAACGGTGGCAATCGAGTAATTCCCCACCTCCTCGACAGCCAAACCGCTGATCCCGCCTACCGCCCTCAGCCTACCGGCATTGATGCCAATGTCTTGAAAGTGGTGCGTGATGGCATGGTGGCGGTGGTTACGCGGGGAACGGCGAAAAATTTGGGCGACGGCAGTATTCCCCTTAATGGCGGTAAAACCGGTACTGCCGAGGTGCCCAACGGTCGCAGCAACGCCATGTTTGTGGGCTTTGCTCCCGCGAATGATCCCCAAATTGCGATCGCTGTAGCGGTGGAAAACGGTGGCTATGGCGGTGCGGTGGCGGCACCGATCGCTAAAGCGGTGTACGGCGCCTACTTTAAGGGACCCAAGGCAGGTAGCCCCCTTCCTCCGTTGCCCGACGGCTCTCAATAGGGCGTACCTAGCTATAACCGTAACCAACGGAACCAACAGCAACGTAATTGGCGGCAATGTAGCCCACGCCGGGGCTATGGCGCGATCCCTTTAAACTGCGCAAGTTAAACTGCGCAAGCTGAGAAAATTAAAATAAGGGTATCTTTGAAAAGACTGTTCCGAAATTGCCGCCCTTGCCTTTGAGCGGTGCTTTTAGCTGGGTTGCCGATTTCTAATCAGGGTTGCGATCGCCTGTTCATTTCGTCGAAACGCTCTGCCAATTTACGTCGACCATTTATGTCCGATTCTTTAAGTCGCTATATCGAACAAACCCCTGGCATTCGCGGTGGTCGCCCTCGCATTGCGGGCACCCGAATCACCGTCGCCGACATTGCCATCATGCATTTACGAATGGGGCAGTCCTTGGAGGAGGTGGCGGGGCGCTACAACCTGGGGCTAGCGTCCGTTTATGTGGCGATGGCCTACTACTATGATCGCCGGGAAGAAATCGAGCGTAGCATCCGCGAAGACCTCGCTTTTGTGGAAGGGTTCCAGCGTAGCAACCTCTCTTTGCTGGAAGACAAAGCCCGTAACCTCAGCGGCGACTGAAGCTTCTACCGCACTTTGGTTTCGATAAATCTGGCATTCTTTACACCCTCTGAACGCCCGCTGGCTCCACTCGCCGAAGACTGTTGCAAATTTCAAAGTAGACCCCAGGCATGTTGGAGGATAAAGCTGTTTCCGGTGGGTTTGCCAGTCTTTCAATTATTGCAACGATAGTTTTCCAGGGTGTTCGTATTGTTTGCGGCTTTTGGCGCCCCTTGCATTAATTTGACGCCCCTTGCATTAATAGAGAAGGAAAACGAGCATTTGTGTCGGATTGCTTGGCAATTTTTAGCCATCGTCCAATAAACTCGTTTGGCAATTCGCTTCAATAATCAGGGATGTGAGCAGCAAACGAATCGGTTTTTATCTCGACGAAAATATTGACCCCGTAGTGGCTCAGTCTTTGCGCCACTACGGGATTAAGATTACGACTCCAGTGGAAAGTGGTTTGCGATCCCATGGCGATCGCGACCAGATGGTGTTGGCCTGTCAGCGGCAGCAGGTGATGGTGACCACCGATGCTAGCCTGCTACGCAATACCCAAAACCAATCAGTCCACTTTGGCATTGTGTACTACCCCCAGGACGAACTCAAAGCCAGCGATATGATTCGACGGCTAATCCATATTTACGAAGCGCTCACCCCTGAAGAGATGCTGGGGCACGTGGAAATTCTGCGCGTTTAGGGTGTCTCGAACTCCACGCAGAAGGCCATCACCTGCTCTTAGAGGACGTCTGAAAAGTCTAATTTATGACGCCAGCCGCTTGAGTAAGAG
>CALGDE010000068.1 GCA_937883785.1 uncultured cyanobacterium
TGATGCTGTAAGTCATGGCTAAAAAGGCTTTCACCTACTCTGTCACCCCGTCAGCAATTCATATCTAATCTTAAATTCACGCAGTTCATTCCTTTTCAATTTGGCGAGCTCTTGGATAACAAAGTATATAGTCATTGGGCTGAGTGAAATCAGTCTGACGCTCTCGAAATCCTTGTATTAATCCAGAAATATTCCAGTCATTCAGTTCCGAATTGAGACTCTCAACGTATTCTGAAAAGTTAGCATCGGGGCAACGGAATTCATCTGCACACAAATATTGCCCCAGCAATGCTTTTTCCGAAATAGGTGATCCTCCACTGTCAAAGTCAGTTAAAAGCTTTTCGCGGAAATACAGGTAATCATTTATCTCAGCGGGAGTCACAAGGATTTGAAGAACTTTCAAATAACTAGCACTCTCAAATAAATGAATAAATCCTGACTTTCTACTGCGGTAATACTTTTGATTTCGACAGTTTCTAGGAAGAAGAGGAGACGCTCTATACAGGATTACCTTGTGGATGGACGTTATGGCTAAATCTGAAATGTCAACAACATTCCCTCTGTGGTTACTTAATGGAATGCTATTAAAATCCTTCAGGTAGTTGAGAGTGTTGCCTATCTGACTTTTGGCTTTATCCAAGATATTTTTCTTAAACCATCTTCCTTCTATTTCAGAGGTGGTATATTTCCCATGATTCCTCTCTTTGAGTTGATAAACAATGAGGAGATTGTCTAGCCAAATGACGCTGTCGGCAAATTCATGTTCATTCTTAGATGCATCCTGAAACTGGTTTTGGGAGAAAGTAAACTCCTTGAAAAAACAAAGTTCTTGTATCTGTGCAACTGAATTGTGAAAGTTCATGAATCATCAAAGTAACAGTTGCTTCTATTATTGTCTCTTGAATTTTTCGCTAAAGGGGACAACGTAATTATTGTTGGGGCAGTATGATCGCCGATCGCAGCAAAATGGCGTGACGGCTATTAACGACGGTTACCGCAAATCCATCTTGGCTCAACTCTTCCAGCAGCTTATTTGCCGGCTTCATCTTTTTAGTATGGCTAACCAGCAAATACGGGCGCTGACCGTAGGATACGAGCCCCGGCGTTTCTCCCATTCGATCGCGTAAGGTGCGGGCGATCGCCAAATCGCTGAAATAATCCACCAGCACCGCGTAACCGTCCCCCAGCGCTTGGGGACTGTAGGAGTTGCTCCCCCCCGGTGTAGCGGTGTTCGAAGGTTCGATTAAATAGGCGGTGCGGTTTAGGCGATCGCTGATATAAGCTTGCCAAGCTTCGGCGATCGCCTGGGATGGAAACCCGCTCAGGCGCAGCACCGTTTCTCCTTGGTAATCACATAGGGTCACTTCCACCGACTCCGGCAACTCCTCGTACAGCGCCACCTCCACATCAGGAGAATCTCGCCGCACCATTAGTAGGTAACGCCCCGCTGCCGGTGGTTCGCAGGGTTTCAACGCCTGGGCAACGGGGGCGATCGCCGTACTGGCGACGACGTGTATCGCCGTACCCATTATTAGACTTCCTACTAAAAGGCGGGCGTTGAGGAATCGTGGAAAAGCCATAGAAACGGCCTCCAATTTATTGAGAAAGCTACGATGCCGCTGCTAGGGACGCAATGGGATCAGGAATCGAATCCGATGGAGCTTCAAACTCCCCCGTTAATACGTACTCTAGCCGCAGTTTCGTCCAAGTGATAAACGTCTTGTTGGTGGAAATAATGGCGGCGGCGGGCTGGGGAACCTTGGCCTTGACCTCCGCCATCTCTGGCGCTTCTAAAAACGCAGGCTCCAGGACGAACCAAAAATCAATCTCTTTTTCTTGTTCGTTATAGTTGCGAATGCGCTCGCTAATGACCTCATCAAAGGGCTCTTCTTCCACTAAAAACTTTTTGCTGGCAATGCTGAAGTAGTAGGTCGTCATGGAACTGAATAAGCGTTTTTCGCTAAAGGGTTTTGATGGTTTTTAACAGCTCGGTTGGTGCGCTGGCACGCGCCCTGCATCGCCGATGGAGCAACAAATTTTACCGTTATCAAGCTGGGAGCTACACCTGATTGATAATTTCCTTCATTTCCCGCACCGCCCGCTCAATACCGACCAATACGGCGCGGCTAATAATCGTATGCCCAATATTTAGCTCTTCCATTCCCGGCAGTTGCGCTACCGGTAGGGTGTTCCAGTAGGTTAGCCCGTGCCCAGCGTTGACCCGCAGCCCTGCCGCGATCGCCCGTTCACATCCGTCTGCCAGCACGGCTAACTCCTTCGCCTGCGCCTCCTCGCTTTTAGCTTCTGCGTAGGTGCCGGTGTGCAACTCAATAAACTTAGCGCCACACTTCGCCGAGGCTTCAATCTGCGCTGGGTCCGCATCAATAAACAAGCTCACCGGGATATTTGCCCCTTGCAGCTTGGTGACCACATCGGTCATGCGAGGCAACACCGCTGCAATTTCCAAGCCCCCTTCGGTGGTGACCTCTTCCCGCTTTTCCGGCACCAAGGTGACATAGTCTGGCTTGATATCTAGGGCGATCGCCACCATTTCATCCGTCGCCGCCATTTCTAGATTCAAATGGGTACGCACCGTTTCCCGCAGCAGATAAACGTCGCGATCCTGGATATGACGACGGTCTTCCCGCAGGTGTACCGTAATGCCGTCAGCTCCTGCCAGCTCAGCAAGGACAGCTGCCCCCACTGGATCGGGCTCAACGGTACGGCGGGCTTGGCGAATGGTCGCCACATGATCGATATTGACACCTAAAGTCGGCACGGCGAACTCTACTTACGGCAAAACAAAACTTAACGTCTTCAAATTTTACCCCAATGCTTTTACCGTGCCGACTTCAGCGTGCGGTGCTTTCGTCGATGTTCCTTCCTCGACCTTCTGCGTGGTGGGGATGCGAATCGTAAATTCTGTGCCTTCACCCACAACGGAGTTACAAGTCAAGCTTCCCCCGTGGGTTTCGGTGATGATTTTGTAGCTAATTGAAAGCCCGAGCCCGGTGCCTTGTCCAACCGGTTTCGTTGTAAAGAAAGGGTCAAAAATGCGATCGCGCACCGCTTCTGGAATGCCCGCTCCATTGTCACGCACTCGAATCCAGCAGCATGGCGTCCTTTCAGCATACCCGTTTTTCGCCGGTAAAACCCCATCTACTCCTGTGCTGATAACAATTACAGGACGCGAGTCTGTCTCCTCGCCACCATCACTGTTCACCGGTCCCGCCTGACTCGGCTCACAATAACGTAGCTGAGAAAGCGCATGAATCGCGTTGTCGATAAGGTTAAGAATGACCTGGTTGAGCTGCGCTGGATAACATTCGACGGGAGGAACATCCCCGTAGTCTTTGACAACTTCAACAACATGAGATTTGCTGTTGCCTTTGAGCTTACTTCTAAGGATAACGAGCGTATTTTCGATGCCTTCATGAATATCAACATGCTTCGACTCAGACTCATCTAAGCGGGAGAAATTCCGTAGGGATTTGACGATACTTTGTACCCTGTTAGTGCCATCTTCAATGGAACTTAATAGCTTGGGGAAATCATTGCAGATATAGTCGATATCTAACTCCTCTAGCTGTTCCCTTAGCTCATCGCTTTCCTCCACACCATGTTCTTGATAAAGGGCGATCGCCTCCAGCAAAGCTTCACTATGGCTGCGGGCGTGGGCAACATTGCCATGGATAAAACCAATGGGATTATTAAGTTCATGGGCAACGCCTGCAACTAGTTGCCCTAGGCTCGACATTTTCTCTGTTTGAATTAACTGAGTCTGGGTACTTTTCAACTTTTCTAAAGTGGACTTAAGATCGCCATTTTTCTGCTCCAACGATTGAAAAGACTGACGAACTTGGTTGACCATCGTGTTAAATGCGTTGGCTAAGGTGCCAAATTCATTGCGAAATCCTTCCGGAACTTTGGTGTCTAAATACCCTGAACTAATGGATAGTGCCGCAGCATTTAACCGTTGCAATGGAATCAATATAGAGCGAGATAAAATGAACCCGGCAGCGATAGAAACTCCCCCCGCTCCCAATAGCACTAAGCAGGAAATTATCAAACTATTCCAGACAACTTTATCCAGTTCTTGGCTGGGTAATTCTACGACCACAAACCAGTCCACGGCGTATATGTTCGAGCTGGCACCCAGCACAGATAATCCCTGCAATCCTTGGTACTGATTCAGATAGCGCTTATCCAAACTTTGGTCTCGAACCTGTTGAATTAGGGTTGGATCCTTCAACTGTTGAAGAGAAAAGTCTTGATAGGAGGTTTCTGCTCGTAGAGTTTGGGTGATAACCAGATTATTTTGATCAACGATATAGAGATATCCACTGTCGCCAGTTTGCGACTAATTAATGATGTATTGAAGCTGCTCTAGATTAATTTGGGTTAGTAAAGCACCGCTCAGTTTACCCTCATTGTTTCGCATTGGAAGACCCACTGTGATCACAGATAAACCTTGATCTTTTCGAACCTTTACCGGACTAATATCTTGTTCTCCGGTTGTAATGATTTTTTGCCAGTCAACCTGTGATCCATTGAGTAAATACTCGATTTCCTCCTCTGTATTTTGACTGAATGGTGTGATTGAACTGGAGACTTTCCCCTCGATGTCAACAATTGCGATCGCGAAATAGGCGTCACTACTTTCCGCGATCGTCCGTAAAAAATTCGACTGGCGTTCCGGGGATAACTCGGTAATTCCTGGAAGCCGGGCAAGGTAATTGAGTGGATCTTTAAGCTGGGTTAAAAAGAAGCTGATTTTATTAGCAGAATTTTCAACTTGAGACTGTTTAAGATCCCGAAGAATATTGAGCTGATTTTGATAGTTAAACCAGGTTGTTAGCCCCCCCACTGCGATAACGCTACTTGCCACAAGGGTGACGATTCCATACCGCAAAGTATGGCTAATTGAGAATGGAGCAGAATGGGCTCGACTGGAAGAAGAAGTCACGAGAGCTAAGGGGAATTCAGCACAAAGTTGCCACGCAGTCTAAAGCTAAATATTAGAAGCTAAATATTATTAGAAGCTAAATATTAGAAGCTAAATATTATTAGAAATTGAATATTAAAAATCTAGAGTTTCAGCCCGAGAGAGGGTTTGTGGTAGCCCAAAGGCTTGGGGACCGCCCACAAGGTTAATGGCTCGGGTCACAAACTGATCGTCAACCAAATCTTTGGCAACAACATTAGGGTCTAAATTCTGAATAAAAGTCCCTGATTCATCTAGTAGGGTGGTTTTTAAAGTTTTGACCAAGTCCGTTGTGTAAGACGGAAATGGATAAGGTTGAAAATCAATGCGGCGTGATCGCCATTCAGGATGGTGAATTGCGCCTTCTTTACGGTAAAAATCGTTGTTATATCGATTCAGTATGCGATCCAAAACGTCAACAGAGTGTGGCATGTAGTTGCTGCCGTTTTTGGACAGGAGGTGTGCGAGTTCGGGGCGATTTCCTCTAGACCATTGTTGCGCCTTCACGATTCCATTGACAACACCTTGGCTCCAGTCTGGGCGATCGCGAAGGTCTGCCTCATGCATGAATACCACACAGCATGCATGGTCACGCCAGATATCTCCCGTTAGCCGCAGCAGGCGACCCACCTGTGCCGTTTCCGCCGCTGAGTTAAAGGGTTCGGCAACGATATAACCGGCGATGTTCTCATTGCTCAGCGCTTTAACCATATCCGGGGGAGGCAGCACCACAAGCCCAACTTCATTGGAGGCAAGGCGGCGATTTAGGGTCAGGCTAGACACTGGCTTTAGACCATATTGGTTAAGCAGCATCTGCAGCACAACATTATGGATGGAGTACCAGAACGGAATGGCAATGGTGCGTCCCCCCAACTGCTCTGGGCTTCGAATACTGGGGTGTACGGTGATGGCGGATCCATTTGTATGGTTCCAGGCAACCACTTTGGCAGGAAATTGAAGACTGTAGCGCAGCCAAAGACTGGCGGGCATCAGGATATGGATGACATTAACCTGCCTTTCCATAAAAGCCGTTGCGATCGCTTTCCAGGAACGATACGGCGTTGGGCGATCGCTTTCTAACCCTTCCTGCCGAAAGAATCCTTGATCGTGGGCAACTAATAAAGGGGCCGAGTCGGTGATCGGTAGGTATCCCACCCGTACGGTGTCGCCATTTTTGACACGCTCATCCGTACCTTCCGAGAATTGTTTACGGCCAATCCCTTGACAGCCAACGTTGCCGGCGCTTAAAGCAACGGCACCGGAGAATAATCCAGCGAGCTTAAGAAAGCGACGGCGACTGGGGGAGATAGTTCGCCAAGGGGATGATCGGTGGGGCGAAGACATGGGTCTAGAGCAGTATTTTCGCTGTTGAGGGAGTGGACCGATAAATCAGGGCAAGGTCTCAAGGGCGTACTATCAGTCAAACTCCAGATGTCTTGCGCAGTGGGGCGTCACGTCTTTTAGCGTAACAATATGCCAGAGGCTGAAGCCCTCGCTGCTATTGAGTTTGAAAATTTAAAATTCGATATTTAATGCTTTGAGTCCTAATGACCTTCAGGGCAAATCGATGGTTGCCCAGGTCGAGTTGTTTACCGCGATCGCCAGAGCATGTCATCAATCGAGCACCAGAAACCTTACATGGAAGGGAATACGCGCCCTTTTCAAGCAAACAGTGCTAGGGGCTGAAACCCTTACAGTTAAAGGCGTTGAAACTTAAATGATGACAGCCCCTAGTTAGTACAATACAGACCAATTAGCCGGTAGTAATGATGACGGCTGATTAGTCTGTGGAATGATCTTGGGAGAATTGTCCCGCGTCGTGCTGTCAACACCGAAGAAATGGTAGCTGAGGACCACCACCATTCATGTAACTAGCATTACTGATATTTTATATTTTCTTTATTGTTTTACCTAAGGCTCACGAAGCGTTAGCAAGATCGGTAGTGCGGATCCAGCTTTGGTAGGGCTTACGCGAGGCATGCTGTTTGAATGATCGTTTGTTTAATGTTGGGATAACAGGGGCAAGGGTACGGGATCCCAGTCCTGTAGGGGATTCGGAAGCACTCTGGAGGTGCCAACGACAGTATCGGACTTTCAGTGATCCGAGAGTTGTACACAGTTCAAGAGTGATCGCTGAAACCCTGCTGAAACCCTATTGATCTTGTTGCTCTCCAAAGCCTTTACAAGATTAGCCCGGGGAGGGGGGGTGAGGGTGAGGGCGGGGATCTATGCAAGAGGTTTACTGTCCTGGCCAGGACATTCAAGGTTGCCTGGCGGTAACGGACTTAGCTCCTTCTAGGGAACCCGTTTCCAAAGATTGGGAAATTGTGTCCGCTGAATTGCATCAGGGCTTGATCGCCAAGACTCTGGTGGATAATAGGCAAAGTTTGGCAACGGTGGCGCTGCGGCGGGAACAGAGGCGTCGACGGGCAAAATTTGTAGGGCAATGCCGTCCTTGAGCTGGGGGGTTAGGGTAAGCAGCCGCAGGGGATCGGTGCTGGTAAGCACAATCTGGTCGGGAACTGTGGAACGGGTGGGATCAGGGGGGGCTAGGGAGTCAATGAGCACTTGGGCGATCGCCGGTACGTCGTAGCTGCTGTATTTATGCCACCAGGTGTTTGACTGGGTGCCATGGTACGCCGAAGATAGGGCGCTGAAAATCAGGCTCATGGCGGCAAAGCCATAGATAAATTGAAATAGGCGCGGCTGACGATTTAGACTTTGCCAAAACTGGGCGATCGCCCAGCCGAGAATCATCGCCAGCCCTAGGTACGCCAACAAAAAATAGCGGGGAATGGTGGAGCGTTGCCCGCCAGTGAGCAAATCTAGGGCTGCAAAGGGGATCACCGTGCCGAGCCAGCTAACCGGCAGCAACCATAGAGCGCGGGGCTGCGATCGCATCATCCAAACAATGCTGGCAATAATTAACCCCACGATGGTGACAATACCGATGGCGATCAGAGGCGTATCGAGCAGTCGCACCGGGTCGCCGTTGCTGGCGGTGATATCAAATAGGGGCTGGTTGGGAAATCCCAGTTGGGCATCGAAAAGTACGGCAGAGAGGTTTAGCAACCATCGCTGGAGCAACACCGGCGCAGAGAGGTCCCGGTTCAGCCAGCCGATTTGTTGCCGGTAGGTGAAGATGAAATATAGCCAGGGAGCAAAGGCAATTAAGGTGGCGATGCAGGAGCGAATGTAGTTGCCGAGGAATCGCGAAAAGGGGGTAGGCGATCGCCAGCTTTTCATCAACGTGCGGCGGTGTCCCCCCACAAAGATGCCGTGAGTGATAATCACCAGCAAAAACGGCAGTTGGGTATAGAGTCCAACCATCAAGCTGAAGGCATAGAGAATCCAGCGAGCACGAGGATTGCCGGATCGGGTGCGGGTGGCTTGCAGCGCTTTTAAAAATGCCAGGGTACTAAGGGCGGTGATTAGCAGCCCTAAGCTGTAGCCCCGGGCCTCGCGGGCGTAAAGAATTTGAATAGGGGATAGGGCCACAACTGCGGTGGTGGTCCATTGCACCGTGCGCCAAGATAGGGGGCTGGAGTGTTCGGGATATAGCGATCGCACCCAACGCCCCAGCTCCTGCACCAGCGCGTACATGACCGGCAACAGCCCTACTCCCAGCAGCGCTGATAAGCCACGGAGGGCAAAAGGCGTGTTGCCAAAAAGGGTAGCCCAGCCCCGCGCCAGCAAGTAATACAGCGGTACCTGTTCTGGGTTTTCGTACGCCAAACTGCTTAGGGTTTTATCCCAGCCGCGACTCGCCGCCCCTTCCGATGACAAATCAAAAAAATACGCGGTGAACTTGTCCGGTGACCACAACCGATCCAGCACCTCCGGTCCCGGCGATCGCACCTCTTCTTTGGTCAACCCAGCCACACGAATGCTGGTGATCGTTTCGTCGTACCAATACACCGCCCGATCCAGTGCCGTAAATCGCAGCACAATACCGAGGGCGATCGCCACGCCACAGCCAAAAATTAGAGCCCGCGTCAGGAAAGATCGCCGTACTGGCCGTTGTAACTGCGTAGGAACCAACATTGGGGGCAGCTTAAGAAAGTTGACTCGCTAATGCAGCCATGTAGGGCACATCCCAACTGTCTGTATACATGCGCGATCGCCCTAGAGAAAAATTACGCCCGGCATTAGCCCCCGGAAAAGGTAAATGTCCTGGCGGTGCGCTGAGGTCAAAAATTAAATCCTGGTAGGCGATCGCCTCATAAACGGTTTCCGTTTTTGGTCCCCGCATGCGATTAAAAAATGCTGCCACCTGCTCCTTCCAACTGCCGGGACTTTGATCCACCACCGGCACCGTACCCACCGCACGCTGCCAGCCTACCCGCAGGGCAAACTCCCCATAAACCCTCGGCTCATCCACGCCCACGGTGCCTCCCGCCTCTCGCCACAGGCGAGATTGCACCGAAAATCCAAACTTTCCCTGGCTATATTTCACCCACAGCTCGTCAATTTGCTTCAGCTCCGCCACGGGGAAATTGGCGACGGAGCTATTGCTGGCAAAGTAGCGAACTAGCTGATCCGTTGCCCGATCCGCCTCCCGCCACTGCCCCGCTTCTAGGGCATTAAACAGCGGCTCATAAAGGGTCTCACGGGGTTTACCACCTCGCGCCTCGGCACAAACTCGATGCCCCTGCCCCTTCAACACCACATCTTTGTAGATGGTGACCCCGCCCACAACGACTTCCTCAATGCGATCGTCATAGTCCTCGATATGGAAGCTAAAGGGCTGATTACAAAAACTGCACAGCCGTCGATCTAAGTCATTGCCGCAGTTGGGGCATTCTTTGATCGATGCATCCACAACAAAAACGCCGCAGGAACCACAGGGGCGAGGGGCATTGCGCACCTGACTAAAGCACTCGGGGTGGAAGAACATGGCTGTGTCCATCGGTCCCTTCTCCATCCGCACCTCAGAAGGCTTCACTGGCTGTAAACACACCGTACAGGTCAGCCCACGATAATCCTGAGCCTGACAGTGGGGACAGTTTTCCGCACTATCACTAACGGAGTTGCCACATTCGACGCACTGAAGAAGCTGAACCATAGGGCGTGTTTGAGATAGACAGCCAGCGAGGCATAGAAATTTTGCCGTTCTGTGGTCCCAGAATAACCCACATTTTTTGGAATTTAAGTCCTCTTCTAAACCCCTCAAAATTAATGCACATCATCGCCAAACAGCATTGGGAATGGTCTACGTTAGCGGTGGTCGTTACCCCATCGAGAAGTTTGATCGACCCTAAAACGTGCGGGCGATTGTGCCCTTAAGATTCCAGATAAATATGTTTTGGTCTCTCGGAATTAAGTAACGGGCTGAAGTTTATCGACGGGGCGATCGCGATTGATCTAAGCCGGTTTATGACTCTGGAGGAGTCGCCTTTGAAGGTTTGGGCATTGAGGTGGCGATCGCTGATATTTTGCAGGGTCTCCAGACAGAATAGCTACGAAGGCAGCAGCTTCTTCGCTAAATCTTCGGCGGCGGCGTGGGGGCTCTTGAAGTTGAACGCTAGGGCTAGGTTTTGGGTTTTACCTTTCATAAAGATCATCTCCAGTTGCACTAGATCACAGAGTGTTGAAACTCAATTTTAAAAAAGCATCATTTGTTACTTTCGCCGCGTCTATTATTAGCGCCGATATTAGCGCTGATTTCATTGGTTTTTATCAGTAACTCTGGGACATATTTGCGTAGGTAAAAGCCCCAACGGTCCAATACAAAATTAGCCATAGCAGGCTAAGTCCTAAGGTTATTCCCAACACTGCGGCAATTACCTGACGCAAAACTTCCTTTAAAGCTTTCAAAGCCCCTTGCCCCTAAGATTGCTGCAATATCTCTTCGTTATCGTACCTAAACACCGCTTGATCTCGCCTATTTTTTACCCTTGATGCGATCGCGAACCCATCGCGCCCCCTCCCGCAGCTCCCAAAAATAGGGCGTCTTTGCCAGAACCCTTGCTCGAAGGGGAAATTCAAACCCCTGGGCCTCAGCAAAATCGGCAATTTCCCGCCGAAACGGATCGTTTCGTAACAGGGGCTCGGGGAAGTAGTTATGGCGAATCTTATAATAGCGATCCAAGTCAAACACTGAGCTGTAGCGATCTAATTTGCCTGCAATATCTAACGTTAATTGGGTTTGCAAGCATTTTTTACATTGCCCGCAATTTCCTGCCAATTTATTACTGCTGCAAATATCTAACCAAGTGTAAGAGTCTTCAACGTCTGCCACCTGTAGGGTTTTTTCCACCCGTGTATATTCATGCCCAACGGAAAACATTTCCATGGTTTCTGTGGATAGAAATGGCGTGGCGATCGCCTCCCAATAGGATAAATTTCCCGCAATTTCACGATGTCGATTTAGTTCAATATATTTGTATCCCGAGGAAAAATAATACTTACCTATGCCCCGCTGAAATAACAAAGCCACCGACCCATTACGAACCACTGAACTGGCGCGAAAACTGATGTTAACCGCCTGATAAAATTCTTCTAAGCTAGAGTTGACTGCCACGTAGGGCAGCCCCAGCTTTTGGGTCAAAGGCAGCAGCCGATTGTACCGAGCTCTAAATAATTTTTCCCCACCTGAGCTATGGGATCCAACGTTATTGAACAGTAGGTGGGTAAGGCGAAAGGCGTCGGGAATTTGATTTTCATAAAAGTGGCAATTTAATGTATGAAATGCGTCAATACCCCCAGAAAAACCGGTCATAGACCCGATGGGCTTGGTTGTGTATTTTTCCAGGTGCCGCGGTTTGATTTCAATATTTTTGAGCACCGGCAAAATATTTTTTAAAAGCCCTTGATAGGCCGAGGAGAATACATAGTAAAGTCTTTCGGAAATAATGCCGTCAATTTCAATATCTTCCCCTAGCTTCATGGCGGGCATCAAAGCAGCGACCAAAGCTGCATCGGCGCGATCGCTCAGCAAATCCCTATATTCCTTTTCCACCGAATACCAAAGGGTTTGACTTCCTAACGAAGACTCAATCGTTACTTTGTATTTCGCTAAACCGTCTTCTTCAACTAAAACAGGGCGACTGATTTTCATGGAATAAGTGTGAATTGGGGTGGCTTCTAACTATCGACAATAGATTAAAAAATAGTTCGAAAAGCTGTTGCTTTTCTTCCGTCAAAACTTTAACCTCAGCTCTATTTCTTTCTTAAGCGATCGCGAATCTTTCTGCCCAGGTTTCGCCCTTCCAAATAGAAGGGAACTTTTGCTAATAATCTTGCCTTGGCAGGGAATGCATAGCCTTGGGATTCAGCAAAATTTAATAGCTCCTGGCTAAAAAGGTGTTTGCCCAGGAGAATTTCCGGCAGGTAGCGATCGCGAATTTGATAGTACCGATCTAAATTAAACTGCCCCGAATACTTATCTAGTTTTCCCGTCGCCTCTAATGCCACCAACGCCCATAAACACTTCGCGCACTGACAACAATTTCCGGCTTGTTTACTAGAGGCGCACACATCCAATGTGGTGTAAGTTTCTGGCACCGTTGTTAACCGCGAAATTTTCTCGGCGCGGGTATATTCGCTGCCCACGGCGATCGCCTCAAAGGTTTCGGTTCCCAGCAGCGGCAGCAACATGGGGTCAATGCTGCCCATGGAGCAGCCCGGCTGGGCTTGGATGCGGCTGTAGTCAAAGGCGGACGCATACAAAAAGGCGCTGATGCCCCGTTGTAGCACCAGAGCGGCGGCGGTGTTGCGCAGGGTGTGGCTTTTCTCAAAGGAAAATCCTTCGTAAAATACGCCGATATTGGAGTTGATGGAAACAAACGGGAGCCCGAAATCTTTGGCGGTATTTTCGAGGGTGCGATAGCGATCGCGAAACAGCCCTTCACCGCCGCTGCCGTGGGAGCCCACGTTGTTATAAAGCAAGTGGGTCAATGCGCGACTGGGCACCACATCGGGGTTATAGCGGGGCAGGTGGTCCGCCAGGGCGCAAAAGGAATCAACACCGCCGGAAAATCCCGTCGCCACTCCGCCTTCGGTGTCCGGCGACCTTAACGCTGGATCCAGGTGTTCAGCGTGGATTTTTACCCGATTTAACTGGGGCAATAGGGTGGTTAAAAGTCCTTGGGCCCTTCCAGAAAGGTTGTAGTACAGCCGTTCCGATAGGGGACCGTCAATGGACACATCCTCGCCCAAAATCATGGCGGGTAACAGCATCGCCACCAGGGCTCCGTCGGCGCGATCGCTCACTAAATCCCTGTACTGGGGCGGGAAGGAAAACCAGAGTGGTTGGGAGCCCAGCGAAGACTCCACCTTTGCCTGGTAAACAATGGCACTGTCTTGCTGAATTAAGGTTGGGCGGCTGATTTTCACGGGGTGGTTTTCGCTGGAGCGATTGCGGTGTGCTGGGGGAAGTGTGCGGTGGGAAATGTGCCGTGATAGAGGACGATGGCAAGGCGATTAATAATCGGCTAATCGGCGATGTTTATTGTTTTCTCAGGCGATCGCGCCAATGCCGGAAGGTTTGCCGCCCCTTTAGAAAGAGGGGAATGCGGGCGAAGAGGCGGGCTTTCTTGGGAAAAGTGTAATTGTGGGACGCTGCCAGGGTCAGCAACTCACCGCTGCGGGGATGGTCCCCGAGAAGGATTTCCGGTAGGTAGCGATCGCGAATTTGCCGATACCGCTCCATATTGAACTGGTT
Source organism: uncultured cyanobacterium (assembly GCA_937883785.1). Classification (GTDB taxonomy): domain Bacteria; phylum Cyanobacteriota; class Cyanobacteriia; order CACIAM-69d; family CACIAM-69d; genus CALGDE01. The sequence goes on from CALGDE010000068.1 coordinate 13,650, forward strand.
CTCGTAGTGTTCCAGAGCCCCAACAGCTTCCAGCGCCACCAGGGTCCACAAACATTTATCACACTGGGAACAGTTGCCCCCCTGCTTATGGGAAGCACAGCACACATCCAAATGGGCATAGGTATCGGGAACCTCTGTCAGACGCAACAATTTTTCGGCGCGGGTATACTCGCATCCCACCGATACGGCATCTAAATTTTCTGTGGAGAGCAACGGCAGCAACAGGGGGTCTATTTTCGCCGTACCGCCAGCGCCGCTGCTGCTGATTTTGGCGTAGTGGAGGGCGGAGGCATAGAGAAACACCCTGATTCCTCGCTGCAATACCAAGGGCACCGTAGTGTTGAGCACCGTGTGTACCTTGGCAAAGGGAAGTCCGTTGTAAAACTCACCAGCATTGGAATTAACGGCAACAAAGGGCAGCTCTAGCGTCTTTACGAAAGGCTGGAGAGCACGGTAGCGATTGAGAAAAAGCTCCTTTCCGCCGCTGCCGTGGGAGCCAACGTTGTTGTACAGCAAATGGGTTATGGCATGGCTGGGAACCACCGTTGGATTGTAACGAGGGTAGTGATCCACCAGGGCACAGAAGGAGTCAACGCCGCCAGAAAACCCCGTTGCTACACCAGTGGATTTGGCAGTAGATTCAGACGTTGCTGACGCTAAATGCGGGGCATGGATTTTGATGGTTTTTAAGGTGGGATCCAAACTGCGCAACAGGGCCTGACACCGTCCCGATAGGTTGTAGTACAGCCGCTCCGAAAGGACCCCTTCCACATGGATATCCTCTCCCCGAACCATGGCGGGAAAGAGCAGCGCTGCTAGCGCTCCGTCGGCGCGATCGCTCACCAACTCCGTGTACTGTTCCGCCAAAGAAAACCACAGCGGTTGCAACCCCGTTGCAGATTCAACGGCGACACGATACGTGATATTTCCTTCAGCGTGGGCTAATTCGGGGGCGCTAATCTTCATGGGGGACGCGAGCCGCAAAGACAGGGTGGTGCAGCGTAAACCGCCAAACTCTTATGGAACTTCTCCCGTTGTAGCAGCGCCACTTCTTAAGTCACAGCCTGAAATAACAGCCTGTAACGGCTTCTACGCCGACGCCAATGCCTCTAGCTTCTGGGGGAATGCTCCGTTAAGCAGGGGGAATCCCAAGTCTTCGCGCTTTTTCACGTACTGTTGCGCCACCTTCTTTGCTAAACCACGGATACGACCGATATAGCGGGTGCGTTCCATCACCGAAATGGAGCCCCGCGCATCCAACATATTGAACATATGGGAACACTTGAGCACGTAATCCAAAGCGGGCAGCACCAGCTCCTTTTCCACCAGGCTAATGGCTTCTTTTTCGTACAGCTCAAACAGGGAAAACAGCATCTCCGGGTTCGACGCCTCAAAATTGTAGGCACATTGCTCAATTTCTCCCTGGAGGTGTACGTCGCCGTAGGTTAGGGAGTCATTCCACTGGATATCGGCGATCGCATCCACTCCCTGCAAATACATAGCCAGGCGCTCAAGCCCGTAGGTGATTTCAATAGCCACCGGATTGCAATCCAACCCGCCACACTGTTGGAAATAGGTAAACTGGGTCACTTCCATACCATCGAGCCACACTTCCCAGCCCACGCCCCAGGCTCCCACCGACGCATCTTCCCAGTTGTCCTCCACAAAGCGGATGTCGTGGTCGTCGGGGTTGATGGTGAGCGCACGCAGGGAATCCAGGTACATATCCTGAATGGTGTCCGGCGACGGCTTGATGAGCACCTGGTACTGGTAATAGTGCTGATAGCGGTTGGGATTTTCCCCGTAGCGCCCGTCAGAGGGACGACGGCAGGGTTCCACATAAGCCACTGACCAGGGCTCCGGTCCTAGCGCACGCAGGAACGTGTGGGGATTTTTGGTGCCTGCGCCCTTTTCCGTGTCGTAGGGCTGCGCAATTAGGCAACCTTGGTCTCCCCAAAATTTATTGAGCGTGGCGATCGCATCTTGGAAATTCACGGTAAATCTAGTCTCCCCGGTGCCCTTGGTTAGTAACTTGGCTGATCAATTGGCGTGGCTAATTTTTGTACCCCAATGATTTTACAGAGGGATGCTGCCCTTGGGCACTTTTAACGGCGCTGACTTGGATTTCCTAGAACGTTTATCGAGGGCAGTCCGTCACAGAAAACCTTGGAAAAACTGGCGAAGAAAATCAACGGAGGAAATTTAGCTTAAAAAGCTCAGCCCAGAAAACTCAACCCAGAAAACTTAGCCCAGAAAACTACAGCTCAACTTGTCCTTCAAAGAGCACCACCTGTCGCTTGACCCATTGGCGATCGCGACCTTCACCCACCGCTTCATTCCGCAAGGTTAACACCCGCAAGGTGTATTCCCCTGGCTCCAAGTTATCAATAACCCCCTCCGCCTCATAGTCACAGCGACATCGACAGTGCTGATCCGTGGTGTCCTGCTCCATCACTTCTAAAACTTGCTCCCGGCGCTTAGGAATAAGCTGAATTTGCGAACAGCAGTTGCCAGAGCGACTGTACTTAAACTGCACTGCTCCCGATTCCGAGAGCCCTTGAATATCTAAATCGGTAACTTGGTCGTCCCGTTCAGTGATGGTAACCGTGTCAACTGGGTCGTCCTGTTCAGTGATGGTAACCGTGTCAACTGGGTCGTCCTGTTCGGTGATGGTAACGGTTTCCTCTGCGGTGCTCTTAGGGAGACCTTGAAAGGAAGTCGCCCCAGCCCAAGGCATTTCAGCCCCAGCCATTCCAGACCCAGCCGCTGCATTAACGGAGCGTACCTTCCTAGGGCAATCCTTTGCCGATGTATCCGACGCCCCTTCCGTGGACGAATCCCCAGCCTCGCCCCCTACACTCTGGATTTGGGGCTCATAGCTGTCGTCAACGCATTGATCCACCGTAAAGGTCCACAGCACCTCCTCAGGACGGGGTACGCCAGCCTGGGAGCTGTAGGTTAGCCCCACAACGGCTCCTAATACCCCTGCGATCGCCCCTCGCCTTAAGGTCCTTTCGAAGGGCTTTCGAAGGGATTTTTGAACGGCACTAGCGTTGTTGTGTACCCGACGGCTCAACATAATTACTCTCAATAGATTCAAAAAATACGCAGAACTCAATAACGCGATCGCCCTGTGCTATTTTCATTGTTCCCAAATGCGCCCTAATTCCAAGGTAAACACCCTGGAAGATAAATTTCGATAAAACCTTGACATGCCTGTACAACTTCGATACATTTATTTTCACGAAACGACGGCAACACCGGCGATTCCGCAATACGCCCCCATCGTCTAGAGGCCTAGGACACCTCCCTTTCACGGAGGCGACGGGGATTCGAATTCCCCTGGGGGTATTGATGATAGAGACAAAGGCTGATTCCAAGGCTAAGTGACGCCAGGAATCAGCTTTTTGTTCGTCTGTTTTATTCTTTCATGGCAAATGCGCCGCAGCAGAATAGCCAACGGCGCAAATTACAGAAAGTTATGTGGTTTTCCTCTACGTGGCTGGTTTTCTATCGCCCTTTTCAGGCTGCATTTAGGGCGATAACAGCCTCAATGCGATCGCGCACCATCTCAGCGTTCAAATAAGACAACAGCGGTCCCGCCTTCGGTCCCCGGTCCTTATTGAGGAACGAGCGATATACCGATTGGAAGGCGATCGGCATTTTTAGCTCAAGCTGTTTTGCCGTGGAAAACAGGGTGGTTTGCAAGGTTTCCCCATCCCAGGTATCCACCCCCTGTAAATTCTCCAGCAGCGCCTGCAAATACTGCACCTGCTCCGGCTTTAAATCCTCTGCCTTGTCGGGAATCGAATCCATATACAGAACCAGCTTGTCCTCCTCGTCAGCGTAGTCATCCAGCCACTTCTGGGCTACGGCGATACGCTGCCGGGCAATTTCCCAGTCTTCCTCACTCAACGCGCCACCGCTGCGGCTATCCACCTCAGAATTAATGTCCAGGTGGGGCAATTGCAGCAGGGAAATTAAGGTGCTGAAGTCGAAGGGCTGATAGGGGACAATCTCGTCTTCAATTTGGGAGTAGTACAGGCTCATCCAGTCGTCCGATAGCTCCGGTGGCTTGCCGTCGTTCTCAGCGATCGCCTTGCCGTAGCGAGCCACTAAGCCGTCGTAGTCCCGAAATAGTCGAGTAATGGTCTCGTAGTTAGGCGAGAAATTAATAACAGTCTTCGGCGGCGTGCGCAGCATCAGGAAGCGCAGCAGCTCCGGTGGCAACAGGGCTGCCATATCCTTGGCGCTGGAGCCTACCCCCTTGGAGGAACTCATCTTGGTGCCGTTCACCAAAATAAATTCGTAGGGCGCGTGGTACGGCGGATTTTTACGCAGCACTTTGCGACAAATAGAATTCGCCACATCGCGGGACCCGCCTTTCTGGGAATGGTCCTTACCCGCCAGCTCAATGGTGACCCCCACCAGCTCCCACTTGGCGACCCACTCCACTTTCCAGGGCAGCTTACCGTTGCCATCCATCGGCGACATCCAGCCCGAGTAGCCACAGCCTTGGGTGTAGTCCGTGGCGTTGCGATCGCAGGTGTAGAAAATCTTGCCGTCTTTATAGTCCGTAACCTTGGTGGTGGCGATTTTTCGGCACTTTTCGCAAATTGCCTGGAACGGATACCAATTATCTGGACGGTCCGCTTTGCTCACTTCTTTGTAAGACTGGCGCACCAGGTGAGCGTTCTGCAAAAACTTGTCGATATAGGGATTCATCTGCCCAGACCGATAAAAGTCTCGCAGATAGTAAATATCTGGACGCACACCCAAATCTGCAAAAACATCCAAGAATTCGCCCATAAAATACTTGGCGTAATCCTCCGCCTCTGGTCCTGGCGATGGCACGTTACACAGAGGTTCTCCCAGATAGGGCGCAAATTTTTCCTGGTCCAAATAATGGGGAACCGTATCAAGGGCGTCGTAATCATCCACGCCATAAGTGAACTTCACCGGTTTGCCAGCCTGTTTTAGGGCGCGATAGATGGTGTCGTGGATAATGACCCCGCGAACGGAGCCCACGTGGACGCGACCGGAGGGGGTTTTTGAATCGTTAACGACGATCGCAGAACCTTGCGCGTCGGCGGCAATTTTGTCAGCCCAAAACATGGCGAATAAAACGGTGCTCGATACAGCCTATTAACATTATCAGGATTTATCGGGAAAGCCTCAATTCTCCTCGTCGTCAGTTTGCTCCGATGTCTCAGAACCCTCATCAACGTCCTCAAGGGCTGGTTCCGGATCGCGATCTCTTTCAGAAATAGAATCGTCGGCAATCTCCACCGCCGCTACTTCTTCGCCGTCGGGCTCTTCGGAGTCTGAAGCTTCTGGCTCTTTTAACTCAGATAACTCAGATGCTGCGGCAACAGGCTCTTCTGTTGCACTTTCGTCCTCAGCTTCAACGTCTGCCGTTTCAGTGCTTTCAGCTTCTACAGTCTCAGCTTCTACAGTTTCAGTAGTTTCGCCATTAGCATTTTCATCGGTGTCTGGTTTTGAGGCGGGTTCAGAATCGTCGGCGAATTCAGGGGCGATCGCCTTATCACCAGCCTCATCATCCGCCTCGTCACTCACTTCCTCCGCTGTTTCCTCTTCGACCTCTTCCCCTTCCCCTTCATCTTCACCAGCCAAATCCGCGGTGTCATCCGCGTTTAACTCAGCCCCTTCTTCCTCAATGTTGCTATCTTGGCTTGCCATTTCTTCCGCAATTTCACCTGCCTCCTCTTCTTCAAGAACCGGCAAGATACGACTCAGGGGAATTCCCCAGCGGAAGAAGCTGCGGTCGATTTCATCAACGGGAAACGCTTCTGCCCCGTTAATCATCGAACCTGGCATGGCCAACGCTAACGCTGCCCCCAATCCCATTTGCAGCCATAGGCTAGTGAGCAAAAACGCAGCGATCGCCACCCCCAGCCCAGCCCATCGGCTATCAAAGGGCGTCACTTCAGCTGCAATGGGAGCCCACCGATACACCAGCCGCAGCAGAAATAATCCCAATATGGCGCTAGTTAGGGCAATGCCTTTCGCCCCCCCCCCGTTCGCCACCGTCAAAACCCTAAGCTGCCGAGCCGATAAACTTGCTGGGCGCAGAGACACCAGCGGCACCGAAAACGGATAAATCGGACGAAACCACTGCAGCGCTAATACCGGCACCGCCCCCAAAATTCCCACCGCCAAACAATCCAAACTACCCGGCAGCAGCGGATCTCCCGCCGCAAACCCCAATAAACAAGCCTCTAAGCCAACGGGCACCGCTGTCAAAGCCGCTAAGTGAAACAAAAGAAACGGGTCTTTCCGATGTGTCGCCATGCGATATGTCGCTACAAACTGAAACATCAAAACTGAAATATCGAAACTGAAACACTAGGGCCAGCTCTTGAATGCATAGAACAGCCTGCGATCGCTGAGGGGCGTCGTTGGCGAAGCAAATAGTATGGATTCAGCTTCGATTGAACGGCTCAAATGAACAGCTCAAAATTGTCCTATTTTTTATCAAGCTGGCTATCAATTCCAAATTCCGACATTAAACAATGTGCTGGCTGCTGAATCGCACAAAACAAAACCGGCGAGCCTAAGAGCATCAGCCCTAGACTAGCCGGTTTTTGAAGCTAGACGGTCAAATTAAACAGCCAAGTTAACTTAGCTATTTACAAGGCGTTAAACCTTCAAGGTGCGACGTTTCGCCACAAGCTTAAAGGACTCAATAATGTCGCCCTGCTTCCAAGCGCTAAAGCTATCTAAACCAACACCACACTCAAAGCCAGTGTTGACCTCCTTCACGTCATCACGCATACGCTTCAGCGAATCCAAACGACCGTTGTGCACCAACTTGCCATCGCGGTGAACTCGAATCAGGCAATCGCGAATTAGCTTGCCCTCCTTGATGTAGCAACCGGCAACAGCGCCACGCCCCACAGGGAACACCTCGCGAACTTCCGCCTGACCCAAGCCTTCTTCCACCTCTTCCGGCTCCAGTAGACCTTCCATCGCCCCCTGGATATCATCCAGAAGCTTGTAAATCACACTGTATTCACGCACATCAACGCCCGCATCATCGGACGCACGACGGGCACCGGTTGCCAAGGTGGTGTTGAATCCAACAATTACAGCGTCACTGGCATAGGCAAGGTCAACGTCCGTTTCACTCACCTCGCCCGGAGCCGCCATTAGCACGCGGATTTGTACCTCATCCTGGGGCAACTGCTGCAAGGATCCGAGGATGGCTTCCACCGAACCTTGTACGTCTGCCTTCAGAATCAAATTCAGTTCCTTCAGCTCCCCTTCCTGGGCTTGGTCGGACAGGCTAGTTAGGCTCACCCGGCGAGAAGCCATGGCTTGCTGAAGTCGGCTTTGACGTTGCTCGTCGCTGCGATCGCTGGCAAGGGACCGAGCTTCTCGCTCATCGGCAAACACCTGGAATTCGTCACCGGCAGCGGGCACTTCGTTCAGACCCAACACCTCCACCGCAAAGGATGGGGATGCTTCGTCCACGCGATCGCCGCGATCATCAATCATGGCGCGCACCTTACCTAAGCAAGGACCCACCAGCAGAATATCGCCCACTCGCAGCGTACCGTTTTGCACCAACAGCGTCGCCACCGGACCGCGAGCCCGATCCAAGTGTGCTTCCACAACGGTACCCTTCGCCAACGTATCCGGGTTCGCCGATAGGTCTTCCACCTCGGACACCAGCAGCAAGTTCTCCAACAGATCGTCCAGGTTTTCACCCTTCAACGCGCTGACGGGCACCATAATCGTTTCGCCGCCCCATTCCTCAGGAACCAGACCACGCTCCGACAGCTCCTGCTTAACTCGCTCGGGATTGGCACCCTCCTTGTCGATCTTGTTAATGGCAACCACAATGGGCACCTTTGCCGCTTGGGCATGACTTAAAGCCTCCAAGGTTTGGGGGCGCACGCCATCGTCGGCAGCTACCACCAAAATGGCAATGTCGGTCACCCGTGCACCCCGCGCCCGCATCGCCGTAAAGGCTTCGTGGCCGGGCGTATCTAGGAACACAATTTGCTGATTCTTGCCATTGTGAGTCACGTCCACGTGGTAAGCGCCAATATGCTGGGTAATTCCCCCTGCTTCCCCTTGGGCTACCTTGGTTTCGCGGATGGAGTCGAGCAAAGTGGTTTTTCCGTGGTCCACGTGACCCATGATGGTCACCACCGGCGGACGAATTTGAAGGTTGTCCAGATCGGCCTCGTCCAGCATCTCCGTCACCTTCTTGGCGGCGGACACCTGTTCTTCCTCTTCCACCAAAATCCCAAACGCTTCAGCCACCATTGTTGCCGTGGGAATATCCAGGGTCTGGTTAATGTTGACCATGGTGCCCTTCAAGAACAGATGCTTGATGATGTCCGTGTCAGGAATGATGCACATTCTGGCAAGCTCTGCCACAGTAACGCCGTCGGTTAGAGAAATAATCTCTGGGCGTTCCTGCTTCTGAGCCGCTCCGTGGTGACGATCGCGACGGTTGCGAGATGGACGAGACCGGCGCTTCGGCGAAGCTTTCGCTGCCGGTGCAGAGCTGGTGGGCTTGGCGGTCACCATACCTTTGGGCTTCGGCGGCCGGGCGATGGACAGGCTGACCTGATTGTTAGGCACGCCACTAGCGCTCATTTCCTCATCAAAATCATCGTCATCGTCGTCGATGGCAATAGGCGATCGCCGCTTCTTCAGGCGCTCCTTAGAGGAATTACGCTCCCGCATCTCTCGCTCGCCATCGGTCCAATCGCGCGTTTTCTTGCCAGGACGGGCGGGCGAAGGGCGGCGCAAACGCGGAGCGAAAGAACCACTATCATCAGAACTTTCTCCGCTTTCAGAAGACGACGCAGCAGGTCGTGTGGGCTTATCTAAAAGCTGAGCAGCAGCCTCCTGGGTCTCTTTGGGAGCTTTGGACTCTTCTGGACGGGAGGATTTTGGACTGGGGCGACGCAGCTCAACAATGGTGGGCTTGGGCTTGCGGGGCGCCTGGTCGTCATCGCGAGTACGCTCACCAGCCTTCACGGGGCGGTCAACTTTCTTACGAGGCGGTCCCACCCGACCCGGTCGAGGAGAGTCCGCTGTGGATGCTGCCACATCTCCCCCACGGGCTGGGGGACGAACAAGCTTAGGACGAGGCGGGGGCGGCACCACTTTCGGCGCAGCTTCCGCTAGCTTGTCAGCGGCTTTTGCCTTGGGAGGGGTGCCGGAATCAGCGGCGGATTTGGGCACCACCCGTTCAATGGTGGGCTTAGGCTTAGATGGACGAGCCGGGGCACCCGGGCGGGGCGACGGCGCACCAGCACCATTGGTGTCAGCCTTGGCAACCTTGCGGACAATTTGAGGCTTTTGCTTTAAGGTCGGCTTCTGACTTAGCTCTGGCTTGGGTGCCTGAGGTGGCGCTGTCGACTGACTCGCGGTCGCCGAAGCAGGCTTGCTAACCGCCGGTTTTGCGCCATTACTGACCTCAGCTCCAGCTTGCTTGGGTGCCTGACCCGGACGACTGACGGGTGCCTGAGGCTCAGCCACCGGGCGATCGCCCCCAGCTTTGCGGGCAGCAGGACGTGGAGGGCTGGGACGTTCAGGGGGCTTATTCGCAGCCGCCTTCTGAGGGGGAGTCGGCTTGGGCGCAACGGCAGCGTCGTCATCCTCTGACTCGTTCTTGCGCACCACTAAAATCTGAGGCGACTGGGCAGGCGGAGTAGCTGACTTCTTCGCAGACTTCTGAACTGGCGCTTTGGGCTTTTGAGGGGGGGCTTTGGGGGCGGCACCATTTGAGGCACCGTTCGATGATCCATTCTTTTCCCCTGCCGTCACCCGAATGCGAGTGGCGTCATCTTCTGTGATGGTGCTGCTATGGCTTTTTGCCTCAACACCAAGTTCTTTGCAAATGTTCAGTATGTCGCGGTTTTCCAGATTTAACTCCTTAGATAAATCGTAGATCCTCACTCTGCCTGTGCTCATCCAGTACTTTCCTCGAAAATTGGCTCTTTTTAGGTCATGACATATTAGTCACCACTCTGGCTTTACCGGGGAAGACAGCCCATCTTCCATTCCCTAGATACCCTAGGTTATGGGCAATGTGCCATTACACATTATTCCCCGCCTCTATTATGGCGCGATATGGCGAATCCGTAAGGTAAATATCCAATATTGCGTAGATGTTACCGAAGGTTCCATTGTCCTGGTTGTCCCGGGGACGGATTATCCACGGAACCTCATGATGCATAACCGCAGGGTTATAAGGGCTAGGCAACAGCACCTTTGCAATGGGCGGTCCCGTTCCCACAGGAAAAAACTGGCGTTGCTTCAAATTAAAGGAGATTCTAATCGTTGAAAAAGTTGGTCATATATGGCGGGATCAACCGAAGTACGTAGCGATCGCTCCAGCCGCTTCTTTTTCTGAGCCAATCGCAAGCAAGCCTCTGTGGGGCACAAATAGGCGGAACGCCCCATGCCGTAATCAAGGGTGACAATGCGATCGCCGTTATTTCGCACAATGCGCCAAAATTGAGAGCGATGAGCGGTGCGACGACAGCTGACACAGCAACGGTAACCAACGGGCATGGGAACTCTTGGGCTTTGCGACTTCTAGGTTTTGTTGCTCTTAGATTCTGCGACTCTGAGACTGTGCCCTAAGAGCGCAACCTATTCCTACTTATTCCTCCTCTTCGTCCAATTCCTCCTCGTACGCGGCGTCAGGGGCATCAACATCGTCAGCTTCGTCAGCTTCGTCAGCTTCGTAAGTGTCATCGGGAGCGCTTTCCTCCACTTCCTCGTCCACTGCGGCAGCGTCCTCTTCTGCGTCTTCGGCTACGGCATCCTCAGCCTCGATAGCTTCAGCTTCAGTGGCTTCCACCACTTCAACTTCGTCAGTGTCAACGTCCGCTGCTGCCTCAGGCGCGTCTTCATCTTCAGTATCCGCAGAGTTCACCGCCTCTGCTTCTGCCGCCTCCGCTTCTGCGATCGCCGCCTGTTCCTCTGCCCAAGCCGCCTCTTCTTCCGCCAGTGCTGCCGCCTCGGCCTCCGCCGCTGCTCGCTCCTCTTCCTGGCGAATTGCCCGTGCTTCTGCCGCTTCCGCCGCGGCTAAATCTTCTGCTTCGTAGTCGTAATTCGCCGAATCGCGAATATCAATCTTCCAGCCCGTCAACCGAGCCGCCAGGCGCACATTTTGCCCTTCTTTACCAATGGCCAAACTCAGCTGATCCTCCGGCACCAGCACATGGGCCTGACGATCCTCAGGATCCATCAATCGCACCTCATCCACCCGCGCCGGACTCAGAGCCTGGGCAATATACATAGAGGGGTCGGGGGACCAGCGAATGACGTCGATTTTTTCGCCCCGTAGCTCGTTCACCACCACCTGAATCCGTGATCCCCGAGCCCCAATGCAGGCTCCTACCGGATCCACATCTCGCTCCGCCGTATCCACGGCAATTTTTGTGCGTGGTCCCACGTAGCGAGATGGTGGGTTAGCTTCCCGCGCCACCGCCACAATGCGCACAATATCGTCCTCAATTTCCGGCACTTCGTTAGCAAACAAATACACCACCAAGCCTGCGTCAGCTCGCGATACCTGAAGCTGGGGACCTCGCTGGGTGCCTTCACACACGCGCTTCAGGTAAATTTTGATGGGGGCATTAGCGCGATAGTTATCGTTGGGCAACTGCTCCCGACGATGTAGTTCCGATTCCACCTCTGGCTGCCCGTAGCCGCTGGTTACCGCGACGATGACCGACTGGCGTTCAAATCGCAAAATACGCCCTTGCAGCACCGTTCCTTCTAAGTCTTGAAATTCCTCTTGAATGAGTTTGCGCTGCTGATCCCGCAGCTTTTGAGCCAGCACCTGCTTGGTTTGGATCGCCGCCATCCGCCCAAAATCATCCTGACCAGGGGTGACGTCCAAAATCACCGTGTCCCCCAGCTGGGCTTCGGGGGCCACTTCCTGCACTTCCAACAGGGCAATTTCGTGGTCGGGGTTGGTTACCTCGTCCACAATGCTTTTAGTGGACAGCACTCGAAATCCTTCGTCTTCAGTGTCCAGCTCCACTTCAAAGGTGTCGAAGTAGTCCTCTTCGAAGGTTATTCGAGTGTCCAGGTCCTGGGTTCGTCGATAGCGTTCGTAACCCTTTAGCAGTGCCTCGCGCAGGGCTGCTTCCACGGAGGATTTCGGTAGATTTCGCTCCCGGCTAATTCCGTCGATCATGTCTTGTAAACCGGGCAAACGAACCATTGACATAACGGGAGATCTCCTTGCTGTGAATGATTTTGGATAGGGAGCGACGGGGATGTGGTGCCGCCGCAGAATTTTCTTGTGAGCTTTGTTCTACTTGGCGCCCTATGGGTTGTTTAAATTGCCTGGGCGCACTGACGCGGGGCAATGCCCCATCGGTAGTGTCTTGGTGATGGCGGTCAACGCTATTGCCGTTAAAACCTTTAGAATTCGTCGCCGTCGGCTAGTTGAACGGCTTGGACGAGGGGGCGTGGCAGTTTAACCACTCGTCCTTTTTGGGAAAGGCGTACGTGGTCGTCGTCTCGACCAACCAGGGTGCCTTCCCAATGGCGCTTCCCTTTGTGGGGCTCCGTTAGGTCAACGGCAACGGCAAAGCTTTTAAAAGAGGCGAAGTCGCGATCGCTTTCTAGGAGGTTCGATAAACCGGGGCTAGACACTTCCAGCACATAGGAATCAGGCACAGACTCGTGTTCGTCCAGCTGAGCTTCCAAGGCGCGGCTCATTTTTTCACAGTTATCCAAGCTGGTATCAGTGCCGGGGTTACGGACCTCCAGGCGCAGAACCGGTGGACTTTGGTTGGTGTGAAAAGCCGCATTAACCACTTCCAAACCCAGCTCGCTGGCAATGGGAGTGGCAAGGTCAATAATGGTGGGGATCAGCGGGTGAGTCATAGAAAGTGGGCGATCGCTCCAGCAAACAGGCAACAGGTCATCAGCGGTCGCAGGCAGTTCCCTACAAAAGCAGCGCTCTGCACTGGGACCATTGACGGCATATTCCGAGAAAAGCCAATAAAAAAAGCCGGTTATGGGACCGACTCGCAACGTTTTTAGTTACGGGTTGAAGCTTTCTTTAGAAGAAATATCAGTGAACGACTACATCTATGGGAGCGCGTTCGCTGTGCTTCAGCGTACAGTCTAACCTAGGGTGGATCCGGCGACTAGGGCTTGTTTAAGCTTTGTGGAGCGCCGTGGAAAAAACCGTTAAAAAGGCTGGCGATGGTCACAAAGTGTGGGAACAAAGCCCTGAGTCGGTGCACTGGAGTGGGTTCGGTGTATCCTAAGAGCTACGACTTTTCCTTCGACCTAGTGGGGCTAGAGAGTAATGCAAACTAATGACCTGGGCTTTATTGCCAGCATCCTTTTTGTGGCTGTTCCGGCGGCTTTTTTACTAATCCTTTATATTCAGACCGCCAGTCGTGAAGGTGAGTAACTCGCTGTTTCCGGCGATCGCTTTTACTGCAATCTATTATTAAATTCTTGTTTAGGTTGCTGTTTGTGCAATCAAAACGGCAAAAGTTATAGACAAGAGAAATTTGTTAAAAGGGCTCCACGATTCAATAGTGGAGCCTTTTTTATGGCTGTTTCTTTGGGTTAGGTGCGCTTGGGGAATAGGTAAATGAGTCCGGAAATCCAGGAGAGGGTGACGGCGATCCAGAAGGCGGAGAGGGAAAGAACAGGATAGGGGTCAAAGCTGGGGCAAAGCAGTAGGGCGATCGCCACAATTTGACTCACGGTTTTGAATTTTCCCCACCAGTTTGCGCCGGAGATCTTGGTTTGGTTCACCCGCCACCCGGCAATGGTTAACTCTCGGGCGGCGATCGCAAAGACGCCCCACGCAGGCACCCGCCCCAATTCCACCAGCGCCATCAGCGGAGCCAGCACCAATAGCTTGTCCACCAAGGGATCTAGAAATTTTCCCAGGTCCGTCACTTGGTTAAGGCGCCGCGCCAGATAACCATCTAGCCAGTCCGTGAGAGCTGCCACCAAAAAGATTCCCAATGCCCACCAGCGCTGCTCCGTCGATGGATTGTTAGAGGGATCGCTGAGCAAAATCAAGGCGGCAGGAACGGCGAGGAGGCGGGAGCAGGTTACCCAGGTGGGTAGATTCATGGTGTGATGCTGCCAGATGTGTAGCTTGATTTTAAGGGGGCGATCGCCCTTCTCTGGGGAATTTCCTCCGCAGCCCCTGTCCACTTTGTGGTTCGGCGGGGACTCCTTGACACGGCGCTAAAGCGCTTGAAGCAGACGCCAGTTTTCTACAAAAGAGGCACTATTATTGATATCCCGTTTAATAGACCGTTGAAAGGAGAAGACCGTTATGCGACTACTACACACCATGTTGCGAGTGGGCGATTTGGACCGCTCCATTCAGTTTTATTGCGATGTGTTGGGGATGAAGCTGCTGCGTAAAAAAGACTATCCCGGCGGCAAGTTTACGCTGGCCTTTGTGGGCTATGGCGACGAGTCTGACCATTCAGTGATTGAGCTAACCCATAACTGGGGGGTGGAGTCCTACGATTTAGGAGATGCCTACGGGCATATTGCGCTGGGGGTGGATGACATTTACACCACCTGCAATGCGATCGCCGAGCAGGGATGCAAAATTTCCCGCCCGCCGGGACCGATGAAGCACGGAAAAACCGTGATTGCGTTTGTGGAAGATCCCGACGGCTACAAAGTGGAATTGATTGAACTGAGTAGCCGCAGTGGCAACAGCAATAGTTAGAGGCTGTATCATTTAAGGCTCAAAGCCTTTAGCTGCCAGGGTTTCAGTCCCTCAACACTGTTTGCTTGAAAGGGCGTGTAATCCCCACTACGTCAGACTTCTGGTGCTCAATGATGACACGCCTTAGGATTGCCGCACCCTAATTGCTGCCAGTTAACGGCGACGCCAAGGTTAAAAGTGCACGTGTAATTTGAAGTTTTGGGGCTGATGCTGGAGATGGACCAGCTCTAAAGAACTCGGTGCAGTAGGTTTGGGGTTGGGCAATCACCCCAACTCCATCAGCTCGACCAACGGAGTGGAGACAGCTGCCGATTCAGCAATGGGGTAAGGGGCAGCTCGTAACGAAACGACTGCTCTTCTTCGTTGCTTTTCTTCGGCCGATGCCCAAGTTGAGTGTCTACTGTTTGTGCGTCCAATACTTTTTGGGGTAAATCAACCCATGGAAAAATTACGTCTATCTGCTGCCAAAGCAAGCTTGGTAAGCATTGCTGGCGCTGGGATCGCTTTGATGACCGGAATGCCGGCGATCGCGGGGAATGCTGTTTTTGATCAAAGCTTGTCCACCGTTGAAAGATACTTTGGGCGCTACCACACGCGGCTAACCCATGCCGACGGCAACCGCGACTATACCTTCAGCGTAGCCAAGCTGCGTCGGGCGATTCCAGAGTTGCCCCAGGGTACAAAATTTGTGATCTATTTTGTCAACGGCAAAGCAAGGGACGTACGGTTAGATTATCCCAATCGCCCTCGCCAGTCCGATGTTTACAATCAGGCGATCGCCCAGAAATTTTTCAAATTCGTTTTGGGATGGGATGCCCCAAAGTGGCAAGAACTCAATTACTCCATCTTTGGTGCTGCGATGGAAGAAACCAATGAATACTGCCTGGGGGATGGAGTTGCCACATCATGGAAAACCGCCAATTTCCTTGGCTATACAAGGTTGGTTGAGAATCCAAAGCTTTACTTCAAAACCGAGTGCGAGTAGTCTGACGCGCCCCTGTGCCTTCTGAGCTTAAGGCTTCATTCAAATCCCCTTTGCAGACACTGAGTTGGAGTTGCCTTCTGATGCAAAAGGGATTATCGCTTCTACTCGTTTTGGCTCCTATTACAACCGAAGCTGTAGTTGGATCTTGGTGGGGGAAGTGCCCGAAACTTGCCATGCCTGCAAGGTTTGGCGCAGTCTATTTAGGACGTTGCGATCGCGGATGGTGGACTGGGTATCGTCCACCACAATGCGCACCAGACGACCATTGCGCGCGTTTACCTCCAGGAACACGTCGCCGCTCACCCCAGAAAATCCAGCCACGCTACATAGATATTCCTTGAGCTTTTCCAGTTGTTCGTCGGTTAGCCCCTCAGCTTTGATTACGGCAATCTTAGGGTTGACGGGGCTACAGCTTGGTTCCTGCGGCGCAATTTCGCCGCTTTCTGCCATATCACCTGGCGGCAAGGCCTGAGGTTGAATAAGGGGAGCTGGACGACCGATCGCGCCCACTTGACTCTGTCCTCGTGTTCCAGAGGCTCTCCGACTGACGGGCGCTGAACCTGGTGGTGCGGGGCGAGGAGGGGCACCGTTTACTGCGCCGCCAAAAATGCCTTCGTAGCTGACGCCTTCAGGTAATTCCACCGGCACTTCCACGGACCGCCGGGTGCCGTCAGGCTCCACCCGCACTTCCTGGCTAACGGCCACAAAGGCGGTGTATTGGGACAGGAGCCGGTACGCTAGGGCCGTGTTGGTCACCTGGTCCACCAGGGATTTCACCTCATTGCCGTAAAGCTGGTTCATTAGGCTTTTGATTCGCGATCGCGCCCATAGCTGAGCGATCGCCTCCTGCCCCCGCTGATCGAACGTTAGATTAAACCGTTCTTCGTAGCGCCTACCACCCGCCTGGGTTCCAGTGACCACAAGGGTTCCCGGCTGAAGATCTTTTTTTCGTCCAAAAATCACCAGCGGCTGAGCAGCAAATAGATCTGGCGCGGCGCCGGGATAAATTTCAGGCGCTGCCCCCGATCCTTCCCAGCGAACTTGCACATTGGTCAGCACCGGGTTGGATAGCTGTTTGAAAAATCGTTCAACGGCATCGTCTAGTTTTTCGTCCTGGCGCACCACTTGAGAGGCACCACGCCCCACCTCTGCCAGCCGATCCAGCAAGAAGCGGTTGGTGGAACTGCCGACACCGAAGCTGAAGAGGCGATTGCCGGGTTGGAGGCGATCGCGCACCTCACCGATAATTTCGCGATCATTGCCGATATAGCCATCCGTTAGCAGCACGATGGTGCGCAGCCGCCCCTCTTCCTGGGCAGGAAAATTCATCACCGCGTCAATGCCCGCCTGCAAATTAGTGCCACCGTTTGCGTCCAGCGCATCCACATACTCAAACGCCTTCTGACGGTTGGCGCGGTTATTTTTCAGAGGTGCTGCCGACAATCGAGTAGTGGTGTTGGCAAAGTCCAAAATCGTGAAGGTGTCATCCGGGTGCAGATTATGGAGCAATCGGCGCATTAAGGCCTTTGACTGGGCAATGGGGGCACCGCGCTGGGAGCCAGACGTGTCCATCAAAAATACAATATCCCGAGGTACGATCGCCCGCTGTTTGTAATCCACCGCCGGCACCAGATACATCCCAAAGTGCCCGCCGCGATCGTCGCCATGGGTAAACACCGTCGCCTGGGTATCCTTGCCCGAAACCTGGTAGCGCAGGATCAAATCCTTGTTAGGGATAGTGTCGTTTTTATCCAGCTCAATAACTGTCGCGCCGCGCTGGGATTGGATATCGAGATCGTGAGATGGCGATCGCACCTGCTTTACGGGACCAATGCCGTCCCAGTTTTCCACAACCACCTTCACCTGGATATCGTGCCCGGACCGCATCCCCGGCGGCAGCACCGGTGCATTAATGCGATCGGCGTCGGGCACCTCGGCGGTATTGCCCTCGCCATCGATGGGACGCCCAGGGATGTATCGCGGTCCCACCACCATGGGGAAGACAAATTCGTAGTCGCCCCCCTCAAACTTCAAAGACTCCGTGTAGCGCAGGGTCACTTTGATGGTTTCGCCGGGACGGATATTGGTCAGGGACTGGGTGAAAATATTGGCTCGCTCTTGCTCCAACAGGCTGGCGGTGCGACCTTCCTGGCGCGCTTGCTCAAAAATTTCCTGCGCCTCCTCTCGCTTTTTAATCAGCCCCTTAATGGTGCGATCGCCCAGGGTGATCTCCAAATCATCCACCGCCGACTCATCTGGCAGGGGGAATGTATACACCGCATCCAGCGGCACATCGAAGGGATTTTTAAAGGTTTGGGTCACCTCCACCCGCGCCAGGTTTCCCGATACCTGGGCATTAACGTCGGTGTTTTCCAACACAAACGTCGCTCGAGGATCCACCGTCGGCATATCGGGAGCGTCAGACGGCAATAACGGACGCAGGCTAGAGGTGACGCGATCGCCAGATTGACTAGCTTGGGAATTTTGAGCCATGGCTGAGGAGGGGAGGGCTTGCTGGGGCGATCGCGACACTGAACTTGAACCCGACACCGTGCGGGCAAGGGCGATCGACCCACCCCCAGCAACCATCGCACCGCAAAGGCTGGCAACTACCCAATATTTTCTGCCGAGCCTCGCCCGTGCTTTTACCCACGAGTTCTCTCGTGAATTCGCCTTTGAATTCGCCTTTGAATTTGCCATTGCTTTTCCCACACCAATTACAGCAACAATGCCGCAGGGAATTTGCCGGAAGCACGCCGAATCGATTTATCAATCAATACAATCTGCCAATCGATACAGTCTGCGGCGGCTACATGATCCGTTGTTTTTTTACGGCGGAACGGCGATCGCGTCCATTTTCTAAGGTGTCCACTATCCGGATGCCGATTCTGATCCCCGCCTGTCGCCAACTTCTCCCGCCAATCAGCGAATAGCGATATCTTTAAGGTCTGTAAATAAACGCCTGCCAAACCCAGCCGCCTGCCCATGGATATCAAACGTTTACTGCTTACGATTTTGACGGTGCTCTGCGTCTCGGTCACCGGCTTATCCCTGGTAAGTAGCCTAAACGAAACCCAGATTCAAAGCCGACTGGAGCTATATCAAACCAATCTGCTCCTGCGAGTGGTGGGGCTGGATAGCGATCGCCCAGTCGCGCCAGAAATTATGGATGTATCCATCGATAGCATTGGGCAAGCAGTGCGTGCAGGCTTTGGGCAAAGCAATGCGGTTCAGCAGTCCCTCAGCGCCTACGAGACCTTCCGAAAATCCGCTGAAGCCAGCCTTGAAACATTTAACGAGCGCCTAGACAATCCCGACGACACCATCACCGCCGAAGAGCTGTTTACCTTACAAACGGAAATCAAGCAGCAAACCCAGGTGCTTGCCGAGGTGGATTTACGCATTGGCTTGCTATTGGCGGTGAAGCAGGAACGCGAGCTTGCCCAAAAGCAGTGGAATCCGCTAGTGCCCGACAGTTTTACCTTGAAAGATGCCGTCAATAACCCAGCGAAAGAGCCTCTAGAACTGGTGGGGCAAACTGCCGGTATTGCGTCGGTTTTATGGCGCGATGATGCTGGCGACGTGATTCAGCAAACCTTGGGCAATGCAGCCAAAATGGTGCCTGCGCAGTTGCAGGAGTTAGACGGGTGGTTTGAGGACTTGGCGATCGCCCGCTGGTTAACCTTGACCGATCAAACTGACGCCCTCGCCAATCTCAAAGCCAGCGCCACCGCCCAAGCCAACCGCACCGCCATCAAACTTGCCACCGTTAATTTTGTCCCCATCATCGGTCTAATCATCGGCGTCGGACTGCTGATTTTCCTGGTTATTCAGCGATTTGTGCAAAAATCCCAAGCCCTCCTTGCCCTCAACGCCACCGAAAGTTGGGATATCCCCTGGTCCAACGAAACCGTTTTACAGGTCTTCGTCGTCGGTTTTTTCTTCGTCGGACAGCTGGTTACTCCGCTACTCCTGGGGCTGACCACCAGTGCCCTCGGCATCAACCGCGCCGCCCTAACGGGACTTCCAAAAGCCAGCATTATCCTCCTGGGCTACGGCTTCCTCAGCATCCCCGGTTTGTGGGTCCTACGCTACTCCATTCGCGAATATTGGCCCCTAGCCAAGCCCTGGTTTGACTACAATTTTCGCGATCGCTGGTTCCGCTGGGGCATCGGCGGCTATGCGCTCGCCCTCCCCTTAGTGGTCGGCATTTCCTTGGTCAACCAGCTCCTATGGCAGGGACGCGGCGGCAGCAACCCAATCCTGGGCATCATCCTAGAAAACCGCGATCCCTGGGCGATCGCGGCCTTCTTCCTCACCGCCTCCATCGCCGCCCCTCTCTTCGAAGAAACCCTATTCCGCGGCTTTCTGCTGCCGTCGCTAACCCGCAGCCTATCTCCCTGGGGCGCCGTTGTAGTTAGTGCGCTGGTGTTTGCGATCGCCCACCTAAGCCTGTCGGAAGTGCTACCCCTAACGGTCCTCGGCATCGTCCTCGGCGGCGTTTACCTGCGCACCCGCAACCTGGTCGCCCCGATCCTCCTTCACGGACTTTGGAACAGCGGCACCCTAATCAGCCTTCTAGTTCTCTCCAACGGCGGCATTTGAGAAAGATTTGTAGTGATGAGTATGATCTGAATTAGCTTCAGTCGCCGTTACTGGTTGGACTTTTATGGTTACAACACCGATCCTCACTCAACAAGAAAAGGTTTTACTGCAGGGAGTTAGCTGGTCTACCTACCAAGGATTGGTGTATGACTTAGCGGAAAAGCCAGGCAAGCGCTTGACCTACGATCATCAGTGGCTAGAAATTATGACGCCATTACCAGAGCATGAGGCGAACAAGCGACTACTGGGGCGGATTGTTGAGGCAACAACGGAAGAGCTAGGGCTAGAGATTTATAGCTTGGGCTCTACCACTTGGAGCCGAGAAGATTTACAGCGGGGATTGGAGCCTGACGAGTGTTACTACATCACTTCGGAAGCTCAAGTTCGCGGCAAGACGGATATCGACTTAACCATCGATCCACCGCCAGATCTGGCAATTGAAATTGATATCACCAGTAGTTCGCTCAATCGCTTGGAAATTTACGCTAGCCTCGGCATCAAAGAAGTGTGGCGTTTTGATGGAGAAAGCTTATTTGTCTATGTTTTGAAGGGCGATCACTACGAAACAGGAGCACAGTCAACAGTATTGCCAGTTTTAAATACTGAGAAACTTTTAGAGACTTTGAAAGGACGCGATCGCCTGGGGGAAAATGCATTAATTCGAGAGCTTCGTCGTTGGATTAACCAGCAAGTATAAATCAGACTTTTACCTAGACAATGTCCTCACCAACCGGGTAAGCGCAAATATTTTGCAACTTTTCTCTCTAAAATTTGGAAAAACTCATTCAACATACGTTGTTGTAACTCTTGAGACTCACTTCTGGAAAAGTATCCGTAATACTTTCCACAACAACTTCACCCCTCTAGATTTGTGCATTATTCCAACGCACTTTTGCGTAATGGAATGGTTTCTTGAATACCTCAGCTTGCGCCGCTTTCCCTGGGCCGGTGCGTAAGAGTGCTTAGGATCAGGATGGAGAAGTATATCCAACTCGTAATCTTCTCTCCATCGACCGTCCCGCGTGTATGGAGCGCAGTTTGCGTCTGTCGAGCACTAGTCAACCTCTGAAGCTTGTAATCGCCACCGTTTATTTTTTCGTTTAGGCATTGGATCGATTGAATTGACTTCAACGGGGAACTTCGACAAAAGCAGTCTGGTAATCTGCCTAAGTTCCTCATAAATTATGCCCGACCCTCCACAACACCCCCGTTGGATCGTGCATCGTAAAATCTCGCATTCCCCACTCTCGATCCGCTGGCTTACTAACCCGAACGCCGTATTTAGAGGCAACGTTACTATCAGCAACTCGCTGCCACCAACTATCGGCATCTTCCACTAGAAGATGCATCATAAAATTATTGGCATGGTCTTCAACGTAGGAATTTTGGAGAAAAAAACTACTGTTTCCCGCCACAAAATAAGCCATGCTCTCATCGGACCACTTCAATTCGCAGCCAATATCTGTGTAAAACTGCTTCGATAGCCCAAAGTCTTTTGCCGGCACAAAAGCCTTAATCTCCACCACTTCATAGTTAGACAATTACCTTTCCTCCATATTCTTTAACTAGAACATTCAAAAATAAAAAATAAACTCCCCCAACCATTAAAGCCAGGGGAGTTACATTTCATGCTAATTCCGAAGGAACAAACATTATTTAAGCGCGACTCAACGGTGTTGCAGGCTCGAAACTAGGAACCACCACATCGTTATTTTGCTTGGTCAACTGGTCATATAACCGGTTGGTATTGGGGAAGTTCGCCGCAGGTAACGTGGGGAAGCGACGGTAGGGCACCGTATCCTCTCCGAAGAACTCCGCATACTCTGGCGTCATCAGCATTGCCGTGATAAAGCCCCTCAAGCCAGAGCTTGCCAGTATCTTGTTGTACTTGCGAATCTCCACTTGATTCTGAGGAGCCCGACCCAGGAAGTGCTTCAGGCCTAGCTCAATTACCTTGGTGTTGGGATAGGGCGCGTAGAATTCGCGCACATAAACCTGAGAAATACCGAGGAATTCAATAAACTCCTTCACATTGATCTCGCGGTTTCCTAGGCGGCTTTCCAAGCTTGTAAACTCAGCTCTCACCACATAGGGATCCAAATCACGCTCAAAGACTTGACGATAAGCAGCCTGAACCACTTGCTTCAGGTTCACTTTGTCGTCCACATTGGTTAATTTGAAGACCTTATTCTGCTCTCGCTGCTTGCTAACCCCCTGAATAATCCGAGGCTTCATATCGCCGACAGTGCGAGCGGAAACCGGCTCGCCCAGTTCCACAAAGCGAGGCTTCTCAGGCTCAGGCTTAACCACAATGCCTTTGTTACCCAGGGTGCCAGGACGGGTGTTGCGCAATGCCAAACCGCCAGCGGTTAGATAGCGCTCATAGGGAACCGTATCTTCCCCAAAGGATTCTTCATACTCTTTGCTGTCTAGCAGCGCATCCACTAAGGCATAGAAACCCTTCTTGGCACAAATATCAAAGTACTTGTTGGTTTCAGCTCGCCCATAGGTGGGACGACCCAGCAAACGGCGGTGGATATACTCAACCGCTTTCATCACGTACAGGGACGTCCAGTAAGTCTTACGGAAGGCATCAGACTTAGCCAAAATCCGAATAAATTCCCGCATGGAAATTTCACCGTTTTCTAGCTTGGTCTCTGCCGCTGTCTGGCGCTGACCCGCATAAACGTCGCGACCAAACACCTGTAGATATGCTGCCCGAATCGTTGCCTGGGTGCTAACTTCGGTGCCTTGAATACTGGTGTTGTTGTTGGTGGCGCTGTAGGCAGGAATCTGCTGAAGCTTAAACACCTTGGGACCCAGGGACCCTGGCAAGTTACCACGAGCACCAGGATTACTGACCTGGTTATCAATACCGGCACCACGACGAATCAGCAGACGACGGGTGTCTTTGTTAAAGGGAGCCGGACGATTGCGCGGATCGCGGGTTTCTTTAGGGAAGATTGCGCCAAACTGAATTTCCAACGGATCGTTGCCAATGCCGTAGGGATGTTGGTCATGCAAAGGCTGTACATAGTCGCCAAAGGTTGTCAGGAACTGGGGCACTTTGCGGTAGGGGGCACTGTAGTTAAACAGATCCGCTTGGGGTCCCCAGTTGCGGCATTCTTGAGCCTCTTGTCCCAAGCCTCTTAGGTAGGGCACCGTCTCCTCGCCAAAATAATCGGAATACTCTTGGGAATCTACCAATGCATCAACAAGGGCAGCCAATCCACCGCTGGAAACGATTGAGAAGTACTTCTGCACCTCTTCGCGGGAGCTGGGACCGCGACCGAGAATGTGTCGAAAGGCTAGCTCTAGGGCGCGACTGTTAATGAAAGGCTCGAAAAATTCTTTGCGGTAAAGGGGCGACTTAGCCAAGCGGCGCACAAATTCCTTCATGGAAATATCGCCGTTCTTTACCTTGGACTCTAGGTCAGAAATCCCCAGAGAATAGGCCCGGTTGATATCCCGCTCAAAAATCTGCCGGTAGGCAGCTTTCACAACGTCGTTCTTTTCGATGATGGACAGCCCCGGCTTCATGGCGTACTTGGGGCGGTTCTCTGCGGCGTTGAAATAAATCTGCGGCAGGCTTAGACCCTGCTGATCTGAGGATTGACGCTGACGCAACTTGTTAGATGGGGTGGGCGCTTTGAATTCCCTTAAAAGAACGCCGAAATAGTTAGCAACAATTTCGAATGCTTCTGAATCTTCGCGGAAGTAAGTCAAAGACGCATCTTTCATGCCCGCGATCGCCACAATGGTGGCTGCCGAGGAACAGGCGTTGTCAATAATTTCCCGTAATCCGCGAGTGTTTACCTCAATGATGCTTGGGTCACCAGCCACGATCGCATAGGTCACGTAGCGCAAGAACCAGCTCATATCCCGCAAAGACTTCTGCATATTGCGGGGACCATAGCGAGCCACATTAATGGGGCGGAAACCAGGGGGAATCGGCTCACTGTTACCGGTAAAAAGGCTTTGGCTAATAGATCCCAAAAAACCACCGCCACCGCCAGCAGTGTAAGTGGCTGCACCGCCGGGAGCTACCGCCAGTAGGCGCTCTGGCAACTCAGGACGCTCTAAAAATGCCAGGGCTGCACCGCCGGTAAAAATCTTGTTCGCTGCCCGAGACACAATCAGCTCGGCATTGACCGTTAAAGTTTGGGCGATCGCCAACCGCTTTGCCCCAGAACTGTAATAGGTCGTCAGTTCGCTTAATTCACCAGCGGCGAGATACCGATCCTGCTGTTCCGCTTGGGAAATTTTCGACATGGGAACGGTACTGTAAAGCTGCGGACGGGCAACCGAGCTTCCACCACTTGCCTTGACACTCATAAGATTCCTAAATTCCTTTACTAGAACTCTTCTTTGTCGTTTCTTATCGCCTTCCGACACCTAGCTTGGTGGAGACGGTGCCGACGAATACCTTTAAAGGCCGCGATGAAAGCGTTAGCTGTCGGCGATCACAAAAGTTAGCTGAAAAATTGCCAGGTCACTATCAAAGCGATCTTTTAGCAAAAACTCAATGCTCTCTAAAGGTTAAAACGATTCGGCTCAATGCCTGGGATTTATTAAGAAGTATGTCTCATTTTCAGAAACGGATGAATCCCAAGCCCACTCTGATATTCAAATGTCCTAAATGGTCAAAATGTTTAAGTTTCTTAGCCTTTTTTGACTCCAATGTCTCGACTTGGCATCTCAATTAAGAAACCCTAAGAAATGATGCCAGACAGTCACACTGAAATATAGCTAATTACCCTGCCCCCCCATCCACCATGTCCCCTGCCTCGAATTCTGTTGCCCCCGATTCCGCCCAACAGCAAACCCTTGCCGCTGTCGAAGGGCTTTATGATACCTACCCTTTTCCGCCAGAGCCCCTGCTGGACGAGCCGCCTCCGGGATACAACTGGCGGTGGAATTGGACTACAGCCTATGCCTTTTGCTCCGGTCGCCAGCCCGCCAACAAAACTCCGCGCATTCTCGATGCCGGCTGCGGCACTGGGGTAGGGACGGAGTACTTGCTGCACCTTAACCCGGAGGCAAATATTACGGCGATCGACTTAAGTTCCGGAGCCTTGGATGTGGCTCGGGAGCGGTGTCGGCGATCCGGCAAGCCGGGGGATAGCGATCGCCTCACCTTCCACCACATGAGCCTGTACGACGCCAACGAAATTCCCGGAGAATTTGACCTGATCAACTGCGTGGGAGTGCTTCACCACCTGCCAGATCCAACGCGCGGCATCCAGGCATTAGCTAAAAAGCTGGCTCCCGGCGGCATTATGCACGTGTTTGTTTACGGGGAGCTGGGGCGCTGGGAAATCCAGCTAATGCAAGAGGCGATCGCTCTGATTCGCAACTGCCCTAGCGATGGCGCTCCGGAAAATCCCTATGAAGACGGCGTGAAAATTGGTCGCGACCTGTTTAGTACTCTGCCAGAACATAGCGCCCTAGTGCGGCGGGAAAAGGAGCGTTGGTCCATGGAAAACACCAAGGATGAATGCTTTGCCGATATGTACGTTCACCCCCAAGAGGTGGATTACAACGTCAACACCCTATTCGACCTAATTGAGGCCTCTGGGCTGGAATTCCTCGGTTTCTCTAATCCTAAAATTTGGACCTTGAACCGGCTAATTGATAAGGCGCCCCATTTGATTGAGCGGGCTCAGCAGCTGCCAGAACGCGATCGCTACCGCCTTATTGAAATTCTCGACCCCGGCAGCATTAGCCACTACGAATTTTTCCTGGCACGCCCCCCATTCACCGTCACCGACTGGTCCGACGACACGACTCTGCTCAACGCTATCCCCCAAATCAATCCCTGCCTAGATGGCTGGCCGGGACAAGCGTTCTTCAATCCGGACTATCAAATTGTCAAACCCAACGACTTAGAATTCCAATTCCTCCAAGGCTGTGACGCTAACCCCGGCACCACAACCGTAGGGCAGCTCATTGACTCCCTACACATTCCCGACGGCTCCAACTTTGATCTCAGCACCGTTCGCCAGTTGCTGACCCAGCAACTGCTGATTCTGACTCCCCCTGTTTAGGGCATGTCATTAACTAGATACTGTGTTCTAGAGCGTGCCATCGATTAATCGCCAGAAGTCTCGCCCAGTGGTTAATCCACGCCCTTTCAAAACCAAAAACGCTAGGGGTTGAAACCTTCGTGGCTTTGAGATTTAAAGGATGACAGCCCCTAAGCTCTAGGCTTTCTTAAACAGTGAATAGTACACCAAGATGAAAGTGCCCGAGGCCACCATCCTCATGCTCCGTTGTTTGGGGACTTAGCCAATGACAACCCAAGTGCCACACTGATTTCACCCTGTTGTGTCCTTTGTCAGCGCCCTAAACACCCATTACCGCCTACTGATGGCGCCTGTTAATATCGCCCGGAGTTAACTCCCCCTGCGTGATATTATTCTCGTGGCTTAGAACTCAGGGCGTGCCAGAATTGGAAAGCTTGTCATTTGTTTGTAAGGCTACTGGTAAGCACAGTTGAGGTACTGAAGGTTAGCGCTGGATTGCTTTTACTTGTGTACCGGTTTTTGACCTTTTGAAAAAGTCCCTGACTTTCTATGGAATCTCCGTTAATCAGGACTGCAAACGAAGTGCCGTCTTCTGCCAAAGTTGAAGTGGACAACAGCCAAGAGTTAGATCAGCAGTTGGAAGAGTCTTCGGACAGCGCCAACGGTATGGCTGACTTCTACCAGTTGAGAAACAGCCTGCTAGTTATCATTGCGGCATCTTCTGCCGTGATTTTTGTGGCAGTGTTTTTTACCTATGGACTCAACACTGCTCTTAACTACTTGTTGGGAGCGATTGTTGGCTTGGCCTACATCCGAATGCTGGCAAAAGACGTAGAAAGGATTGGCGTTGGTTCTAGTCGCTTTAGTAAGGCTCGACTGGCTTTGTTGGTGGGCGTTGTGGCGATCGCCTCAAAGCTAGAGAATCTAGAAATTTTGCCTATCTTTTTCGGCTTTCTAAGCTATAAGTTTGCCCTAATCCTGTACACTTTGCGTGCAATTGTGAATCCCGACGTTTAGATTCCTGGCTTTTCGAAGCGTTGAATCTACTGGGACATCGTAATTGTTATGACTGTCATTTTGGTTTTCTAAGCTAGCTGTAAGACCACACTGCTATGACCAACTTTTTCCCACTTCCTATCACCAACGTGCTAGCTGAACTGGAAGTTGGAGAGCACCTGTATTGGCACGTTGGCAACTTCAAGATTCATGGTCAGGTCTTCCTGGCGTCTTGGGTTGTTATGGGTGCCTTGATTGTTGCCTCCATCTTAGCTACACGGAACGTGCAGCGTGTCCCCAGCGGCATGCAAAACTTCATGGAATATGCCTTGGAGTTCATTCGCGACCTGGCAAAAACTCAGCTTGGGGAAAAAGAGTATCGAAACTGGGTTCCCTTTATTGGCACCTTGTTTCTATTCATCTTTGTGTCCAACTGGGGCGGAGCTTTGATTCCGTGGAAGCTGGTGGAACTGCCCTCTGGTGAGCTGGCAGCTCCAACCAACGACATCAACACAACGATTGCGTTGGCGCTTTTAACGTCCCTTGCCTATTTCTATGCAGGACTAAGTCGGAAAGGACTGGGTTACTTCGCGGATTATGCCCAGCCGACGCCAATTATGGTTCCTTTCAAAATTATTGAGGATTTCACCAAGCCTTTATCACTAAGTTTCCGTTTGTTTGGTAATATCCTAGCGGACGAGCTGGTGGTGGCAGTGCTAGTCTTCCTGGTTCCTCTTTTTATACCGGTTCCACTAATGCTTTTGGGTCTGTTTACAAGTGCGATTCAAGCCTTGATTTTTGCCACACTGGCAGCAACCTACATTGGGGAAGCGATGGAGGAACATGGAGAGCATGAATAACCTCGGTAACTAACGATTAAATTTTTCACACAACAAGGAAAGGGATAGTTTAGACATGGATCCTATTATCGCTGCTGCTTCCGTTTTGGCTGCCGCTTTGGCAATTGGTTTAGGCGCTATTGGCCCTGGCATTGGTCAAGGTAATGCTGCTGGTCAAGCTGTAGAAGGTATTGCTCGTCAGCCCGAAGCTGAAGGTAAGATTCGCGGCACCTTGCTGCTAAGTTTGGCGTTTATGGAAGCGTTGACTATTTACGGTTTGGTTGTGGCTTTGGTTCTACTATTTGCCAACCCTTTCGCGTAAGTAGAGATAAGTTGCCGCAACTTTAGGTTATGGCGAGAAGGCTGTGGCTAACAAGCTGTATCTGATTTTTGGGAAGGGTGTTTCCCCTTTTGTGAATGCCCTTCCCTTTAGTTTGGAATCAAATAGTGGATATTTCCTATGTTGAGTTCATGGCATAACTCCGCTAGTCAAATTCTATGTAATTTGAGTTTTTAAACAGTAAAAATCGAGTCAGTTTCATGCCAGTCACATCCAAACTTGCCCTGTAGTAAGAGGTTTTAACTGGAGTTTAGGAGTAAGAGTGAATGCTGCACATTGCTTTACCGACAATTCTTGCCGTTGAAGAGGCGGCTGAGTCGGGTGGCTTGTTTGATATTGACGCCACAATGCCATTAATGGCAGTTCAGTTTGTAATTCTGGCTCTGATTCTAAACGCGGTTTTGTATAAGCCTCTAGGTCAAGCCATTGATGAGCGGGCTGACTATATTCGCAATCAGCAAGTGGGATCCCAAGAGCAAGTTGCAAAGATTGAGCGGATGACTCAGGAGTATGAGGACGCATTGTCCAGTGCTCGTCGAGAAGCTCAAGATATTGTTGCTGAGGCTCAGGCTGAGGCTCAGGCAGTGGCATCAAAGGCACTGACTGAAGCTCAACAGCAAGCCCAAGCGGAGCGAGAGACGGCTCGGGGTGAAATTGATAAGCAGAAGGAAGTGGCGATCGCTACCCTAGATGCTCAAGTTGATACCCTAAGTCGGCAAATCGTCAAAAAGCTTCTTGGATATGAGTTGAGTTGAGTCGGTTATGTACAGTCAAAATATTTTTTACAATTTACCGATTCACGGCAATGTTTTAGGTTCGTTGGTCCTTGCTAACGAGGGTGTTGGGATTAACTTCGACATCTTGGAGACCAACCTAATTAACCTGGCTATCGTTCTGGGCGTTCTTTTCTTCTTCGGAAAAGGATTTCTAGGAAACCTTCTGGGGAGTCGTAAGGCAGACATTGAAGCTGCTATTTCTAAAGCTGAATCTCGCCAAGCGGAAGCAGCAGCATCTTTAGCGGAACAGCAAAAGAAGTTGGCGGCGGCCCAGGAAGAGGCGAAAAGTATTGTGGCTAAAGCCCGTGAATCATCGGTGCGTGTTAAGGAAGATATTCTCGCCAAGTCTAAGACTGAGGTGGAGCGTATGAAGTCTGATGCGTCTCGCGACCTGGCTTCTGAGCAGGAGCGGGTGATTTCTGAACTGCGGCAGCGAGCGATCGCCAAAGCCCTGGTTGAGGTTGAGAGCAAGATTAAAGTTGGGCTGAGCGATGAGCAAAAGCGTGGCTTGGTTGACAAAAGTATTGAACTAGTTGGTGGAGGGAATTAGAGATGGCTACAAACTCCACGACTATTTCTGGTATTGCTGAGCCCTATGCTCAGGCTTTAATGTCCTTGGCTCAATCCAACAATGCCGTAGACAAGTTTGCGGAAGATGCGGCAAGCCTGCGGGAAGCTATTAGTGCCTCTGAGCAGTTTGAAGCATTTTTGGCAAATCCTTTTGTGGACCCAGACGCGAAGAAAGGCGTTCTGGCAAAACTGGCAGAAAAAGGTTTGCATCCAATTGTGGGCACCTTTTTGAAATTGCTAGTTGATCGTAAGCGCATTGCCCTTCTAGAAGAAATTTGCCGCAAGTTTCAGGCGCTTTATCGAGAAGCAACCAATACGGTTTTGGCAGAAGTTGTTTCCGTAGTTGAGCTTTCTGATGAGCAACGCACTGCTGTGATTGACCGTGTTAAGTCAATGACCAGCGCTGAAAAGGTTGAAATTGAGACTCAACTTGACCCGTCTTTGTTGGGCGGCGTCATTATCAAGGTGGGCTCCCAGGTGGTTGACGCCAGTTTGCGAGGCCAGCTCCGCCGCATTGGTTTGAGCCTAAGCTCTCCCGTTTAGGGTTGAGGGACCCTATAAAACTTCTGACTGCCGAAGTCTGGCTAGAACTCCAACACCAAACACTTAAATAAAATAACCAGCGAGTCGTAGACATGATTGCAATTAAACCCGACGAAATTAGCAGCATTATTCAGCAGCAAATTGAACAGTACGACCAAGACGTGAAAGTGTCCGACGTGGGTACTGTGTTGCAGGTTGGTGACGGTATTGCCCGTGTGTACGGTCTGCAAAACGTGATGGCTGGTGAGCTGTTGGAGTTTGAAGACGGCACCATTGGTATCGCCCTGAACTTGGAAGAAAACGATGTGGGCGCGGTACTGATGGGGGACGGTCGCAGCATTCAGGAGGGTAGTTCCGTAACAGCTACCGGGCGTATTGCTGAGATTCCTGTGGGTGATGCAATTGTGGGGCGCGTGGTTGACGCCCTGGCTCGTCCCATTGACGGCAAGGGTGATATCGCGGCTACCGACGCTCGGCTAATTGAGTCGATGGCTCCTGGAATTATTGCCCGGAAGTCGGTATGTGAGCCGATGCAAACGGGAATTACTGCTATCGACGCCATGATTCCTGTGGGTCGGGGACAGCGGGAGTTGATTATTGGCGATCGCCAGACCGGTAAGACTTCCATTGCCGTTGACACCATCATTAACCAGAAGGAAGAGGACGTAATTTGCGTTTACGTTGCCGTTGGGCAGAAAGCTTCCACGGTGGCTCAGGTTGTGGGCGTGCTTCAAGATCGTGGTGCTTTGGACTACACCGTTGTGGTGGCGGCAAACGCGAACGACCCGGCAACTTTACAGTATTTGGCTCCATACACCGGAGCTGCGATCGCCGAGTACTTCATGTACAAAGGTAAGCACACCTTAGTGATTTACGATGACCTGTCCAAGCAGGCTCAAGCCTATCGCCAGATGTCCTTGCTACTACGTCGCCCGCCCGGTCGTGAGGCATATCCTGGAGACGTTTTCTATCTCCACTCTCGCTTGCTAGAGCGTGCCGCCAAGTTAAGTGACGAGTTGGGCGGCGGTAGCATGACGGCTCTGCCCATTATTGAGACCCAAGCTGGTGACGTTTCGGCGTACATCCCCACCAACGTAATTTCTATCACCGACGGTCAGATCTTCTTGTCTTCTGACCTGTTTAATTCCGGTGCGCGCCCGGCTGTAAACGCTGGTGTGTCCGTATCCCGAGTCGGTTCGGCAGCCCAAACCAAGGCGATGAAGAAGGTCGCCGGTAAGGTGAAGCTGGAGCTAGCCCAGTTTGCAGAGCTAGAAGCTTTTGCTCAGTTTGCTTCTGATTTGGATAAGGCGACCCAGGATCAGTTGGCGCGAGGTCAGCGCTTGCGGGAGCTTTTGAAGCAGCCCCAGTACTCTCCTCTGAGTGTGGCTGAACAGGTAGCTGTAATCTACGGTGGTATCAACGGTTTTATGGATGAAATTCCCGTTGACAAGGTGTCTGAGTTCACTAACGGTCTGCGGAACTACCTAAGCACCAGCAAAGCTAAGTACTTGGAGATCATCGGATCTGAGAGGGTCTTGACTGATGAAGCCAAGACCCTTTTGGAAGAAGCGCTGGTCGAGTACAAGCAAACCTTCTTGGCATCTGTATAGTACCCACGGTATCCGGGTCAGTGGCGGCTTTCGATGGTCGCTGCTGATCCCTGTGTGGCTGAGTCTCGTCAGCCAAATAGTTGATGGCTGAGTAATTTAGGACAGTCCCCATGGCTAATCTCAAGGCAATTCGTGACCGTATTCAGTCGGTCAAAAATACCAAAAAAATTACTGAAGCAATGCGCCTGGTGGCGGCGGCAAAAGTACGTCGCGCTCAAGACCAGGTAACTAAGACTCGTCCTTTTGCTGACCGGCTTGCTCAGGTTCTGTACGGCTTGCAAACTCGGCTGAAGTTTGAGGACGCTGACTTGGAGCTGTTAAAGCAGCGCCCAGTGGAGACTGTTGGGTTACTGGTGGTGTCGGGCGATCGCGGTTTGTGCGGCGCTTACAACAGCAATGTGATTCGCCGGGCTGAGAACCGTGTGCGGGAAATCGAGGCGGAAGGGCTTAACTGCCAGCTTATTGTAGTGGGCACTAAGGCTGCTCAATACTTTGGCCGCCGCGATTACAAGATCAGCGCCACCTACGAAAATTTGGAGCAGATTCCAAACTCAGCAGAGGCCTCTAAGATTTCTGATGAGCTTCTATCGGAGTTTTTGTCGGGTTCTGTGGACCGGATTGAGCTGGTTTATACGAAGTTCGTCTCTTTAATTAGCTCTCGCCCTGTGGTGCAAACGTTGCTGCCTTTGGATCCTCAGGGTCTTGAAGCGCAAGATGATGAAATCTTCCGTTTGACTAGCAACGGCGGTAATTTTGAGGTAGAGCGTTCAGCGGTCACAAGCGAGGTTAAGCCTTTCCCGCGGGATATGCTTTTTGAGCAAGATCCGGTGCAAATCTTAAACGCTTTGCTGCCGTTATATCTGAATAATCAGCTATTGCGATCGCTACAGGAATCAGCCGCCAGTGAGCTTGCTGCCCGTATGACTGCCATGAGCAACGCCAGCGACAACGCTAGCACCTTGATGAATACTTTGACCTTGTCTTACAATAAAGCTCGTCAAGCTGCCATTACACAGGAGATTCTTGAGGTTTGCGGTGGAGCAGAAGCTTTAGACTAAGGGCAAGTTTAGAAGTTAGAAGCGAGCGTCTTTGTTTTTACCGGCGCCTGCCTCTAGAGGACCCCAGTGCTACCTGCCATGCTGGTGAGCAGGAGACGAACATACTGACTCACAATGCAGTTCAGCGCTTACAGTTGAGCTGTATTTTTTGTGGGTACGGCTCCCATGGGCTGCCATTTTTGCCGAAAAGACGAACCCATTACACTTCAGTCAGTGGTGCCCCCATAAAGATTAATGGAAATATTAAAAACTATTAATGCTTTCTGAGGAGTGGGGACCAATGCCCGAGAATGGGGAATGATTTGGCGAAGCAATAATTTGGCTAGTGTGGCTCTCTACAAGGGTTTTGGCTTTTTTTCGCTAACCATGTGCCCTCTCATTTTGATAGTGCACCCCTGTCTGAATACGATTAATTTTTAATATCTCCTCAGCAGTTGGAATTGGTTTTATGATGAAAAGCCGGGGGCTAGCAATGGCTAAATTTTTAGTATCCCCAGTCGAATATTTCCTTTCGGAGGAGTTCATTAACAATGAGTATCGTCACGAAGTCGATCGTGAATGCCGATGCTGAGGCTCGTTACCTTAGCCCTGGCGAACTAGATCGTATTAAGGCTTTTGTTACCACTGGCGCCCAGCGTCTACGTATTGCCCAAATTTTGACTGAAGGTCGCGAGCGCATTGTGAAGGAGGCTGGTAATCAGCTATTCCAAAAGCGCCCCGATGTGGTCTCTCCCGGTGGAAACGCCTATGGTGAGGAGATGACCGCTACCTGCTTGCGCGACATGGATTATTACCTGCGTTTGGTGACCTACGGCGTAGTTGCTGGTGACGTTACCCCCATCGAAGAGATTGGTTTGGTAGGTGTTACCGAGATGTATCGTTCTTTGGGCACTTCCATTGAGGCTGTTGCTGAGAGTGTTCGCCTAATGAAGAGTGTTGCCACCGGCTTGATGAGCGGTGACGACGCTGCTGAGGCAGGCGCTTATTTTGACTACGTTGCAGGTGCAATGCAGTAAGTTCAGCGAAAGCCTAGGGCGTTTCCCTAGGGAAACAAACTTTTTTGCTGATTTTAATCATTTGAACATCGCGTTTTTTTATAACGACCATGCAAGACGCAATTACTTCGGTTATCAACTCCTCTGATGTGCAGGGTAAGTACCTGGATACATCTGCTTTGGAGAAACTACAGGCTTATTTTGCTAGCGGTGAGCTTCGAGTTCGCGCGGCAAATGCCATCAGCGCAAATGCTGCTCAGATTGTTAAGGACGCTGTGGCTAAGTCCTTGCTCTACTCTGATGTGACCCGTCCTGGCGGCAACATGTACACCACTCGTCGCTATGCTGCTTGCATTCGCGACTTGGATTACTACTTGCGCTATTCCACCTACGCTATGTTGGCTGGTGACGTGTCCATCTTGGACGAGCGCGTATTGAACGGTCTGAAGGAAACTTACAATTCCTTGGGTGTGCCCATCGGCTCCACTGTTCAAGCTATTCAGGCGATGAAAGAAGTGACCGCTAGTATTGTTGGCGCTGACGCTGGCAAGGAAATGGGCGTTTACTTTGACTACATTTGCTCTGGCATTAGCTAGATTGTCGTTGATTTTGGTTTGATTCAGAGGGTTGTGGTTGTGGTTTTCCTTCTGAGTTAAGGCAAGGTTGATGTGGGGTCTGAGATAAGGTGGGGTTTTTGAGGGTGCTACACGAAGCTTGCTTGGTGTGCCGGACAAGATTCTTCTAATCTCAGACCCCAATGTTTATTGGTTCGGTTGGGAATTTCTTTAGAGTCTTTAGAGAGTGTTGGAGAGGCGATCCTATGCGTATGTTTAAGGTGACGGCTTGTGTGCCCAGTCAAACTCGGATTCGTACCCAGCGTGAGTTGCAGAATACTTACTTTACGAAGTTGGTGCCTTACGACAACTGGTTTACTGAGCAGCAGCGCATTATGAAGATGGGTGGCAAGATTGTGAAGGTTGAGCTGGCTACGGGTAAGCCTGGTTTGAACACTGGGTTGTCCTAGGCTGTTGCCAGTAGTTTTGAATCTTTTTTGCGAAGGCAGATTTACGCTGATGCGGATTTAGCCTTTCACCGTGTGTTTTTTACGAGCAGTTTAGGGCGTTAACCTTAAGGTGTTTTACGAAAGCATGCGGTTTTGCATTGATGGGCATGGGAGACGGTGATGGGCTGGTGGCGATCGCTCAGGCAGTTTAGGAAAAATATTAAGGGCTGGGCGGCGGAAGCGCGGGTATTACGGTGGCTGACGCTGCTGTGGATAGTGTTGGGCTGGGCGGTGTTGCTGTCGGCGTCCTATGCCAGTGCGGATTTGGCTTATGGGGACGGATTGTATTACTGCAAGCGCCAGTTGATTTGGATTGGCATTGGTTTGGTGCTGATGCAGGTGATTGCGGTGGTGCCGCTGCGGGTTTGGCTGCGGGGGGCTCCTTGGGCGGTGATGTGTGCGTTGGTGGTGCTTTGGGGGCTGTTGATTCCGGGGGTGGGCTACGAGGTGAATGGTGCGGTGCGCTGGGTGCTGGTGGGATCGGTTCCGATTCAGCCGTCGGAGTTGCTGAAGCCAATGTTGGTGCTACATTCGGCAATGGCTCTGGGGCAGTGGGATCGGTTGCGGGATCGCCAGCGGTGGTTTTGGCTAGGGTCGGTGGCGATCGCCCTTATCGGAATTTTGCTACAGCCCAACTTGAGCACTGCCAGCCTGTGCGGCATTAGCTTATGGTTGGTGTCCCTAGCGGCGGGGTTGCCGTTGACGTATTTATGGGGAACAGCGCTGGGGGGAGGGTTGCTGGCGGTGATTAGCATCAGCCTGCGCAGCTATCAGCAACGACGGATTATTGCGTTTTTAAATCCCTGGGCAGATCCCCAAGGCAACGGCTATCAGCTGGTGCAAAGTTTAATGGCGATCGGCTCCGGCGGCGTTTGGGGCACGGGATTTGGGCTTTCAAAACAAAAGCTAGCCAATTTGCCCATTCAATATACGGACTTTATTTTTTCCGTTTACGCCGAGGAATTTGGGCTGGTGGGCTCTTTGCTGCTACTGGGGCTAATTGCTGTGTACGGTGGCGTGGGGCTGTGGGTAGCGGTGAAGACCCAAAGTGTCACGGTGCGATTGGTGGCAACGGGCAGCGTGGTGTTTTTGGTGGGACAGTCTCTGTTGAATGTGGGAGTGGCCACTGGGGGGCTGCCCACCACTGGCTTGCCGCTGCCATTTTTCAGCTATGGCGGCAGTTCCATGTTGGCAAGCTGCATTCTGGCTGGGCTGCTAACGCGGGCGGCTCGGGAGTCCGCTGCACCGGTGGCCACTTTCCCTCGACAGAGCGGCGGCTCGAAGAATAATGGCTTTAAGAATAACGGCTTTAAAAATAGCGACATTAAAAATAATGGATCCAAGAAGGCTTCCCAATCTGCTGCACGTCAATTTTTTCCCTAGGCAGAAATTTTGATGGGCGGTGGTTGGGATTTTGAAATTTTGAATCTTGAATTGTGGGTTTTATAAAAAAGGCGATCGTCTCAGTGAAGCGATCGCCAAACCTATCTAGTTTTTTCAGAGCTTTTATTGGATTTGTTAGAACTTGTGGGCGAATAACACTTCCGCATTGCATACGTAGGCAATGCCTGAATAGTCTTCAAAGAACTCTGCGGCAACCTTGTTCGCAATCATGGTCGCCATTTCCTTCGTGGGAGTAAGCACCTCAATTTTAATATTCGAAAAGCTATCGCCCACGGAGGGCTGCCCCGACGATCGCACATTACGGCTACCTTTGCCACCAGCCGCCGCCACCGTATAACCCGTGGCCCCGGCGGCATCAATAACTTTAGCCACCTGCTTTAACAGCAGCTTTTCCGTAACAATAACGAGCATATAAGCCTGTCTTCCCATAGGAACTTTACCTCTCTAGCTTTGTGTTTTGTGTTTCTGCTTGTGTGTACTTGCGTCTTTACTTACTTGTGCCCGTGCACTGTCACTTGGATGGCGAATTGAAATCGATGGCAAATTGAAATTGCGAATTAAACGGCTAGCTGTCGCACTGCAAATCACAGAAACTTGAACAAGTTAAGGCAATATTCCAGACGACAGCGTCAATACCGGTCCTAGCCGTCACTCATTTTTAATCCGCCATCTTTAACCCGCCATATCCATCAAGGTTTGGGCGAGCCCGATATAAAGGGGAATCCCCAACGCTAAAGCCACAGGGGTTCCCACAGCCGTGGACGAACCAATATAAGCAGAAGGATTTGCTTTGGGAATACCGGCGCGCAAGGTAGGCGGTCCCGAAATATCGGAGCTGGATGCCGCAATCACCGCTAGAATCACCACGCCGCCGTAGCTAAATCCTGTAATCTGGTGGGCGATCATCCCGAAGCCAAACGCAATGAAACCGTGGAGCAACGGAGCGATGAAGGCGTAAATGGCATACCACTGTCCCACCTTACGTAGCTCGCCGAGGCGTGCTGCTGCTTCCATCCCCATCACCAACATCAAAATAGACAGCAAACCGCGAAAGGCAGGGTTGAAAAAGTTGTCGTAGACGCTGGTGGGATCGGTCAAAATACCTAAGCCAAGCCCAAGTAATAGGGCGGATAGGGCTGATCCTTGCAAGCTGTCCTGAATGATGGGCCAAATTTTGATCCGGGTATTTTGCGGCTGGGGGGGCTGCTGATCGTCAAAATATTCCCCTTGATTAAGGCGAGCTTCTGCTGCTTGCCGCTGTTTAGTGGCGTAAATGCTGGCCAGGACGATCGCCGTTACCAACGCAGGAATATCCATAAACGGATATAGCGCTGCTGCCCAAGGCTCATAGAACATCTCCTCCGAATCCAGCAAGGTGAGGGCGGCGGCGAGGGTGGAACCACTGACTGCACCAAATAGCCCAGCGGTGGCGATCGCATCCATCATTTTTACCTTAGGCAACAGCCCCAGGGAGTAGCGCCCGATAAATACAATTGCGATGCCTGTAAGGGTGGCAAATAGGGCGGGTAGGAGCATTTCCACCAAATTTTCAGTGTTGCGGATGGCAATACCGCCGCTGAGTCCCACCTTAATCAGCAGCATAAAAACGATGAATTTATAAACGGCCTCTGGAATTTGCAGGCGGCTGTTCACGGCGGCGACGACCATACCGCCGATTAAAAAGCCGAGGGTGGGGGACTGCAATTTGTCCAGAAATAAAGCGCCAAATTCGGACAGAAAAGTCACGGTGTAATTCCTCCTTCTAAAACCGGGTGGACAAGACGATGGCATAGGGGGATTTTTTCACTCCCGGTGGCTAGCCACAGATGTAAATCAACGGTAGATCACCGCCGTTTTTGCGTTAGAGCGCGTTGCCTCAGAGGATATTTCACTCCAGCGATCGCCCTTAATTGCGCCGACAAAGCGTATTAGCTGACTGCCTTTAAAGGAGAACCGAGAAA
The DNA here is from genome assembly GCA_937883785.1 of uncultured cyanobacterium. GTDB lineage: Bacteria > Cyanobacteriota > Cyanobacteriia > CACIAM-69d > CACIAM-69d > CALGDE01. The sequence goes on from CALGDE010000068.1 coordinate 52,152, forward strand.
AAAATAATTGCGCCCTGGTGCCATCTATCCATAGGCATAATCCTATGAAAGCCCTGACCTCCATGTGATTTAGTCTATCTCTAAAGTCACTAAAAAATGACGTTGAGTGGCGAAATTTAGGACGCAATGCTAAATGCAGAATATAAGTTTTACTTTTTAAAGTTGGCTGCTTATATACTTTTGATTAATGTCTTTCCCCAGGCAGTGCTCCAAATATGTCTCCGGATAGTGTCGGAATTTTGCCAATTAGTTCGCTAAATTTAGTTCTCTAAATACAGCGCCCCTGACCTAAGAAATAAGTCAGGGGCGACAGCTCCATAAGGTCCTTTGTACGAGTAACGCCCCTAGGGCGGTTTTCGACTGGATCCTTAGTTAGGAGTTATGGGGACAGCCTTAGTCGTTCTTGCTTTTAAAAAAGCGCGTACTCCCACTGCATAGGGTTTCTTGCATTTTCTAGCGTCTTCTCCTGGCGTTTATTGATGCACGCCTTAGCCACCAATGCCTAGGGTGCCTGCGAGGCTGGGGGTCAGGGGCAGCAAGGTGGCGACGGTGAGAAATAGTAGCAACAGGGCGATCGCGGCGCGGGCGTCGTCGGGCTCAGACAGCTCTTCTAGGCTGGGGCGTTCCAGGTCGCGCTGTAGGAATGCCACCACCAGCGCCCAGTACAAAGCCAGGGGGGTGGCAAAGGATGCCAGCACCAGGACGCCGATGGTGAGGACGGTGGTAATGCGGGCGGTGCGACGACCGTAAATCGCCTGCACAATGCGTCCGCCATCGAGCTGTCCGGCGGGAAGGGCGTTGATGGCGGTGATGACTAGTCCAAGCCAGCCAATAATCACAAAGGGATCCACGTCCACAACGCTTTGCTGTAGGTTCTCCCCCAGGAGCAGTTTGGCGAGGGTGCCCACCAATGCAGACGCTTGGAAAAAGCCTGAGGGTAGCTGGAAGGCGCTGCCGGGGTGTGAGGTTTCTAAGCCAATCAGCAAAATCAGTAGGGATAGGGCTCCGCCGGCTAGGGGACCAGCGATCGCCACATCACACAGGGCTTGGCGGTTGGGGATAAACGATAAAAACCGGTTTAGGGAGCCGAAGGAGCCGATTTGGATCACCGGCAAAAAGTAAGGACCGCTAAACTCGACGCCCACTTTCCGCGCCGCAACTTGGTGTCCAATTTCGTGGACGCCCAAAATGGTCAACAGCCCACCGGCAATTAGTACGCATTCTTGCCAGCGAGACGGTTCGGAAAAGAAGTCGAACCCTTGGATTAAGCCAGAGGCTTCGAAGGTGGTGAGGACGGTGGCGATCACCAAAACCACCGCCAGAATACTTTGGATGTTGGTGCGCTGGGCGGGTTTTACCGTCTCCGGCAACACGATGACCGTGGGGCGCTTGTCGGGACCTTCCACCAAAAATGGCACGTAGCGATCGCCCACCAAATCCTTAAGTTTGGTCGATAGCACAGCGTGGGTTTCCGCCGGCTCCCCCCGTAAATTGCCTTTAAAAATAACCCCCTCTTGGTAAGGCAATGTTTCTGTGGCGAAAAACGTATCAATGCCAAAAATGCCCTTTATAAGGTCGATATCTTCCTGGGGCATAGGCGCGAGCCCTGGGGTGACGGGCATTCCCTGGGGCATGGGTTTCCCAGGATCGTTTGGATCAGTGGCGTCTGAGGAGGCGGCTTCCGCTGATAGGGGTTGCGATCGCCATTTAGGCACGGCGCTGGGAGGCAAGTCCTTCGCTATGGTGCGCAGCCGCTTGCCCAGATAAATATAAATTCCCGTAGACATCCCCAGCAGCACCAGCACGCCCACCAGGTTCACGTAAATTCCTAGCGCAAACAGGGTGAAAAACGTTAGCCACGGCAGCATCAACGATACGGACTGGAGCCAGGCCAACAACCCCACTTTGCCGAAGGGACGGGATCGGGCAAATCCCCAACCTAAAATGCCAACGGCGATGGCGGCGATCGCCAGCGTTACAAAATTCTCAGACGCCAAGGTCATACTGCGCTAAAACTCCCCAGGGACAACGCCAGAAAACAGCTCTGGCACCTAAATATAGGAGATCCTATCGCAGTAACCGCGAGGGCAGCGATTTAAAGAAAGGAGAAAATCCCGAACCCCACGTTTCCCCAAAAACTGTCCTACGCCGCCATATCTTCACTTCGGAACTTCGGATCTTTACTCCGGAGATGAATCAGAGGACGGAAATTGCCCTCGCTTCTTCCGCGCCTCCATGGCCCGCTCCAAAACCCCCAATAGCCCAGGCATTTCTTGCTGGAGGGCCAACAGCAGCCGTTCGCCCGCCTCTTCGTCGCCAGGATCCACCCCCGTTTCCATTACCTGGTGCAGCCGAGGCATAGCAAAGTCGTCCACAATCTGGATCAAGCCCGTTAGGCAGCGGTTAAACTGGCGCTCCGTCAAGGTGGAGTCCTCTAACGGAAATTCAATCATGGCGCGAATTTCCCCGTCGGAGGGGTCGTACTCCCATTGCAGCATTTTGGTTTCCCAGGAAATGCTCAACATGGTTTGCAAAATGGCGTTTTTGTGGGGATTGTCCTGAATGCCCGTAATAACGTGGGGGGCGAATAGCTTAAAGAATTCGCCGTCTTCATCAAGCTGGGCCACAATCATAAAGTCTTCCAAGTTGTCGGCTTGGACGGCGGTGACAATACAACTGCGATCGCGGTCAATTTTGTATTCCCAACCGCGATTACTTAAATAGCCGCCAATTTGCTCAATGGTTGCGCCCATAACTGTCCTTAGCTTTCAGCTTTTATCTCCTAAGCCCCCATGACTTGCTCCAATGCCACCTAGGTTCCACCGAAAAGGGAAACAGATAGATATTTAGCAAGTCTAGGTCTGAATTCTACCCGTAAATCCCTCAGGGCACATAGATACGGCAAAAATACTGCACGCAACGGTATCGTACGCCAAGAATTGCACCCAGAAATACGCTCAGAACTTAACCAAATGCACAGCAGATCGCAAAATCTGGAGTGTTTCGCTTAGAGGTGTTACTTGGGGGCGGTGTTACTTAGGGGCTGTTGTTGTAATGACATTCAAATAACAGGTCAGTAACACCCCCTTAGCTTTTATCTTTCCCCTCAATTTTTTTACCCTCGGTTTTTAATTGTCATCGCAGTTACCAGCAAATCTGCCATGTCCTGGTTGACGTCCAACGTATCCCTAAGGCTGTTCAAATAAGACTGCTCTTCCTCAGCTAAGTCGCCGTCGCTGGTCACCATATCTGCAGCCATGGCAAATGCCGTTTCCCGCAGCTCTGCTTCGAGCACCGACCGGGCACCCACCAGCAGCGCCTCCGGTCCAGGATTCTCCAGCAGCTTTAATACCCGCTCCAACATATGTAGACGAGCTTCCTCATCGAGGGGCTTAAAAAGCTGCATGGAAAATAAGTTATCGCGCAGTATTCTTAGCTCTTCGTCGGTGGCATATCCGTCGGCAGCCATTGCTGTGGTTAAAACAGCCGTAAAGGCTTCAGCTGGACTGAGATTTAAGGTATCGCTTTCTTTATTGGCGGTGGCGTTGCTAAAAAGTCCCATGGAACAAGCCTCACATCAGGTTGTAAACGGGTGTGCAATACGAAATGTGTAAATTGAGGTTAGATCGGCTGAAATTTACCAGAATCTATCAAGAAAAGGCGGTGAGTCCTTGAGCTGATATGTTGATTTTGGCTTCTTTATCTATAGGTGCGGGGCGATCGCCACAGATTGTATTGTTCGTTATCGATGGTTTTTCGAGTTTGTAACGTTGCGTTGTCGTGCCCCTTTCTAAGGCTGCGTCGTGCTGTGTGATATATCGTCTCGTGGGCTTATTTTGTGATGTCGTTAACTTTGCCGAAAACCATTGTGCTCCTGGGATCTGGAGAGTTGGGGAAGGAATTTGTGATTGCAGCCCAGCGTATGGGCAACCGGGTTGTGGCAGTGGATCGCTACGCGGACGCGCCGGCGATGCAGGTGGCGGACCATGCGGAGGTGATTTCCATGCTTGATGGGGACGCCCTGGAGGCGGTGATCGCCCAGTACAGCCCGGACTTTATCGTGCCGGAAATTGAAGCCATTCGCACCGAAAAACTCCAGGAGTTTGAAGACCGGGGCATTACGGTGATTCCCACTGCTGCCGCCACCCATTACACGATGAATCGCGATCGCATTCGAGATCTAGCCTCCTCAGAACTGGGGATCCGCACTGCTCGCTACGGCTACGCGTCCAGCGCCGATGAACTGGTGGCAATTTCTGAAAAGATCGGCTTTCCCAACGTGGTGAAACCGGTGATGTCATCGTCGGGAAAGGGGCAGTCTACCGTGACCTTGCTAGAGGAGGTCACCGCCGCCTGGGACTATGCCACCGCCCAAGCACGGGGGGCAAGCTCCCGGGTCATCGTGGAGGAATTTATCCAATTCAACTTGGAAATTACCTTGCTTACCATTCGCCAGTGGGACGGTCCCACCTTGTTTTGTCCCCCCATTGGACATCGCCAAGAGCGGGGGGATTATCAAGAGTCTTGGCAGCCTGCCGCGATAGCTCCGGCGCTGTTGGAATCGGCCCAAGCCCAGGCAAAAGCGGTCACTGACGCTTTGGGGGGCGCCGGTATTTTCGGGGTGGAATTTTTTATTACGGAAACCGAAGCGATTTTTTCTGAGCTATCGCCCCGCCCCCACGACACGGGAATGGTTACCATGACGTCCCAAAATTTAAATGAATTTGAATTGCATTTGCGGGCGATTTTGGGATTGCCCATTCCGGTGATTTCCCAAAGCGGCCCAGCGGCAAGCGCCGTGGTGTTAGCAGACCGCGCGTCTGATTCTTCTGAGGCGATCGCTTACGGCGGCGTCCATAAAGCCCTGGCGGAGCCGGGGGTCGATGTGCGCCTTTTTGGAAAGCCCAGCACTCGACCCCAACGGCGTATGGGGGTTACTTTAGCCCAGGGCGACACGGTGGAGCAGGCGCGGCAAAAGGCAAAACAGGCCGCTGAGGCGATCGCCTTAGAATTTATCAAGTCCTAAAGGCTTTGCTTGGGGAGCTTTCCTCAGTGACTTAGGGGGGGCGAGGCAATGTCGCGAATTCAGCCTCGCGAACCTACACAACACCCCTGACTTTCTCCTGGGTTTTTCCTTTGACACTAACCGGGGTTTGTTGCAGCGGCAGATGAATTATAAACTGCGTTCCCTGGTTGGGGTGGGACTGGCAGCGCAAAGTGCCGTGGTGATTTTCATGAATAATTTGGTAGCTAATTGACAGCCCCAAACCGGTGCCTTTTCCCACTGGTTTCGTGGTGAAAAACGCGTCAGAAAGTTTTTGGCGCACATGGTCCGATATCCCTAAACCGTTATCGGCGATTTTAATAACAGCTATTTCGTCTCGACCCATTTCCGTCGTGATGGTGATTTTGGGAAGGAAAGAACCGTAAAAGAGCCCGTTTTGAGTGACATTGCCCGCGCCATCACCGTCGGCATCTTCACCATTGGAGCCGCTGGAAACGGAACTTTCACGGGTGGCATTTTCATGGTCAACCCGCGCTTCCAACGCATCGATTGCATTGGACAAAATGTTCATAAAAACCTGATTAACCTGACCCGAATAACATTCAATTTCCGGCAAAGAGCCGTATCTTTTGATGATTTCGATTTTGGGATAGATGGGATCGGCTTTTGTTCGATTTCGCAACAGCAGCAGAGTACTATCAATGCCCTCATGAATATCCACCCGCTTCAAACTTGATTCATCTAAGCGAGAGAAGTTTTTGAGGGAAATGATAATATCTCGAATTCGCTCTGAACCTAATTTTATGGACCCCACCAAACTGGGTAAATCTTCTCGGATATATTGAAAGTCTAGATCTTCCAATTTCTCCTCAATGTGGGGAGGAACAGTGGAATATTGCGCCATTAGGAAATCCACTGTTTCCATGAGCCCATCCACTGAACTTTCTAAGTGAAATAAGTTTCCATAAATAAAATTCATGGGATTATTAACTTCATGGGCAATGCCCGCCACAAGCTGTCCTAAGCTAGACATTTTCTCTGCTTGAACAAGTTGAAGTTGGGTGTGCTTCAAATTCTCAAATGCCTGGGTTTTTGCGATAATCTCTTTTTCTAATTCACGGGCATCGGTAACGCGCTTAATTAGGGGGCGTAACAGTAGAATTGCTCCCGCGGTCGCCGAAAGACTCACCATCAGCACCGACAGCCCCACAAGGATCAAATCTCTATTAACGGACGCGTAAAGCTCTTGCTCATCGATGCTTAAAGCACTTACCCAGTTGGTATTAGAAATGGGAGCGAAGGCAATCACTTGATCTCCTCGCCGCTCTAGCCCCCTTTTCTCTTGGGCGATCGCCCGCTTGAGGACCGTTACTAAACCTTCTGACAACTCCTTTGATCCATTCTGTAACTGGAAAAATGACTCCAGACCGTCGCCATTCTCTTGGGCTAAAACCAAGTCACCCGTTTCCCCTAGTCCGCCCGATTTTTTGGTTATCTTTTCTAACTCAGACAACTCGAACGTGGCAATATCTGTTCCAATCTGCTCATTGGTGTCGGAAAGAATTGGGGCTGAAATAAGAATATATAGGCTGCCGTTAATGGAAACTGGTCCGGTAATTGTCGGGCTATCACCTTTGGTTTTTAAAGTGTCTTTTAACTCGGTAAATGCGACTGGTCCTACTTTGGAAATTAACTGTTGATTGGGATCAAATCGACTGATGCCCACGAGGAATTCAGTGCGCCCAAGGGCATCCCCTAGAATTTTGGTGCTGGATGATTGAAGCTCTTCAAAACTGGCTTTTCCTTGAAGGTATCGGTCCAGTAGTTGATATGCACGGGTTCGGCTGGTAATTTGCTCAGCGATATCAACCTTACGTTCCAGGGACTGATTAACGGCAAAAATATGGGTACTAAGGTTAGCCTGGAGATCTTTTTCTCGACTATTTTTAAGCTTGGTATAGAGGGGAATAACACTAATTAGAGCCACCAGAACACTCACTAAAAAGACTCCCCCAGCAGAGTAGAGACTTAGATTCCGTTGTAGGCGACTGGATAGGGCTGAGTTGGCTTTGGCAACCATAGTCTGATTGGGGCGGCGGGTAAGCGTCGCAGTTAGGTAAAAGACAATCGAACCTGTGGCACCGTTTTATGTGGCGCTGGTTTTAGTGCTGAGATTGGCGTTGTTGCATGATTAGAGCTAAGTTTTAGTCTTTTTTCGTTCATTCTTAACGAGTTTACGTATCAGAGGCTGTAAAAAAAGAGAATTTCCCGAGTTCTCACTTTCTGAAACCCTTGATATGACTGGATTTATTTATGCAACAACGCCGCTGAGATTTAATGCTTTCGGCGATCGCTTCTCTGTCGATATATTCCCAAGCTGTTTTTATCGTACAGTCCTATTTTTAAAGCTCTTATATAAAACTCTAACTTAAAGGGACAGGCGCAAAGAACGCACGATACCAATCCTTTTTTCGTCAATAGTGAGCCCGCCTTGAGTGGTCAAGAATTAATCTTAAAAATATATATTTATTGACTTTGGCGGTGAATTATAATGTCGATTAATTTGCCTTGGATACAGAAGATGGAGCTTTGTAGAAAGGCGAGCTCAGTGATTAACTGGCAGGGCTTTGGGGGCGTGAAAGGTGCTAACGTCCTGTGTCGATTCTGCCGCATTCAATGGAGGGGGCTCTACTGGTCCTCAGGATATTGTTAGCTTGCCTTTGGTTCCGGGGCGGGTTTTGAGGGTTTGGCGGCAGGGAATTCTTATGTTGAACGTGGTAGATTCCCCTGGAGTTGAATCCACGGTTAGTTGTCCATGGTGCTCATCCACAACGATTTGATAACTGACCGCCAAACCCAGTCCGGTGCCTTCGCCCACTGCTTTTGTGGTGTAAAAGGGATCGAAAATTCGATTCAGATTTTCAGCACTAATGCCGCTGCCGTTGTCCCGAATACGAATAATTACGCTGGAGTCCCCATCTTGTTCTGTGGATACCATAAGCAAAAGGGGCGATCGCAGACCCTTTTGTCCTGCCAAAGCGTCAATGGCATTGGACAAAATGTTGAAAAATACCTGATTTAAATTGCCTGTAAAACATTCCACGGAAGGCAGGTTACCGTAGTCACGAATTAATTGAATTTCGTTGGCTTTTACGGAGTACTCCAACAGCAATAAAGTGCTGTCAATGCACTCATGGAGATCAACGGTTTTTAAACTAGCCTCATCAAGGCGTGAAAAAGTGCGCAAGCTATTAGTAATTGCCCGCACTCGATCAACGCCATTGTGCATAGATTGCAATACGTTCGGTAAGTCTTCCCGCAGGAATTCCAGGTCGATTTCGCTAATGTTTAAATCGACGTTCGGTGAACTGCTGGGCAAATGTTCTTCGTAAATCGCCAACATTTTCCACAGGTCGCTTACGTACTCGTGAAGATAAGCCAGGTTACCGCTGATAAAGCCCATGGGATTGTTCATTTCGTGAGCGATTCCGGCCACCATTTTCCCCAGTGCGGAGATTTTTTCGTTTTGCACCAGTTGAGCCTGGGTGTTGCGTAAGCTTTCCAGGGCCGCCGTCAGGCGTTCGTTGCGCACCTGTAAGTCTGATGCGGCCTGCTTTAACGCTCGCTCATTTAATTTGCGCAGGCTAATATCGCTCAAAATGACGATTAGGGTGCCCTGGCTTCCCTGTTGGTAAGTGGTTGCCCGCAATTCCACGGGGAAGGTTTGCTGGTTATGGCGACGCCCCACCAGCTCCACAATTTGCCCGTCCTCGGCCCAGGTTCTTAAGTTGTTCCAAAATCGATCCTGCAATGGAGGTTGATCCGGTTGATTATCCTCGGGTGGGAGTCCTAGCTGCCTGGCATTGAGTTGCTCTTCCATTTGCTCCAGGTCAAACAGGTCAGCGATCGCCCGTCCAATCAGCTCATGGGATTCGTAGCGAAATAGCTGATAGGCGACGGCGTTGGCGCTGCGGATGGTGCGATCGCTGGGGAAAACGGTAAAAATCGCTTCTGAAGCAGTGTTTATGATGGCCTGGGTTTTCGCCGTTGACCGTTCCAGCGCTCCAATGACGTCGTTGTACCGAGCTGCAATTTGCCCCACTTCCGTGAACGGTTCGGCGGGCACCCGCAGACTCAGATTGCCTGTTTGCTGGTGGGTGCTCATCACCTCAAACATCTCCACCAGGTCGGACCGGGCACCGTGCTCTACGATGTTTAGCCCCAGCAGCTCCTCCCGTGCCGAAACCCGCAGGGGGGTGAACCGCGCCATAACCCACAGGGTAATAAAGGTGGCGCCCCCAGCCCACACTATCCCTGTCAGTACGCCGAGAAGCTGTACCCCCAGTTGGACCACGGGGCTTAGCCCGGTGCCTATTAGTTCAGAATTGCCAAATAGGGCCACCGCCAGGGTCCCCCAGATGCCGCCGCCCAGGTGCACCGGTACAGCGCCTACTGCGTCGTCAATGCAGCAGCGCAACAGTAGCCGCCCAGAAATAAACATCACCACGCCCCCCATGGCGCCGACGACAGTGGCTGCTGTGGGGGTAATCACATGGCAGCAGGCGGTGACGGACACTAATCCCGCCAGGCAGCCGTTGGTAATCCACTCCACCTCCACCCGCTTGCCGCGCCCAACGGTGATGAGCAGCGGAAACAGGAGCCCGCCCGCGCCCCCTAAGACCGTGTTTAGCAAAATGCGGGGCACGGTGTCGTCGAAGGCTAGGGTACTGCCGCCATTAAAGCCTAGCCAGCCAAACCAAAGAATGAGGGCGCCCAAAATGGTGCGGGGGAAGTCGCTGCCATAAATGCTTCTTACGCTACCGTTTTTGTCGAAGCGATCGCGCCGGGGACCAATAATCAACATGGCGGCAAGGGCCACGCCGCCCCCTAACCCATGAACAACGGTGGAGCCAGCAAAGTCCACAAATCCCAGCTTTCCTAGCCAGCCGTAGGATGCACCATTTTGTAAGCCGTTCCAGGCCCAGTGCCCAAAAACGGGATAAATCAGCCCAGAGACGAGGGCGGACAGGACCACATAGGCGCGGAAGTGCATGCGCTCGGCGATCGCCCCGGACACAATGGCGACCGCCGTGCCGCAAAACATGGCTTGGAACAGGAAGAAAACGATTTCAGGGGTGCCAATGTTTCTCGACCACAGGGAAAAATCTGTCCCCCAGCCGTTGGCAGTGATGCCAAACATCAGCCCGTAGCCCAACAGCCAAAACAACAAAATTGAAACGGCGAAATCGGTGATGTTTTTGAGGGCAACGTTAATGCTGTTTTTCTGCCGAGTGGCTCCAGCCTCTAGGCATAGGAACCCGCCCTGCATTAGAAAAACAAGGATTGCGCAAATTAAGATCCAAAGGCGATCAAGTAAAACCTGTTCCATACCTTACTTTTTCGACAAGATGGCTGGCACATCAGAAACCTTTTAACGGCAATGGGCTAATGGCAGTGGCAAGAGAGTGGACTCTCAGTGGACTCTTCGTGGAGTCGCTCCGCTGCCGCGTAAGGTTCACTCAGAAATACGTAGAAAAAATATGCAGAAAATCGAAAATTTTGACCCGCATCCTTTTTGGCGATCGCCAATACCCCTCGGATAACGGTCCCTAAACTAATCCCTAAAATAAGCTGCATCAATAAGACGCTGTCTTAGGTTAACTCAAGGTAAAGTTGCCACTGATTTAAACCATTCAATTGTTAAGGGCAAAATCAGCCACCTATTTAAGATTAGTCATCTTAAAGTCAGCAATCTTAAAGTCAGCTGTCTATCAAATCGAGGGCTAATCTCAAAGACTCCACCTCGTCACGGTGCCCCTTTACGGTGATGCGCCCGGAAGCTTTGCCCGCCTCTGTTTCAATGGCTTCCGACAAAATCTCTACCCGTAGTACAACCTGTTCCACCCGTCCTGAGGTTTTCCAGTAAAACACCCCCGCCAGTGGAGCGATCGCCACCAGCCCCAGGGGCCAGTAGCCACTTTCGGGCACCGACAGAGAAATCACCAACCCCAGGCACAGCCCCCCAACCCCCGCCAGGGCGCTGAGTAATCCCGCCAAAAACTTGCTGGGAGCCACAAACCCTTCAAAGGTGACTTTGTCGTTTTCCTTATCTCGATTAATCACTTTGTAAGACCGAGCTGCAAAATATTGCCGTAATAGGTCGCGCAATTCGGCCTCTGGCTGGGTGGCTAAAAACTGCTCCGTTTCAATGCGATCCTTTGCAGACGCTCGAATAAAGAAGAACAACCCAATGGACAACAGCAGCGTCCAAACAAAGGTGGACTGGGTGGCGGCATTGTCAAACATGGCAATTTTCAAGTCTTATTTTTTAAGTCTTGGGATAGAGAGATTAGGTCTTTTGATGGAGGTATAAATAGAGAAGAAGTGCAATTCCCTTAAATCTCCGCTGTTTTTCTTGCCATTATTCCCAAGTCAAGGCAAGAGGCGGTGTTGTCCTTTAGCATCTTTGTTGCGGCGCCCTTGATAAGCGCAGTGCAACAACCTTTGAAGAATACATGTTAGGGACAAGAGAGTATCTACTCTAAAAGCTGTTACAAACTGAATTCTTAAGGATTCAGTGGCGAGCTCGATGTACGGCTGTATGATTCGATTCTTTTAATTGTCTTGCTCAGTGGTTTCTTGGTTAAGGGTGCAAAAATTGCTGCTTCATTGGGGCTCTGGAAATTTTTTCTGAAATCAGGTTTCGAAATTTGATTTTTGGAAGTCATTTTCTAGACGCAATGCCGACGCACTCTAATGGCTATTAACACTCACGCTATGACCTTTATCGAACAACTTAAGCATTGGTTCGAAACCTTTATTTTCTCTGCAAACACTTCCTACATGCCCCACGGCAATTGCTACTTGTGGCAAACGCCTCTGGTGCAGCTCCATGTGGTGAGCGACGCGTTGATTGCGATCGCCTACTTTTCCATCCCGGTTATGCTGGTGTACTTTGCCTACCAGCAGCGGAAAATGTTGCCCTTTAGCCTCTTTGCCATGTTTGGTGGCTTTATTCTTCTGTGTGGTATCGGGCACCTGCTGGAAATTTGGACCCTGTGGCATCCGGCCTATTGGCTGTCGGGGGTGGAGCAAGCTTTAACCGCTCTAATTTCCTGCTACACGGCGGCGTCCCTGTTTACGCTGTTACCCCAGTTTTTGGCGTTACGCACTCCGGAAGAGCTGGCAGCGGTGAATGCTCAGCTACAGGTGGAGGTATCCCAGCGACGGGCGATCGCCGTAGAACTAGAAGCCATGAACCAGCGGCTGGAAGAGCTGGTGGCAGAGCGCACCCAAGAACTAGAAGATAAAAACGAAGATCTAAAGCAAGCCCAAACCCAGTTAGTACAGTCGGAAAAAATGGCGGCTCTGGGCAAGATGGTGGGGGGCATTGCTCACGAAATCAATAATCCCCTGAGCTTTATTCGCGGCAATTTAAATCCCACTGAAGAATATGCCCAAAGTATTTTTTCCGCGCTGGCTCTTTATGAGGAACAGTGTCCTGAGCCCGATGATTATGTGGCGGCGGCTTTGGAGGAGCTAGATTTGCCTTTTATTCGCCAGGATCTTCCAAAAATTGTTGAATCTATGAAGGTGGGTGTGCGTCGCATCTGACGGGGTGACAGAGTAGGTGAAAGCCTTTTTAGCCATGACTTACAGCATC
>CALGDE010000069.1 GCA_937883785.1 uncultured cyanobacterium
ATTGGCTATGCGAGGGGCTGCATGTCGCTGGAATTTAGGGAATTGGTATTAGATGCGCTGGACACAATCAAGAGAAGCCAGGCTAAATAGCCCTAAGCCATCCAGGAAACAGGGATGAATAGAATATTGTCGTAAGGCGACTTAAAGTTAGTCTTTACTCTAATCCCGTTTATAAAATCTAGACGACCGGGTTTCTAACATAGTCGAAATGCAAAAACATTATGGTGTAAATTATGGTCCAAGCGTAAGCAATAAATAGCGTCACAAGGCTAAGCACAGGGCTCATTATTGGCAGGAATGGGGCTGTTATCAACTCAATTATGCCCAACCCTACATTTGCCAAAACATTGATACCAAACCCGATTAAGATTAGCAGCGAAATCTTCCCACAGGTCTTTCCCCATTGCCCACGAACTAATGAAAAGCTGTAGGAAATTGCGTCAACGGAGCGATCGCGTAAGGAGATGGCGTAGTTGGTGAAGGTGAGGAACACATTGAGGTAAATGGTGAACGCGATCGCTCCGATAACGGCAAGTAACGACAGCCAAGGCATGTCAAAAAGTGCGCTGGGAATAATAAACACCGCACTGATCAATAAGAATCCGAGGGCAAACATAATGGTGGTGATAAAGCCAACGAGAATTGCCACCAGAACTTTTAGTACGGTTGTGCCTAAAGCTTGAAGTGCATTGATCGGTTTGCCGCGAACAGAACGTTCAATAACCACCGCGGTGGCGAGTCCAAGCCAAGTAAAGGTGATGGAAAGGACAACAAAAACGATGCTGGCGGGAAGGGTAATCGTGTCGAGAAGCGGTTCGAGGACGGCTATCATTTCCTCTGGGTCTGGGGGGGTGGTGCGATCGCCAAACACCGATATAGCTTCTGCAAAGTTTACAAAGTCCTCAAAAAAGGGAGCGATCGCAAAAAAGGGAGCCGCCACATAGGCCAGCCCAAAAAGAATGGCGAGGGAGCCAATGTTCTTTTTGATTTCGGTGATGGCAACGTTGATATACCCATCCACGGCGAGGTGGGCATCATGCAGTCGTTCTAAGCGGGTCATAGATAGGGAGCCAAAATGCAGAGGCTGGCGTTAGAAATGGCTTTTTTAGACGTTTGGTGATGTGAATTTCACCTTTGATCGCAGCATAGCTTAAGCTTTTCGGTGGCACTGGGATGGGTAGATTTTTATGACGATTTCCCTTGGCAATCGCCAGAGTAAAGCGGTGATTTAAACGATCATTGGCGATGGGGCGCGAGGGTAAATGGGATATTAAAAGGAAATCAAGATTAGGCATAAATTAGGCATAAGTTAGGCAAAAACCAGGCAAAAATATGGATGAGGTTTGGGCGCTGGGGCTAGATATTGGGCGACGGCGTATTGGGTTGGCTGGGTGCGATCGCCTGGGATTAACGGCGATTGAGCTACCGACCCTGACCCGAACAACGATGGTGGAGGATATTGATGCCATCGGTGCGGTGGTGCGCGATCGCCAAATTAAGCAGTTGGTGATTGGGGTGCCCTACGCCCATGACGGTACGTTGGGAAAGCAGGCCCAACGCACTAAAAAACAGGGGAGAAAATTCGCCAATGCCCTGGAAATACCCGTGGCTTGGATGGACGAACGGTGCACCTCGGTAACGGCAGAGTCAATGTTGCGCGATCGTGGTGTTGATCCGGCATTCCATCGCGATCGCATTGACGGGCTGGCGGCGGTATTAATTTTGCAGGCTTGGCTAGATGAACAACGGGCTGCCAAATCTGAATGCAGCTAAATGGGGTCAAGTGCGGCTGAACTGGATAAATGGAATTTACGCCGTTGGAATTTTGCTGGTGGTTTCTAGGGCATCCTGTTCCAGCGGCTCAGCATCCAGGCTGTGGCGAGAGTGTTCCAAATCCACGGGCTTTAGGGTTTCGTAGTACTGGCAATTATTTTTGCCTTTGCTCTTTGCGGACAACATGGCGTAGTCTGCTGCGGCAATTAGCTGGTCGGGAGTTATGGCATCTTCTGGAAAAAAAGCGATGCCCACACTGACGGTGACGTGGGCAATATCCGACTGATTGGTCTGACTAGGGGCGATCGCCTCTCCAGAATTTTGGTCATTATCTACGCCGTAACTGCTGGTGCGATGGTCGCCAGCGATTTCGAAGGGTTGGGCAATGGTGCCAATGATTTTGTGGGCGACCCGCTCCGCCACCTCGGTATAGGGCACCTTGGGCAACACCACCACAAACTCATCCCCCGCCAGTCGCCCAATAACATCCCCTTCCCGCAAAATATCCACCAGCCGTCGAGCGGTTTCTACCAGCACATCGTCCCCCGCCTGGTGTCCCCAGCGATCATTCACCGCTTTAAATCCATCTAGGTCCAAAAACAACACGCTAAAAGTTTCCTGCTCTGCCTGGGACCGGATCGTAAGCTCCCTAAGCTGATGATGAATGTATTGACGATTGCCCAAGTTCGTTAGGGGATCGTGGGTGGCTTTATGGTGTAGCTCTTGGTGCGATCGCTGGAGCTGTTCGTTGTAGCGCCTCAGCTCCGTGGCCCGACGAGTCAGGCGTTGTTCCAGCCGTTTCTGGGCCGTAATGTCCTGAAGGGTGCCCACCAAAAAAGAGTTTCCCGCCCGATCACTGTGAAGCGATCGCTTTAAAATCACCGTCAACTCACGCCCGTGGCGATTCAGGAAATGGGACTCCTGGGACAGGGGCTTACCCTGAAGGGTTAAATTTTGGTCCAGCGCCTGAAACATCTCAGCGGAGGACGGAGGCAACACCGCTTCTGGACGTTGATTAATCAACTTACCCAGGGGATATCCCACCAGTTCCTCAAAGGCAGGATTTAACACAACCCAGCGATGATCACTGTCCTGAACAAAAACCGGCTCCGGCACCGCCGCAATGATGCTATTCAAAAAATCCTTGGACCGCTCCAGTTCATACTGCTGCTGGGCATTAAGCACCGTTACAATCACCAGCGTCGTCAGCCCTCCCACCAAAGGCGGCACCACCGGAATCCACCAACCCCACAGCAAACACACATAGCCCAACACCCCCAACTGGGCTGCCCCCACCACCCCCCACACCGAGGTCCGCAGAGGCGATTTTCCAAATGCAGCTAGGGCAGCTCCAGCGATGCACCACAGCAAGGTCCACATAATTTCTGCCCCTTCGCTCCAAGATTGAATCAAAGGGCGATTCCCTTGAGCTAAATCCAGCAGCTGGGCCACAAGCTGTGCTTGAATTTCCACCCCGAATACCGGGGGTTTAGATTCAAGGGTGGTGCTGGAGTAGGGGGTGTGGAACACGTCCTTAATGCTGTCCGCCACCACGCCCACCAACACCACTCGACTGTTCAGCAGCGTCGGATCAAAATTGCCGTCAATAATATCCCGAGCCAACACCATCGGCACCGTGCCACGACCACCACGAAAGTCGGCAAAAATTTGATACCCGCTTGTGTCCGCCTGCTGGTAGCCACCGCTATTTCGTTCCAGGAAAGGGAGAAGGGTAGGCCCCAAACGGACCAAATCGAGATTGTTCTTGTCTAAGGTGACTGTAATGTTATCGGCAGCTAAATAATGCTCCGCTAGCTTTAAAGGCAAGCTTTGATACCCTTGCCCATCCTTCCACATGTAGAGAATGGATCGCCGCAGCCGTCCATCGGCATCAATGACCATATTGTTAAAGCCAACTTGGTCTTTGCGGTCCAGGATTTCCGGCGCTCTAATGCGCGGGGTGTCGCGATCTTCTAGGCGCTGAATGCCGTACAGGTTGGGCAGGGTCCTGTATAGCTGCCTTAATGTTTCTCCACCGCGTTTAACGGGCACATCTCGATAAAGATCAAGGCCGATCGCCGCTGGATTCGCACTGGCAATCCCCGTCAACAGTTGGGCGAGTAGAGCGTCGCTGATGGGCCAGGCTCCCGGCTGGGATACAAACGCCTCATCAAAGCCCACCACTACCACCGGTGCAGCGACGGGCATAGGGCGCAATCGGGTCATCAGGTCATAGAGGTCTAGCTCTGGACGTTGAAATAGTCCTAGCCCCCGTAGGGCAAGGGTGGAAACGGCGACCCCCAATCCCATAAAAATCAGCCGTCGTAGGGGGCGACTCCAACGAATTCGACGGCGCTTAAGGACGGGCGATCGCCGATGGCAAAATAAGGGCTCAGCGGATCTGCGACCATACACATCTGGCAAATTGCCGTTGCCGGAGAACGGATCGGGGCGCCTCTTTAAATCTTTCGACGACAAATTTTCTGCTGGCAAATCTTTCGACGATGTTGAACCGTGACCGTTGCGTCGATTAGTTTTCCGAAAACCAGCCATGGATCTAAAAGAAAGAAAAGAGAGAGGTGGTGCAAACCCTGACGCGATCGCCGTGCCTTTGTTGCTAAATCTCTATTCGCAGCTAAGGTTACAAATCCGACCAGCCGAAAAGACGATTTGGTTGAAACAGATATCCACACATAAATGTAAGCCCGCGTTTTTCACGGCTAGCCCCCTAGGGATTGGATTCACGGGTGCTTGTTGCTTTACGCACTAGGGACTGTCATCATTCAACTCCCAAAGCCAGAAACCACAAAGGTTTTAGCCCCTAGCATGCTTTGTTTTGAAAGGGCGTGGACTCCCAACGGTGTCAAGCTTCTGGCACTTGGTTGAGGTCACATCTTAATAGCAGCCACTGAAAAATAGCGGCTGGAAAATTGGTTAATTAAAATCTGCAGGCAAAATTGTAAGCAAAGTTGCTTACGCAATCCGTGTACTTAAATTAACTGTTTTCTGGACAATATCAAGGAAACAGCTTTGTCTAAAGCCATTTGAGAAATCTTCAACGACGTTGCGCCCCTGTATATCTCCATTAAACCTTGAATGTCATCGCCAAAGGGTGGGGGAAAATACCGTTTGTCGGACGTTATGGTCAACCCTTGAATCAAGAGAACAGTCAGCGATCGCGAGGCGTTGGCAAAGTGGCACAGTCAATAGTGCGGACTCAGATTCATTGCGCAGCCCAAAACCGTGCTGTTTTTTATGGAACTGATTATAGAAATATTGTCGGAAAGCCTTGCCCAAAGAGTCCCATCGCTTTCATCGAGTATGGGTTGAGTCCAGCGGAAGACATATAACCGCCACAGGGCAAAGTGTTTAACGGTTAACTGGTGACAGGGGGTGGGAGACGCCAGAGAACGCACCCCTAAACGCACCCCTTCCCAGGCATGGGATGGCTATCGCGATCGCCGCCTTAGCGCACGGGTGGCCAACCCTTCCTGGCGGCGCTGCTGCCGTGCCTGGCGCTTTCGTGCCATTGCAATATTTTCGTAGGACGAACCACGGGTATCCTCCCCCTTGCCATCGGTAAATAGGGGGCGCAGCTTAGGGGGCTTGAACTGATGGGGCTCTTGCCACCAGGTCATTACGAGCGCTGCAGGAATGCCACCAATTAGCGCCATCAGTAGCCCTCCCCACCAGTTGTATTGGAGGAGAGCCGTAAAGGCTAGCCAAAATAAAAGGACCCAGATAGATGCAGTGTAAAAATAGCTCACGGATTTTTCCTTCCGATTCGGTGGGGAGCGCTCGGCAGCGTTCCCACTTCCCCTCTAAACATGACCTTAGCAATTACGGTTTAATCTTAGCGTCGACTTCCAACGCCAAATCAACCGGCGTAACCCTCTTGACGTATATGGCTTGGCTACCGCACTAAGCTAATTGTGCCTTGAGATCGCTGGTGGTGTCTATGGTTAGGGTGATCCCCTGTTCCTCAGCGGTTAACGGTTCGGCGTTGGCGAGCTGTTGCTCCAGGAGATCCACGGTGGCGTCGGCGATATCTCCGGTGCGATCGCGAAGTCGCTGGGCAAGCACCTCTTTGGGGGTGGAGCAGGCAACAATTTTGACCTCAATGCCCGCATTCTTTGCCGCGCTGATCACCGACTGGCGCAGGGACTGGCGGTCATATTTTGCGTCCAGAATTACCGTGTAGCCCCGCTTCACCAGCTCGATACCCAGGTCTTGAAGGCGCTGGTAGGTTTTGGCTCCCATCTCGGCGGAGTAAAGGGAGTCGGGACCGCGCTCATCTAGGGGAACGTTGCCCAGGTGCTTTCGAACGGCATCGGAGCGAATAATGATAGTTTTCTGGGCTTGTCCGTGCTCCTGGGCGTAAATTTCGGCGAGTTGTTTGGCGATGGTGCTTTTGCCGGATCCGGAAACGCCAGACATCATGACCAATTTACCCGCCGGGGCATTGGTGTAAGCGTGAGCTTGGGTGTAGTAGGCGGCGGCGCTTTTGCTGGCTGCGTAGCGATCGCTTTCGGGAACCCCCATATCGTCCAGCAGAAAGGAAGTCACCTTAGCGCGCACGTAGGATTGACGGCTGAGGTATAGCGGCAACACTCCCAGCCCTTCCCAGTCGCCAGTGCGCTCCACATAGGTATTGACAAACAAATTCGCCAGGTCAGAGCGCCCCCGATGGTCCAAATCCATCACCGTAAACGCCACGTCGTACATCACATCCACAAACCGGAACGGCTCGTTGAATTCAATGCAGTCGAACAGCGCCACCTTGTCCTGCCATAGGCAAATGTTGCCCAGGTGTAAGTCACCGTGCCCGTTGCGGATCCAGTGATTATCCACCCGACTTTGGATTAGCTCGCTGTTATTGGCAAAAAAGGCATCGGTCCAAGCCTTGGTTTCGTCGTACTGGGTTTTGGTTTGGGGTCCGCCAATATAGCCTTTGGTTTGCTCAAAGTTTTGGTCTAAAGCGGACTTCACCTGATCAGCAACACCGTAGCTGCGGATGGTTTCGTCAGTGGGAGCAGTAAGGTGGAACTCTGCCACCCGCTTAGCCAGCTCAACAATGCGATCGCTGGGTAAATCTCCCGCCTCAAAGCGAGCGCTAAATAAATCTTCCTGGGGAAACTGGTGCATCTTGACCGCGTATTCCAACGGATCCCCACTCCCCTCCAAGCTGTGGGTATTATCTGCGCCTGCGTAAATCGGCACTGTTCTGACGTAAAGCCCCTCCACCCCGCGCTGGTTTAGATCAATTTCGCGATCGCAGAACATTTTGCGCCGCGCCAGGGTGGAATAGTCCAAAAAGCCAAAATCCACCGACTTTTTCACCTTGTAAACCCAATCCCCCGTCAGCAGCACGTAGGACACGTGGGTTTGCACCAGCTGGATAGGCTCCGTCACCGGGTGAGGATAAAACCCAGGCTTAAGCATGGACTGGATAACGGCGGGCAAACTGGTTTCCATGGGGTTAGGGTGGGGGTCGGTGACGATTCGAGATGTAATATAGCCCACCCTGTCGTGAGTTTGGTAAATGCCTTTGGCGAGACAAAATATGATCGCGAAAATTTGGCGTGAGTCAATTGCTGTGGCGCGACGGATTTTAACGGAGCTATTTCGCCGCAAACGCAGCCTAATTTTTTGGGCAGTGTTTCCCGTAGCCATCCTGATTTTGAACGGCTTAATTGTGGCGGAACGGGCAAAAATCGACGTGGAAATTGCCTTTGAACAAACGGCACCCACCACCCTCGTCGGCGCGGCATTATTTTTTAGCTGTCTCGGCGGTAGCGTCGCCACATTAGTGGCCGAACGGGAGCAACAAACCCTAAAGCGCCTATTTATTTCACCCCTCAGTGGCGTTAGCTATTTCCTCGGGATTTTTCTTGCCCACGCGGTGATTGGTATTGGACAAGGGATTTTAGTGTACGCCGTGGCGGCATTTTGGGGGGCTGAATTTACCGGGTCAGTGGGGTGGGCGATCGCCATAGTCATCCTCAGCATTGTGTCTTACGTGGGACTAGGTTTTTTACTCGGAACCCAGCTCGCCCGCCGCACCGAAGACGTCAACGCCCTGGTGGCAGCGTTCGGTGTCCCCCTGCTAATTCTCGGCGGCGCATTTCTGCCAGCCTCCTTCTTCCCTGAAACTTTGTTAAACCTTGCCCAGTTCAACCCCATTTACCACATGACTGAAGCCCTAAGTGGGGCGACGGTCGGCGAAGCGGAATGGGAAGAACTATCAGGACACCTGGCGTTTTTGTGGGGCTTTGCGATCGCCATGGCAATCCTCGGCTGGCTGTCCTATCGGCGAATGTTGCAGGTGGAACGACGACTATGAAACGGTCTGCCGTGGCTCAATCTTCTAAGTCCGTGCGATCGCCCCTACGCTATCCCGGCGGAAAATCCAGAGCGGTCAAGGTCATCCTGCCCCGCATTACCGAGCTAATGGGCGATCGCACCACCCTAGTTTCACCGTTTATCGGGGGCGGCTCCATCGAGCTCGCGTGCGCCACCCAGGGCAAGACCGTTTATGCCTACGACACCTTCCAGCCGCTAATTGCCTTTTGGTCTGCCCTGCTTAGGGATCCGGTCGCCCTTGCTCAGGAGGTGCAAAAGTACTACCCCCTGACACAGCGCGAGGATTTTTATCAACTACAAAAGCAGCACCAGGACGTGGCAAACGACTATCAAGCCATCCTGTTTTTTGTCCTAAATCGCGCTTCGTTCTCTGGCACCACCCTCAGCGGCGGCTGCTCTGACCTTTCTATCACCAAGCGCTTTACCCAGTCTTCCATTGATCGGCTGCACGCCTTCCCTGCCGAACAAATTCGTCAATACTTGACGGTGGACGTTCAAGATTTTGAAGTATCCCTCAACCAACATCCCGACGCCTTCGCCTATTTGGACCCGCCCTATTTGATTTCTTCCAGCCTGTATGGAAATCGGGGCAGCACCCACCAAGGCTTCGACCACGAACGATTGGCGCGGGTGTTGCGATCGCGGCGGGGCTGGATTTTGTCCTACAACGACCACCCCACAATTCGAGATCTTTACGAAGGATTTGAAATCCAATGTCCCCAATGGAGCTACGGCATGGGCAACTCCAAGAAAAGTCAGGAGGTATTAATTATTAGTCGGTAAAGTCCCACCCAAAACTTTTCTGATCAACACCTTTAGGCATAAAGTCGAAAAAAGCAATTTGCGGCAAAATGCACCCATTCTCCAGCCCCATTATTGAAGTTGCCATTTCTGACGCAATACAAAAGCGGGCACAGATTTTTGCCGAGGCCGTTATCGCCACCGTTGACTACAGCGACGCTCGCCAGCAAAGTCGCCGCAAGATTTGCCATGATCACTGGGTCAGTAAGGTGGGCGAAGAAGCGGTCAAGCTAGCTTTTGAGCGGCACTCACGCCCAGTGCAGGGACCGGACTACACAATATACGATGCACCTCAAAAGTCCTGGGAGGCGGATCTTTATGTGGATGGGGTTCCCTTAGCGGTCAAAACCCAAACCCAAGCAATGGCGAATCACTTTGGGCTGTCCTGGACGTTTCAAGCGGGATCCCAGAAAGGGCGCAGGGATCCAATTTTGGATAGCCCGGAAGCGTGGGTGTGTTTTGTAAAGTACGACGAGGCTGGGCAAACAGGCTGGGTCTATTCTCCCCGGCAAGTTGAAACCCTGAGGTTTGGAGAACCCAAGCTGGCAAAACTACGTGGCTTCAAGAAAGTTGTTTATGCTGACAATCTGCTGAGTAATTTCTAGGGGCTGTCATCATCTATGGTCACTTCAGTAATTAGCCGCAAATGCCAACCACCATTCATCAATGGCAGCACTATAGCAGCGACGGAGTGAGTTAAGACATACTGAAGAAAGCTGTTTTCTTCT
>CALGDE010000070.1 GCA_937883785.1 uncultured cyanobacterium
TCGCAAGCGTGAATTGACCTTTCTAAATTGTCAGCGCGATCACCTCGAATTCGCACCTCCAGTACAACTGCCAATCTGTTTTGGACAATTGCCCAGTCGACGGGAAAGTCCTCACGGGTATAAACCTGTAAAGCTTGTTCATATGCGTGAATTGATCGTTCTAGATTGTCAGCGCGATCACCTCGGATTCGCCTTTTCAATGCGAGCGCCAGGCTATTTTGGAACATTGCCCACTGGAAGGGAAAATCCTCACGGGTATAAACCTGTAGAGCTTGTTCGCAAGCCTGAATAGGAATTTCTAAATCGTCGGCGCGAGTATCTAGAGGAGAAAAGTTGCTGGAGTGATAGCAAGTTCCTTCAATCAGCTTTGCAATTCCTTCTGCTGTTTCTCTGTCTGTCTCCCCAAAGCTCACCGCCATCAAAAGCCCCAGCAGCACTTGCTGAATCTGTTGCACATCCATGATTTAAACCTCCAAAGTGAAAAGCTAAATTTGAGAAACAAAAATTAATCCAAACACTTAACCTCTCCCTTGTAAGTGGGAAGACGAAATTACAGCGCTGCTATCTCTTGATCGAGTGCCTCAAAAATACGCTGGGCGAACTGCCGAGACGCCACACTTGCACCATCGTCCGTCTCCCGAGTAAGCACTGCCTGCTCCCGGTCCTCCAAATCCCGCGCCACCTGAAATGATCGCCGCCGCTTATTCTCAGGTAGTTCCCAGTTCGCCTTAGCAAAGGTCTGTACAATACCGGCTCGCTGACCCTCGGGAATCTCCTCTGCTGCCAATAAACGCTCCAGCGTCTCCACAGTAAACAAATAATCCACCATGGCATCCAGAGAAATCAGCCCCTCCAAAGGCACCGAATCCCCCTGAGCCTGCGCCAGCACAAACCCCGGCCAGAACCCCAACAACCGCGCCGAACTTGAATCAGCCGCCGCCGCCGACTCCCAAGCGATCGCCAAACACCCAACCCGGTCCACCATCGCCTCCAACGGCAACGCCACCGAATCCCCCCGCGTCAACCCAGGAGCGATCGCCCGACACTCCACCGCGCCAATGCCCGTCAAAAGCACATCCGCCACATCCTCCACAAACCTTAGGGGCGATCGCACCGCTGCCCGGTCCCAATCAATGGCGTAATGCTGGAGCTGAAAATAAGCCGCCCCCACCAACGTCGCCAAAGCATTTTCGCGCACCCGACCCGCGATCGCCCCATTAGGAGCCCCCGCCGCCAAAGCATCCGCCGCCTCTCTCATCCCAGTGGTGATAGGAATCGCGATCGGCAAAGTTTCGTTTGAGCCCAAATCCATTAACGTCATCACACCTAACCTCCAAATAACTCTGAATCATTCGCCAAAAAATCCAACAGCAGCGGTTTAACCTTCGTGGTCCAGAAATACCCCACGGTTCCCGGTGCAATCCCATAGCGTTCAGCAATCTCGCGCAACTTCAGCCACTCTGGAGCCAGGCGATCGCGCAACACTACCTGAGCCGTAATCTCTGGTCGCGCTTCAATCACTGAAATTGCTTTCAACTTTTTACCGGGGTCTGTCTCCACCCAATGTCGTAACCGCTCCAGGGCGATCGCAGCATCCGGCGCATCCGCCACCAACTCCATCGGATCTGACCATCCCTCATCGCTCAAAAACGGCTGAGCAATCTTAAATTTGGCTTGCTTGTCATCCTTCCAGTCATGCTGCAATCGCTTTTCGAGATAGCGATTCAACCAAGTTAACGGACTCGCCGGACCATCAGGATCGTAGGCTTTTTTCGCCGTCAACGGTGGCTCACAGATATTCCGAGAGAAGTACAGCCATGTTCGTGACAAAGCATCTTGATACTGCTCTTCGGATAGCTCCTCAGGCTTAGCTTTCAGTTTCTTCGAATCCTGAATTAGCTTCACCATTCGATCAAATAACTTCCGCCGTCGGCGATGCTTCGGAGGGAATTGCCCCATACACCGAGCCATCTCCCTCAGCTCCCCATGAATCGGATCAATCTTTGAGTGATGCACAAATCGAGCGTTAGATAAGTGTTCACTCAATTGTGATTGATCTCCCAGTTCGCCGGGGGGCAAACCTAATAAGTCCCTATCTTCAGTGGGGTCAAAATCATCCTTAAACATCGGCGATCGCCCCCCAACGAAACGCCGTGTCATACTGTGAAAAATGTGGTGAAAGTGCCATAGGCTAACCCCAAATTTGCTCGCTACAAGGGGTCTATCAGCCGGGGCGATCGCAATTATGGAACTACGGGAAATTTATTCCTCCACCTGCCACAATTCCTTAACCACTTCCTCATCGAATACCCGTTTCGGACGCAACACCAAAATCACCTTGCCAAGAATGGGCAACTCCGGCGGCGTTTCAAACCAAGCCAGCCGTAGCTCGCCCCCATCGTCCACAGCAAAATAACTATCCCGGTCCCAATCCTGCGCCTCCCGGTCGATCGCCACCAACACCTCTTCCTTGGGAGTGTTCTCATCCGCATTAGGCAGCAGAGCACTATCACAGAGCACCGTCACCGGATCGCCCGAATTCATCAATATCTGCCAATTGGGCAGCGCCACCCAAGCGCCCATTCCCGAGAAGTGAACAATATCGAACTCCCCTTCGGTATCTAAAAATGGCACCGCCGTCAGCGCCGATGCCTCCATGGGCAACTGTCCCGCCACCGGCAAAATTCGGGGCACCTCCATCGCCGACTCCAACCGGAAATTGGGCAATCGCGGAGCTGGCTGATTGCGCACCACCGTAAAGTCCGTTAACAGCGCCTCAATTTTTCGCCGTGCCGTACTGGAGGACACAAACCTTAGCGCCTGGGCAATCAGACGCGATCGCTCCTGCAAATCCGACTTTTGCCGCGCCAACCGCCAACATTGATAGGCCGCCGCATCCCCCGGGTCATCTTCAAATCCATCTGGCAAATCTCGCAAATAGCGAAATTCTTTCAACGCCCGCGCCACTTCCCGCGCCTCATCGCAATCCAATCCCCGCTGCATCGCCAACGTCGCCGCCGCCACGCGGTCGCTCTCCGTCAAAATGCGCAGCTCATAGAGCACATCGCTGCCGCGCCCCTCAAAAAACGCCACGATATCGTCATCGGCGCCACCACGCACCAAACTCTGAAACACCTGAGCCGCCACAATCACCAAATTCTGGTGAGTCGCCTCAAACCCCGTCGCCTCAAAAATATCCACCGGCGTCAGCCCCGACTGCTGAAGCTGCAAACAGCTCTGTCCCCAGTCCACCCAAGATCCCTCCTTTTTGCGTAGCTGCCCCAGAAGGCGATCGCTCTCGCTCGCGGGAATCTCATCCACCGGCTTCTGAAACCCCTGAGGCGCAGGAGGCTGGCTCGACGGCTGGCTCGATGACGGTGAAAAACCAACCCCAGAGGGCAACCCCGGCCGCTGCTTCCGATTTCGACGCTGACGAGACTTGCTCATAAAAGACCAACTAAGTAAACGATGGAAATAGGGTAGGGTAAGTATTAGTGCCTAATTCTCCGAAAAATATTTCAAGGAAATGAGCCGTAATAGGTCCATTTCAGCTGAAATTTTTATTTGAGGGGTTCTAAAGACACCTTAGGGATGAAAAACACGGAGATTCTTTTTCGTGCCCATTTCAAAACCCACGTAAAGATATAATAGGCGATGGCCCAGCGGTAGCTATTAATACGACCAATCATGTTGGTCAAAAAATAGCTCTTTATGAACAGCAATTCTAGGTTCAAGAGAATTATTGTTTTTAAAGGTGTGTAACACGCCAACTTCACGCTATCAGCCCCATATTGCTGAACGCCTTCATTGAGTTCCCCGACCTAGATTTCCCACGTATAAAACCCGTTTATGTCACCAGGAATCGACTTACAGGGCAGCTTTATTCAACTGCTAACCAGCCTAGGACTGCCACCCCAGCTGGCTAAGGTGGTTTGGATTCCCCTTCCCCTGTTGCTAATGCTAATTGCCGCCACCGTTGGCGTGCTTGTGGTGGTATGGCTAGAGCGTAAAATTTCCGCCGCCGCTCAGCAGCGTGTGGGTCCCGAATACGCTGGTCCCTTGGGAACCCTGCAACCGGTGGCTGATGGACTAAAGCTTTTATTCAAGGAAGACATTATTCCTGCCCAAGCTGACCCCTGGCTGTTCAGTATTGGTCCCGCACTAGTGGTTGTCCCGGTCTTTCTGTCCTATCTCATCATTCCGTTTGGACAGAACCTGAATATTACTGACCTGGGCTTAGGCGTGTTTTTATGGATTGCCCTATCCAGTGTTGCTCCGGTGGGGCTGCTGATGTCGGGCTATTCTTCCAACAATAAATATTCCCTGTTGGGTGGACTTCGAGCCGCAGCACAGTCCATCAGCTATGAAATTCCTTTGGCTTTGGCGGTGTTGGCGATCGTGATGATGTCCAACTCCCTAAGCACCGTTGACATCGTTGGTCAGCAATCTGGCTATGGAATTCTGGGCTGGAATATCTGGCGCCAGCCGGTGGGCTTTTTGATTTTCTGGGTTGCAGCATTGGCGGAATGTGAGCGTCTTCCCTTTGACCTTCCGGAAGCAGAGGAGGAGTTGGTAGCTGGTTATCAAACTGAATATGGCGGTATGCGTTTCGCCTTGTTCTACTTGGGTTCCTACGTCAACTTGATTCTTTCTGCTTTATTGGTGGCGGTTTTATATTTGGGAGGCTGGGAACTGCCGATTTCTGTGGATTGGATTACCAGTCTGCTGGGACTGGATCCAGCCACGCCCTGGCTACAGGTCATCACCGCATCCTTGGGAATCACCATGGTGGTGCTAAAGGCTTATCTATTGGTCTTCCTGGCTGTGCTGCTGCGTTGGACTGTACCGCGTGTGCGCATTGACCAACTGTTGGACTTAGGTTGGAAGTTTTTGCTCCCTGTGGCATTGGTCAACCTATTGCTTACTGCCGCTTTGAAAATTACATTTCCTGCATTTTTCGGCGGATAAAGGTGGGGTTTAAATCCGATGATGATTAGCGGAACTGATATTAAACGCGCTGATTTTGCGGATCAGTTTTATTGACTTTATCGGTAGATTTTTAACCTTTCTTTATTCCGAAATTGAACTAACCTGGTATAAATACCCAGCCAGAGAGTGAGTCGCCCCCATGCTGAAATTCCTCAAGAAAGTTGGTGATTACGCAACCGAAGCCGCCCAAGCCGCAAAGTATATTGGTCAGGGTCTGTCGGTCACCTTTGACCATATGCAGCGTCGCCCGGTAACGGTGCAATATCCCTACGAAAAGTTAGTGCCGTCGGAGCGCTACCGGGGGCGAATTCACTTTGAATACGACAAATGTATTGCGTGC
Source organism: uncultured cyanobacterium (assembly GCA_937883785.1). Classification (GTDB taxonomy): domain Bacteria; phylum Cyanobacteriota; class Cyanobacteriia; order CACIAM-69d; family CACIAM-69d; genus CALGDE01. The sequence goes on from CALGDE010000070.1 coordinate 5,330, forward strand.
GAAGTTTGCGTGCGAGTATGTCCAATTAATTTGCCGGTTGTGGATTACGAGTACAACAAGGCAGCACGAAAGAAAGAATTAAAGAGCTACAGCATCGACTTTGGTGTTTGTATCTTTTGCGGTAATTGTGTTGAGTATTGCCCCACTAACTGTCTATCAATGACGGAAGAGTACGAGTTGTCGTCCTATGATCGTCACGATTTGAACTTTGATAATGTGGCTCTGGGGCGCTTGCCTTACAAGGTGACTGATGATCCGATGGTGACGCCTCTGCGAGAGCTGGCTTATTTACCCAAAGGTGCGATGGATCCCCACGGTGTGCCTGACAGTGCCCGTCGTGCTGGATTGCGCCCTGAAGAAATCATCGAAAAGGAGAGCGCTGAAGCGCCCGCTGAGGTGGAGTCGTAAGGCTTGACTGTGAAGGTGGGATTCGAAGCTTGTAACTGATTTAGGAATTATCTGGAAACTAGAGAGGGCATTGTGAATCTGAGTGAGGGCGTTCAGCTAGTTTCTTTTGGGATTTTGACGTTTCTAATGCTAGGGGCAGCGCTGGGGGTGGTTTTGTCCCCAAGCGTTGTGTATTCAGCATTTTTGCTGGGACTGACGTTTTCCAGCATGGCGGGGTTGTATTTGTTGCTGAACGCAGATTTTGTTGCCGCTGCGCAAATTCTGGTTTACGTGGGCGCAGTTAATGTATTGATTTTGTTCGGGGTGATGCTGGTCAACAAGCGCCAGGATTACCGGAAGGAGACTGGGCTGCTATTGCGTCAATTGCTGACGGCGGTGGTTTGTTTTGGCTTGTTTGCCCTATTGGGAGCGGTGACGGTGATTACGCCGTGGCAAATTGCTGAAGGGGTGACGCGAGTTGATTCTTCTGTGATTGCCCTGGCGAAACATTTGTTTAGTGATTATCTCCTGCCCTTTGAGGTGGCGTCGGTGCTGCTGCTTATGGCAATGATTGGGGCGATCGTTTTGGCTCGACGGGACTTGTTAATGGAAGACCCAGAGACGGGTATGCCTGCTGAGACAGAGCTTGCACTGCCGGAGCGTCCACGGGAGACGGTGGTTAGCGAGTAGGGTTTTACTGAAAGATTGGGCGATTTTTTGAACTGTCCAGTCTTTCAAATCAAGTTTTTCAATCAATTTTTTTTAGGTCAACGTTTACTGGGGGTTGTTGAGGGATGGAGCTAAATTATTTTTTGTTGGTGGCGGCGGCGCTGTTTTGCATTGGCATCTACGGTTTGGTAACCAGTCGTAATGCTATTCGTGTTTTGATGTCCATTGAGCTGATGCTAAATGCGGTCAACTTGAATTTGATGGCATTCTCTAATTTTCTGGATCCTGACGATATCCGAGGTCAGGTTTTCTCCGTGTTTGTAATTACGATCGCCGCCGCAGAGGCAGCGGTGGGTTTGGCGATTGTGCTGGCGATTTACCGCAACCGAGATACGGTAGATATGGAGCAATTCAATTTGCTGAAGTGGTAGCGATCGCCCCAGTGAACGGAGGCAGCGTTGGAATTAAACCAAGTCATCATTGCCTACAAAGCCGGTGACTCCTTGAGTAAGAAGTGGGCTGAGCGGTCTGCCCATGAGTTGGAGGCGCTGGGATGTAAGGTTTTGTTTGGTCCGAGCGGTCCGAAAGATAATCCTTATCCGGTTTTCCTGGCATCCGCTGGGCAAAAAATTGATCTGGCGGTGGTGCTGGGAGGAGACGGTACTGCCCTTGCCGCAGCACGCCAGTTAGCGCCAGAAAAAATTCCTATTTTGGCGGTTAATATTGGCGGTCATTTAGGCTTCTTAACGGAGTCCTTTGAGCATTTTCAGGAATCAAAGGACGTTTGGGACCGGCTGCTATCAGATCGATTTGCCGTGCAAAAGCGGATGATGGCTCAGGCTCAGGTGATTGATGGACCCACCTTAGATAAAGATGGCGGCGGTCATCAGGGAGAGGGCGATCGCGGGGAGATTTTCCTGGCATTGAACGAAGTGTGCGTTCGAGGATGCGTGGATGACCATCTAACGACGACCATTTTGGAAATGGAAATTGACGGGGAAATTGTGGACCAATACCACGGCGACGGGCTACTGGTATCCACCCCCAGCGGCTCCACCTGTTACAACGTGTCTGCCAACGGTCCCATTGTTCATCCTGGAATGGAAGCGCTGGTAGTTAGCCCCATTTGTCCCCTAAGTTTGTCCAGTCGCCCCATTGTGTTACCCCCCGCCGCCCGGGTAAGCATTTGGCCACTGGCCAACTACGACCTAACCATCCGCCTTTGGGCAGACGGCGTCCTCGCTACAAGTATTTGGCCGGGACAGCGAGTGGATGTACGCCAGGCAAAATGTGACGCTCAATTTATTATTCTTCGGGATAACTATTCCTACTTCAAAACCCTGCGGGAAAAGCTGCTGTGGGCAGGCACTCGTATTCAGTACGGGGGCAATCCTTACAACTAAACTGCTGGCGGGAGACTAGCGGGAAACTGAGACGCAACATATTCAGACGCAACATATCCACGTCTCAGCTCCCCAGCCCTCAGCCTAGGGGCGATACATCCAAAGGGGAACGCCGTTGGTTTCTAGTTCAAAGCCCACCGTGTCGAGGCTGTTGCTTAAGCGCGAGTTGAAACGGGAGTCGGTGATGCGATTCAGAAGGGATTTCTTCTCCTCAATGGTGGTCACCTCCACCTTTTCAGGATCCAGTTCCGTTAGCTCCGCCAGCCATTTCTTAGCCTCTGCTTCACTGCCCAGTCGATCCACCACGCCCATTTCCTTGGCTTGGGCTCCGGTGAAAATGCGCCCGTCGGCAAAGGTTCTTACGGTGTCTTCGGACAGGTTGCGCCCAGTGGCCACCGTGCCTACAAACTGCCCGTAGCTGTCGTCGATTAGGGACTGCAAGATATTGCGCTCTTCGTCCGTTAGCTCCCGATCAAAGGACAAAATATCTTTGTAGGGACCAGACTTAATAACCTTGAAAGACACCCCCACTTTGTCCAGAAGTTTTTCCAGGTTATTGCCGCGAATAATGACGCCGATGCTGCCGGTGATGGTGCCGGGGTTGGCGACGATGTGGTGGGCCCCCATGGCAATGTAGATGCCGCCTGATGCTGAAATATTGCCAAAGCTGGCGACGATTTTGACGGTTTTGCCCAGCTCACACAAGGCGTCATAAATTTCCTGGGAGTCGCCCACGGTGCCGCCGGGGCTATCGATACGTAACAGTAGTCCAGGATATTTGCGTTCCTTGACGGTTTCCAAGGCTTTTAAAACCCGCTTACGGGTGCCGCTGGCGATCGCCCCTGTCACCTCAATGCGTGCCAACTGTTTCCGACGCTTCCGTTTAAACGGCCAAACCATGCCTAACTCCTAACTTGACAAGGAATCTTTCGTTGCGATTCCCATAAGGTGATTCCCATAGGGCGATACATATTCTAACGACTTATAGGGTCTGTACACGTTTTAGTCCCAAGCTTTAGGACCGCTATGGCTAGGGTGCTAGCATACGGCTAATAAATGCCATTTGAAATGACTATTCTCAGCTAAGTTCGCTGACTTTTTTAGCTAGGATCACCGCTTCGGCCACTATTACAAATTGCCTCTGTTCTGCTGTGCCTCCCAAAACTGCTCCCTCTTCCCAATCATCTAATCAGTCCACCGTTCCCACCCGCGAGGAACTGGAGGCACGGCGGCGATCGCGACACCAAAAGCCAGAGCGTAAGTCCGAGTCGCCCTACTGGTGGACGGTTATTCAGAATGCGGGACGGGTTACGGGGGGCACCCTGTTGACGGCGACATTGGTGGGCAGTGCCACTTTGGCAGGTGGATTGGTGGGGCTGGCGTTTAGTTTTCGTAATTTGCCTGATGTGCGGGTGCTTCAGGATTATTCCCCCAGTGAAACTAGCTATATTTACGACCTTAAGGGCAAGCTGCTAAGCAGTCTTCATGATGAGGCGAACCGGGAGGTGGTGGCCTTTGACAATATTTCGCCCCATTTAAAGCGGGCGGTGTTGGCGATCGAGGACAGCGCCTTTTACAGCCATCCCGGCGTTAATGTGGGCAGCGTACTGCGGGCGTCGGTGGTGAACCTGGAAAGTGGTGAAGCTCGGGAAGGGGGATCCACCATCACCATGCAGTTGGTGAAAAATCTGTTTTTGTCTCCCCAGCGCAAGCTAAGCCGAAAGGTGGCAGAGGCGGTGCTGTCGTTCCGGCTAGAGCAGATTTTTACCAAGGATCAAATCCTGGAAATGTACCTCAATCAGGTGTATTGGGGGCACAACAACTACGGCATTCAAACGGCAGCCCGCAGCTATTTCAACACCACGGCTGGGGAGCTGAGCCTAGCGGAGTCAGCATTTTTGGCGGGGTTGATTCAAGCGCCGGAAGACTATAGCCCCTTTAATAACAACTACCCTCTGGCGAAGAAGCGCCAACTGCAGGTGCTGGGGCGGATGGAACAGTTGGGGTGGATTACGCCGGAAGAGTCCGCGGCGGCAAAGGCGGAGCCCCTGTGGATCGCGGAAAATACGTCGTTCCAAAGGAGCAAGCTGCCCTACATTACCAATGCGGCTATCCACGAATTGGAAAAGCGGTTTGGGCGCGATCGCCTGCTACGGGGAGGCATTCGAGTGCAGCTTACCGTGGATTCCAACTATCAGCGGATGGCGGAGAACACGGTCAAAGAATCCTTCGCGCGACTGCGGCGGCAGGGGGCCCGCATTGACCAGATTGCTTTGGTGGCGGTGGATCCGCGCACCCATTTTGTGAAGGCGCTGGTGGGGGGCGTGGATTTTAGGCGCAGCCAGTTTAATCGGGCGGTGCAGGCTTTGCGGCAGCCGGGGTCATCTTTTAAGCCCTTTGTGTACTACGCCGCCTTTGCCAGCGGCAAATATACGCCCAATTCGGTGGTGCAGGATACCCCCGTTAGCTATCCCGATGGCGATCGCCAGTATCGCCCCAAGAACTACGGCGGCGGCTACTCGGGCAGCGTGTCCATTAAGCGGGCGATCGAGATATCTCTAAATATTCCAGCGGTGCGGCTAGGGCAGGAAGTGGGCCTCAATCGAGTGATTGAAATTGCGCGGGTGCTAGGTTTCCACAGTCCCCTGGAGCCGGTGATTTCGTTGCCCCTGGGATCTGAAGATGTGACGCCGCTGGAGATGGCGGGGGCTTTTGCCACCTTCGCAAGCGGGGGCTGGCATTCGGACACCACGTTGATTGTGCAGGTGACGGACAGCAGCGGTAAGCGACTGTTAGACAATACGCCAAAGCCGCGCCTGGTATTGGATCCGTGGGCGGTGGCGTCAGTGAATCAAACCTTAAAAGGCGTGATTCAGCAGGGGACAGCGCAGACGGCGAAGTTAGGGCGACCGGCGGCGGGTAAAACAGGAACCACTGATGCGGAGCGGGATGTGTGGTTTGTGGGGTATGTGCCCCAGCTTTCGGTGGCGGTGTGGGCTGGCAATGATAATTACAGTCGTATTGGCACCGGAGCAACCGGGGGGAATTATGTGGCTCCCGTTTGGCGATCGTTTATGCAGCGGGCTTTGAAAGGGGTACCGCCCCAGGATTTTGCCCCTCCCGGCAATTTCCAGCGACCTACAGGTTTTTAAGGGCGCTAGGCTCACTCGAAGGGAAAATGGTGTAGGGAGAGTGGCAAGATCGGACGAAGGTAGTGGCAAAATCGGAAAAAATCAGGGCGGCGACGCTGTGCTAAACGGAGAGAGGCGGAATGGACAAGGGCGGAATGGCAAATTCCAATCGAGTTTGGAGACGGGGCGCGGTGTACCGGTAAGTGGCGCAGGAAGCTCAGGAGAGCGCCAGCTTAGTATCTATTTGGACCACAGCGCTACGACCCCCATTTGTGCTGAGGCGATCGCCGCCATAAACGACGTATTCCAGAGTCAGTGGGGCAATCCATCTAGTACCCATCGCTGGGGGGAGCGATCAGCGCTGGCGCTGGAGATGGCGCGAATTCAGGTGGGGGCGTTAATTGGCGCGGACCCCACAGAGATTTTTTTTACCAGCGGCGGGACGGAAGCGGACAACTGGGCATTGTTGGGGGTGGCTCGCCAACATCAACAGCCCCAGCATTTGGTGATTTCGTCGGTGGAACATTCGGCGATCGCCAAAACGGCCGATTTCCTAGAAACCCAAGGGTGGACCGTAACCCGCCTACCGGTGGACCACGTCGGACGGGTTAGCCCGCAGGATCTATCTGCAGCGCTGCGTCCCAATACGGCGCTGGTGTCTATTATTCATGGACAGAGCGAGGTGGGAACCGTTCAGCCCATCGAGGCACTGGGAAAGATCGCCCACGCCGCCGGGGTGCTATTTCACGTGGACGCGGTGCAAACGGCGGGACGGATGCCTATCGATTTACGCACCCTGCCGGTGGATTTGCTTTCTCTCTCCAGCCATAAGATTTACGGTCCCCAGGGCGCTGGAGCCCTGTACGTGCGTTCGGGGGTGGCCATTTCGTCACTGTTGCTTGGGGGCGGACAAGAAAGCAGGCTGCGGGCAGGCACCCAGGCGGTGGCGACGATCGCGGGGTTTGGGGCGGCGGCAGAGCGCATCGCCCAGGAGATGACCATCGAAACTAAGCGGTTAACGGGGCTTCGCGATCGTCTCTTTGTGGGATTAGCCACCAGTGGCGCCCTGCAGCCGACGGGGGACCCTGTCCATCGACTGCCCCACCACGCCAGTTTTTGCCTGGCTTTGGACGGCTGGAAAACTCTCAACACGCCCCCTAGCGGATGGGATTTGGTGCGCCAGCTCAATAGCGCCAGCATTGCCGTTAGCTCAGGCTCCGCGTGCAACAGTGGCACCTTGAGCCCCAGCCCGGTACTTTTGTCCATGGGATACCGCGAAACAGAGGCGATCGGGGCGCTGCGGTTTTCCCTGGGGCGATCCACCCAAATGGTAGATATTGATTGGACGGTGAAAGTGGTAAACCAAGTGCTGAAGCGGTTGGGCTGCGAAACTGCCCCTGCCTTGGTGCATCCCGCCAGGTTAGTTAACCTTTAGGTAGGGGGCACGACAAGGCGTCGAGCCCTGCCAATTCTCCTGTTCGTCGGCGTTAAGAGATTTAAGTTTGGATTCTGGGAAACGATATCGGCGGCGATCGCGCCTTTGGCTGTCCTGGGGGGCGGTGATTTTGGCGGCGATTTTGATTGTTTTGGGATTGGATGGTGCACTCCACGCCCGGGCAGAAGGATGGTGGTTTGATTCCCTGGGCTACGGCGCCATATTTTGGGCGCGGTTTGGGTTCCAGGTGGCGCTGTTCACCACCATTGGCACTTTAAGTTGGCTATGGCTGTGGGGGAATTTAAATCTGGCGCTGGGACGCCTGCCGCGACGGGTTTCCCCCACGCCAGCACCTGGGCTACCGGAAAAATGGTGGGTGCGATCGCCTGAACTGGTCAATGGAGGCTCAAAATCGCCTCAAAATGTTGACGACGTTAAACTGCAGCTGAACGGCGCCCTGTCTTTTCGGGAAACCATCGCTATTGCTGTGGTGATAATTTTGGCGCTAGAACTCTTGGGACTGCACTATGGCACCGTAGCCTGGGAGTCTTTTAGAGGGGTTTTAAACGGCGACATCTCCGCGGCCACTCTGGGTGGGTTGTCCCTAGAATCAATTCCTGATCGATTTAGCCCGGAGTTCTTGGGGCGCCGCCTAGGGCAAATTGCCGGAGGAAGTCGTTGGCAGTGGTGGTTGGGGATGGCGATCATAGCGGGGGCAGCGCTGATGGTGCGCCCGGTGGCGGCGTTAATGGGGTTAGCCCTCGTGCAGTCTTTGAGCTTTGCCTGGATTTTGGGGCGCCAGTGGCCGGTGTGGCTTTTAGCCTCCTTCGGCGGCGACTTTAATCAGGCGGATCCCCTATTTGAGCTGGATATTGGCACCTATATTTTTTCCCTGCCCCTGTTGGATCTGTTGGATTTTTGGCTAATTGGGCTAATTGGGCTGGGGTTGCTGTCAGTGATTTTGGTGTATTTACTGGGGGCGCGCACTCTGGAGCGAGGGCGGTTCCCGGGGATGACCCTTATTCAGCAGCGCCACGGCTGTCGTTTGCTGGGGTTGCTGTTTATGGCGATCGCCGGCAGTCTTTGTTTAAGCTGCCTGGAGCTGGTGTATTCCCCCCGTGGCGTCACCTACGGAGCCAGCTTTACGGATATTTGGGTGCAGTTCCCCGTAAATGCGTGCCTAGCGGTGCTAGCGGCAGTGCTGGGGGGCGGACTGTTGGGCTACGGTATCACCGGGCAGCGGCTTTCGGTGCTGATTACCCAAATGCCCCGGTCAAAGCGACGCCTGGTCGATGATTCCCCTCGCCCTAAGCATGTGGTGAGCGATCGCCGCCTGCCGATGAAAACCATTTTGCTGGGGGTGGGCTTTTTTATGACCTTTTCGGCAATCACGGGGTTAGCTTTGCCCCAGGTGGTTAATGCCATTGTGGTGAAGCCCAACGAAATTGAGCGAGAGCGATCGTACATCGCCCAAAATATTGCCTACACGCGCCAAGGGTTTGGGCTGGGGGATATTGACGTGCGCCAATTTGAGGTAGGAAATTTTGGCGATTCGGGCACCGCAGATGCCACCGTTTTGCAGGACAACGCCGCCACCATTGAAAATATTCGCCTATGGGACACTCGCCCCCTGCTGGCCACCAATCGACAACTGCAACAAATTCGCCCCTACTATCGCTTTGCCAGTGGCGATGTGGATCGCTACAAATTGCCCAACGTTGCCACCGGCGACACCAGCTCCCTGCAACAGGTGATTCTCTCCCTGCGGGAAATCGACCCGGATTCGGTGCCGAGCCAAGCCCAAACCTGGGTCAACCGCCACCTTGCTTACACCCACGGCTATGGCTTTACCCTCAGCCCCGTTAACGCGGTGGACCCCAGCGGGCTGCCTAAATATTTCGTCAAAGACATTAGCACCGGCGCTGATATTTCCACCACCGGTGCCCTAACGGTGGACCCGCCGGAAATTCGCCAGACCATTCCCATTGATCGCCCGCGAATTTACTATGGCGAGCTAGCCAGCACCTACGTGATGGCCCCCTCCAGCGTGGACGAATTCGACTACCCCAGCGGCGACACCAATGCCTATAACCACTACGACGGTCGGGGCGGTGTTCTCCTCAGTAACTCCTGGCGACGGCTGGTGTTTGCCTGGACTTTGCGAGACTGGCAAATGCTATTCGCCCGCAACCTCACCCCCGAAACCAAAATGTTGGTGCACCGCCAAATTCGCCAGCGGGTGCGCAGAATTGCCCCATTCCTCCGCTACGATAGCGATCCCTATGGAGTCGTGGTGGATGTGGGCGATTCTCCAGGATATGTGAACCCAGAGGCGGGCAGATCCAACCATTTATTTTGGATTATGGATGCCTACACCGTTAGCGATCGCTACCCCTACTCGGAGCCCAACGCCCAGGGGCTGAACTATATTCGCAACACCGTCAAGGTAATCGTTGACGCCTATGACGGCACCGTACGCTTTTACGTCGCTGACCCCACCGATCCCATTATCCAAACCTGGCAGCGCCTTTTCCCCAACCTGTTCCAGACCCTGGACGATATACCGGATGCCCTGCGCCGCCACCTCCGTTACGGCAATGATCTGCTGCGGATCCAATCAGAGTGCCTCCTGACCTACCACATTGATAATCCCCAGGTGTTTTACAACCGGGAAGACGTGTGGGAAGTGCCGTCGGAGGTGTACGACAAAGAGAGCCAGCCCGTCGCTCCCTACTTCGCCATTTTGCGCCTGTCCGGCAGCCCCACCGCCGAATTTGTGCAGCTTTTACCCTTTAGCCCCGTTAGCCGCAATAACTTGGTGGCGTGGCTCGCGGCCCGATCTGATGGTGATAATTACGGCAAGCTGCTGCTGTATCAATTCCCGAAGGATGAGCAAATTTTCGGTGTGGAGCAGGTGGAGGCCCGCATCAACCAAACGCCGGAAATTTCTGAGCAAATTTCCCTTTGGAATCGAGAGGGATCGCGGGCTATCCAAGGCAATTTATTGGTAATTCCGTTGGGAGACACGTTGCTTTATGTGGAACCCGTTTATTTAGAAGCGGTGGAGCAGGGCATTCCCACATTGGCACGGGTTATTGTGGTCCACGAAAATCAAATTGTGATGAAACCGTCCCTGGAAGAAGCGCTAAATGAAATTTTTCAAAGCGCTTGAGCAATCAAAAGCGCTTGATCAACCAAACCTGTTGAGTTAAGGCGGATAACACGGTGAATAACGACGCTACTTGAAATGCTGGAAACCTTGGGACAGGGAAAGCTTGGCGATCGCCCTCCCCCCCTTCCTATCCAACAGTTTGACCCCCTCCCCCTCCACCGCCCGTCCCATCACAAAATAGGAGCGACCATCATCCAACTGGTTCGTAAGCTGTTCAATTAGCGCCGCTGAGCCCCCTAAAACCAACTCAAAATCTTCGCCCCCATAGAGCATCCACTCACGCGCTTTATCGGGTCCCGCCCAATCCCTTAACCCTTCTGGCATCGGCAAGGAATCCATCCACAGTTCAACGCCACAGCCACTTGCCTGCGCCAGTTGCACCACCGCGTCCCCCAGCCCATCGCTACTGTCCATCCCCGCGATCGCCCGGTTGGCATTTCTCACCATGGGCAGCCAATCCAACCGGGGCTGGGGATATTGATGGGCACGCACCCAAGCCCCTTGCAAAGCCCTCGACAGATTCGCCCCAGCTTCGGGATGTAGCAATAACTCTAAGCCCGCCCGTGATGCGCCGTGGACCCCCGTGGCGACCAGATAATCCCCCGGTTGCAGGGCTGATCGCTGAATTAGATGGGATCGCGGCGATCGCCCCAGCGCCGTAATAGAAAGGGTTGCCACCGGAGAACGGCATAGGTCACCGCCGATAATTGGGGCGCTATGGGCGTCGCCGCAGTCTTTCAGCCCCCGATAAAGCTCGTCAATCCAGCGCCACTGGGTATTCCCCGGCAATGCCAACCCCACCGTGAGTCCCACCGGCTCCGCGCCCATCGCCGCTAAATCTGACAGGTTCGCCGCTGCCCCTCGCCAGCCCACCGAATGCGGCGGGGTGGTGCGATCGCTAAAATGCACACCATCTACCAGCACATCCGTTGTCACCACTAAGTAATCGTCTGGATGGTTGTCAGATGCTGAGGGAGATTCTGGATGGCATAGGGAAGGCGATCGCCAGGGAATTGCCGCTCCATCGTCACCAATAACGTCCTGAGGGCAAAATTTTTGTAACCGTTTTAGCGTGGTTTGTTCCCCTAAATTAGCAAGGGTTTCATCTGGAGAACCGTCAGCCATATTATTTCAGCCATACTATTAAGGGATTTCATCACTTAGAACTGGTTTATCGAGCAGGAAAAACAAGGCGCGACAAGTTTTTGATAAAGTACTTACTATTCCAAATGCCACAATGTTGAAGTTCCAAGAAACTGGCATTTTCGGCAGAGGGTTTATACACCCGAAATGCTTTCATCAATCCTAAACTTGCAGCGCTTTCTAAAGGTCCAATAAATCGTGTGTCCATATCTAGAAAATATGACTTTTGGGACCAGCTACGCATTTGCTCAGCATTGAGAAAAAAGCACCCTGAATGGGGATCTCCAGCCCGTTCGAAAGTGATCTTTCGGTTGAGAAATCGCCCCTCCAACTGCTTTTGGTCCGTAAAACAATTGGCTAAACCGGGTGTTTTACCCAAAACCGCTTCAAAGTCCGGATCAATATATACTTTCTGTGCCAAAGGATTTTCCATAATTTCAAATCGCATTGGCTGAAGAACGCAATGATTTCCCATTTGTTCTGTAAACCATTGAATCTTCCAGAAAAAATAAGGATCGCGAATAATTAAATCGTCTTCAAGGTAACAATAATAGTCATATTCACCGAGGCGATCTGCCAGTACTTTATGACAGCCAAATCCTAACAGTTTAGGATCCTCAGATTTAATGGGAACATGGAAAAATAAATCGTTAAACTCCGTGTTTTCAGTTAACTTCTCCAACACATGGGAATCATCTGTGGTGCAAAGAAAAATATCGAGGGTTACCTGGGTCGATTCATTAGTGGGACGCAGCTCCATGTGATCGGTGTAGTAAAAATCAAATTGCTTTGACCCAAAGTGGGCGTGGAGATTTACTAGACAATTTGTCAGTGCTTTTACGCGAGAACTTCCATCGTCTCGCACGGAGCCATAGTGCCCTTTACCGTCAGGTTTAAAGAAATGGGGGATGGCGATCGCAACGCGCATATAACACTCGTACTTAACAGCAAAAGGCGACTTTTAAAGCAGTCGAAACAAGGCTTTTAACGGAAAAATCCTACAGAACAATATCAGAGAATTGCCTTAAATTTCAGCTTTGGGAAGGCGCTGGGGATAGGTTTTTGCCACCGTCGATCTTGCATTGACGCGGCATCGACACTGCGCCATTGGAAACGATGGGGGGCGATACAATACGTGAACGTGCAAAAGCAGCGCGAAAAAACGCGTGAGGAAAGAATAAATACGTTGACTATGATCAAGAGACTTTTGGCGTGGACCTTTGCCACCCTGCTGACGCTCACAGGGGCCTTTGCGCTGCCGGCTTGGGCTGCGGATCTACCAACGGGAGAGTATGCCGTACAACAGGTGACCTACGATGACGGCGATGGTTCCTATGGGCTCATGGTTTTGAATACGCCCAAGGGGGCAGCGCCGTTTTTTAGCACCGATGATTTGCAAATGGCGCGGTTAACTGATGAGGCGATCGCGGAGGGCAAAACACCGTACCTAAGCCATGACGGCGAAAAGAACGTTTTATACCTAACGCCCGACTTCAAAATTGAGTATGTGCACAATGAAACGGAAACGGTGACTGACCCCCAAACCGGTCAGCCCCAAACCATTGTGGTGCGCCAACAGTCCAGCTTTTGGCAGCCTTTTTCCGCAGTTTTGGCCGCGAACGCCGTGTCCAATATGATGTTTGGTCCGCGATATTATGTGCCGCCCCTGTACAGCACGGGTGGGCTACGGGGCTACGGCGGCGTTGGACAGTCTTACACGGCGGCGGTGGGGAATTATAAAGAGCGCAACAATGCTCCTCCGGCGGCGGTGAAAAATCGTACTCAGCTCCGCACCTCCGGGAAAGTGGGGCGCGATCGCCAAAGTGCGAAGAAAGGCTCCCAAAAGGCAAAAGCGGCTTCCAAAAAGCAGCCCTTAAGCCAGCGGGTGCGACGACAGATGCAAAGCAATCGGTCCAGTGGCTCTGGGGTGGGCGGCAGCAATTTACGTAGCAGCAAGGGCGCCCGCTCCCAAACCCGCCAGCCGGTACGCAGCTTTGGCAGCAGCCGTTCCAGCGGACTCGGAGCCCGCAGCATGGCTCGTCCCCGCAGTTTTGGCGGTGGTCGCCGTCGCCGTTAGTGGCTTCAGCACCCTCTAGTAAGTTGTTTCAATAAGTTGCTTTAAAAGCCTTTAAGAGGAACTTTAAAGACAACTGAAGATAGTAGACTCTTCGTGAATGGACGATTGATTTTACGGTCCATTCACGTTTTTTATGGGCTGTTTATTTCTCGACACAGCTATTTCTCTATCGTTCTGTGCATGCCTTTTATGTGCGAATTAAAAGCCCGTTTTTCTAGTGCTTTTAAACAGGTCCAGGAAGCGTCGTCTTCTGTCGTCGATTCACCAAAGCTTCACGTTCCTGAGCTTCATGTTTTTGATGCCATACCGTCCACGAACCAAACCCTTTGGGAACGAGTAGAACAGGGATCAAAACCAGGGGCGGTGGCGATCGCCCTAGAGCAAAAATCAGGGCGGGGACAGTGGGGGCGATCGTGGAATTCTCCCCCTGGCGGGCTCTATTTATCTTGGTATATTGCACCAAAACTGCCGGTGGAAAACGCAGCGCAGCTTACCCTGTGCGCCACTTGGGGAGTAGCCCGTGTTTTAAGGGACTGTGGGCTGCCAGTAAAGATAAAGTGGCTCAATGATTTAGTAATTGGCCATAAAAAACTAGGGGGGATTCTAACGGAAACCCGACTAAAAGGCAGTGTAATTGATCGGGCAGTTGTTGGAGTGGGGATTAACTGGAGCAACCCCGTTCCCGACACCGGAATTAATATAAAAGACGCAATTTTAGATGCAGTTCCTCAGTCAAATAAACTAGGTTGGAACGCCGATAAAATCGACTCCTTAGAAACGTTGGCGGCGTTGGTTTGGTGGGGATTAGAACGGGCTTATCACCAGTGGAAAGCTAAGGGCGTCACCAGTTTTTTGGCGGATTATTTAGAATTGCTCAGTCATTTATATTGTCCCGTTTCTGTTGGCGATCGCTGCGGTGTGGTGGTGGGCGTTAATGCAAAAGGAGAACTGCGGGTGAGGTTGGAGGAAGGAGATTCTGATAATAATCAAGACCCCAAAAAGGACGATAAGGAGATTTCCCTTCCACCGGGCAGCATTAGTTTAGGTTACGCGTGGAATGGCGATCGCCCCGCCAAATCAAGGGGATAGCCATAAAATAGTCTAGGAAATGAGGCTAAGAAATTAGGCACTGGCGAGTAGGAATATGGACGGCGGTCGCCCCCCTTCAGAGACGTTACCTTTTCGATTAGGGTGTGCCGTTTGGGGATATGCCGGCTGGCGTGGATCGTGGTTTCCTGCCAATATTCAGCCCAAAGCCATGTTGTCCGCCTATGCCCAGTGCTTCACCGCTGTTGAGGGAAACACCACGTTTTACGGCATGCCCAGCCCGCCCACGGTCAAGAAGTGGCAACTGCAAGTGTCCTCCCCAGCGCCCTCCGGCACCGCCTTTCATTTCTGCTTAAAACTGCCAAAAACCATTAGCCATCAAGGTTTACTCATGGCTCAATGGTCCCAGGCACTTGTCTTTATCGAGCGCATTCAACTGCTGGGCAACGCCTTAGGACCCGCTTTTTTGCAACTGCCACCTCGGTACTCTCCCCAATATATGGAGGACCTGGACGATTTTTTGGGGCACTGGCAAGACGCAACGGACGCCAAGCTAGCGGTGGAAGTGCGTCATCCCGATTGGTTTACCGCTGAAGGGCGCGATCGCCTAAACCGACTGCTATTGAGTCACAACGTAGGTCGAGTGATTCTTGATACGCGCCCCATTTATCGCAACCTTCACTCTGACGACGATCCCCAGCAGCTTTCCCAAAGACGTAAGCCAGATTTGCCGTTACACGCCTCCGTCACGGCTCCCTTCAGCCTGGTGCGTCTTATCACCCATCCCAACTCAGAAAAAAATCAGGCTTACTTAGACGAATGGGCAAATCGAGTGGAGCGATGGCTAAACAAAGGCATTGATTTATACTTTTTCGTCCACTGCCCCATTGAGGACCATTCTCCCCATACTGCCCGCCAGCTTCAGGAGCGCTTGGTAGAGAAAAACCTTGCCATTCCCTGTCTCCAATACCCTGATCCATCAGAAGCCATAGAAGACGGAGGGTCACAGGGGCGATCGCAACTTTCCCTGTTCTCCCCCAACGCTGAGGATTAAGCGTTTTTCTAATAGAACTTACGCCAAATTTCTGAAGCCCTTACCCTCCAGTAGGTATCAAAACAATTATGGTGATCTGGCACTGCTTCACCAGGATTATGGGAAGAGAACGCAAAACTTACCTGTATGAGCAATCCAGGATGGTAGATCATCGTAATATCTGTCTCCACCACTCAATCTTCCTAGAGGGTGCGTCGATTAGAACGGTTCAGTTCAGGATGCAAATTAACTGGCTGATGGTATCCCTGACTTTTTCCGCTTGCATTTTCTGGTTGAATTGTCCAAGGATGCCTTATCTTCTGCTGTCGTTCAGCCACCTCAGGATATTGGCTTAGGAATTCGGGAACGGAAAGAAGGAGGACATAGGTACGCAACTATCAGGAACTAATGCGGCTAGTTCCTATTAATCAAACTGCGTTTGGCAATGGTTTGGCAGCGCGGCGTTGACTCACATTGTGCGGAACATTAATGTTCCTCGGCAGTTCTTTCTAAAGACTGGAGCGCAGGCAGACAGAACCCTGCTAAACCCACTAGCGCCATGGCGATCGCACACAGCACATACAGCATCGCCAGCCCCGCCCCACTACCCGACCCAAACACGGGTACAAACCAGCGAGCAAGTCCCACAGGAGATCCCATAGCTGGTTCAAAAAAGCGATCCCCCAGGGGACCCGCCAATAAAGCAGAGAGGGCGCTTACGATTTCTAGCCCTAGGGATCTAGCCGCAAATACTTTGCCCTGGTGCTCTGAGGGCACCTTTTCCATCCATAGGGCGTTGGTGCAGCTTCCCAACAAAGGAAAGTTGAGGGATGAGCAAAACTGGGACGGAATCCACGCCAACGGCGATCGCCCCAAGCCAAAAACGATTTTACTAAGCCCTGCGCCCACATAGCCCACCAGCATTCCTAGGACTCGCCGCTTGGGACCGCGCCACAGGGTAATAGCGATCGCCCCGGTAACGCCGCCAATGCCCGCGGCTGAACTGATCGCCCCCAAAATCTGCGAATTATTGCCAGAGCGAGCCAGAATCATTGCGCTGTAAACTGCGCCGCCTAAATCGTGGGCAAACCAAAACGAAGCGGTGACCAACAGCAAACATCGCAGCCCGTCGCGTCGCCAAATATAGCGAATTCCAAAGGTCAGCTCATCCCATAAATTCTCTGACTTTTTTGAGTGGCTGATTGGCTTATTAACGGTTTTTTCGTGCTTTATTTGGGGGATTTTGATCCAGCTCAAGGTGGCGATCGCAACCCCAAACGTTGCCAAATCAATGGGCAAAATACCACCCAAGCCGATTACCGGATAAAGTGCACCGGCAAGGGCGGGCGCGACGATACTGGATCCATAGTGAACCGCCGCCACCATGCTGCTAGCGCGGGTGTAGTTTTCAGTAGAAATTAATGAGGCGATCGACGTGGAATAGGCAAGGGTCTGAATTTGACCAAAGCCGCCCCTAACCGATGCCGCCAGATATAAATGCCAAATTGCCAGGTTGCCCGATAAATAAAGCACAAGGATAAATAAGGTGGACATGGCAGCAACTCCGTCCCCCAGCATGATCAAACTTTTGCGATCGGCGCGATCCACAATGATTCCCGCAAATAGGGAAACGAAAATACTGGGCAGCAGTTGGAAAAAGCCCACCAAAGCCAGGGCCGTCGCCGTACCGGTCAGATCCCAGGCCCAAAGGGTCAGGGCAAAGCCCCCCATATAGCTGCCAATAGAAGAGACCAGTTGTCCCAGCCAAATAAGAGTAAATTTACGCACCGACTTACCCTTGCTGCTCCTCTGCCACAGTGGGCAGCAGCAAATCAGGTAAAGCCTCTAAAATCAGCTGGTCGGTCAAGGGACCACGAGTCACGCTGGTCCAAAGATACATATCTACGAAAAAGAAGCGCCCCTTTTGAAACGCATCCATTGATTCAATTAGGGGACGCTCTGTCCACTGTTTTTGGCTAGGGTCTAAAGGATTCAGAAGATCATCTCCTCCGCTACAGCTGGTGCAATACATCAAAATAACAATATCGCTTTCCACCTGAGGCAGTATTTCCCAAGAAATGCTTTGGACATTACCTTCAGCGCCTGGCGGGACAACAATTTCAAAGCCAATATCTTTCAGTAACCGGCTCGCAGTACTGTCTGCACTAAGTCCCACATAGGTGTCTAAATCAGAATTGATTAGCAGTATACGCGGGTGAGCCTTCAGTACCGGTTCTAAAGCAGTTCTAGCCTGGGCAATTTGTCGATCATAGGCTGCCAGCAGCTCTTTCCCTCGAGCTTCTCGCCCCAATGCTTGGGCAACACCCTCAATATTTTGCTGCCAAGACTGCGGCTCGTTGGGATTCTTTCTATCGTTAAATAGCAACGTTGGGGCAATCTGACTCAGCGAAGAATATTCGTCACTATTGGCCCAACTTTCTCCCAGAATTATATCTGGCTTGAGCTGAGTCAGGCGTTCTAAGGAGGGAGAAGGGCGTGTTCCCAGCCCCACGGGTTTAGTGGTCACCCATTTACCCAGATGGGGAATTTGCTCTGTTGGGTTGTCGTAGGTTTGAAGATTAACTTCAATAACTTCTGCATAACCAGCGGGCTGGGCCCCTAAAGCGAGAATGTTATCCAGTATGTGGGCACTAAGCACTGCAATTTTTTGAGGCTGACCGCACACTTCAGTTACCCCCATCTCGTGCTCTACCGTGCGGCAATTGTCAGCAGATGCAGGCACTGATGTGGGAGAAGATTGCTTGATCGAAGTGGGCGTTTGGCAGGCTGCGATCAGCAACACTACCAGCAGCCCATACGCAAAGTTGCGAAGTGTTCGGAACATTGAGCGAAATATCACTTATCCTCCTTAAAACCGCACTGAAACCCTACCAACAACCGAAAATGGGGCACCGGGAAAGACGCCAACAATACTTTGGGACGATTCTAAGTAGTTGGTGTCAAACAGGTTCTGAAAATTGATTTGGGCTTGCCAATTGTTTCGCTTGTAAAAAATACTGGCGTCGGCTCGCACATAGGAGGGCAGAACAAAATCATTGGGGATTTGTGCTTCGCGATCGCCCACGTAAAACACACCCAAGCCAAATCCCAACCCCTGTAAATTGCCTGATTGAATTTCGTAGGTGGTCCATAAGCTTGCACCACTGCCTGGCGCATTGAGCAGAGCGTCATCTTCTGGGTTGTTATCATCCCCCTCAGAAATAAACGCATCATTAAAAAACAAGGAGCCAATAACATTCCAGCCATCCGATATTTCTCCCGCCACATCCAACTCAATGCCGCGACTTCTAACCTCGCCGACGGGAATAGAAAAATTAGGATTATCAGGATCAGCGCGAACGAGGTTTGTATTGGTGATGTCGTAGGCGGCCAAATTAATAACCACATCGCCAAGTTCTGCCCTAACCCCAACCTCGTATTGGGTTCCGCGTTCCGGTTCGATAATATCGCCATCAACCGTGGTCACACTATTAGGAATAAACGACCGACTATAGCTGGCGTAAATAGAGATGGGTTCTATGGGTTGATAGACGATACCTACGCGAGGGGAGAAAGCTTCACTATCAAACTCGTCAGAGCTAGGAAAAGACTCCCCATCAGCATTGGTAAAAACAGAATCATTTTCGTTTCTATTAAAGTCATATCGCTCCCCAACTAGCAGCTTGAGATTGGGCAACAGCGTAATTTGATCTTGTATGTACAGCCCCAGGGTTTCTTGACTGTTGTCACTGGTGAAGAAGCCAGTAAAGTCTTCAACACCGGGAATGGGTATACCGTATTGTGGATTGACCACATCAATGGCGAGCGGATTATTGTCAAGATCGCGAAAAGAATCAGCGACAGGAAAGCCAAAGTCAATCCGCGACAATTCAAATCCTACTAGTAGTTGATGTTCTATCGAGCCCGTATTAAACTCACCAATTAAATCTGTTTGCCAGGAAAAGCTTTCGTTAAAACCCTGAGCATCCGAGAAAAACCTTACGATTTCATTGCTAACCTCTGAATCGAACCCTATAAATGAGCGAACAGCCTCCAAGTCATCCTGAAAAAACTCGGCACCAAAGCCACTACGCAGCCTAAGGTTTTCGTTAAAACGATTCATGTTTGGCAATGCTTCAACAATTTGGCATCAGCTTCAACAATTTGGCATCAGTTTATGTGATGCGGGACGTCGATGTTTTTCAGCGGTCTCTTCCAAACTCTGAAGTGTAGGCAGACAGAAGCCAGCACAACCGGTTAGCGTCATAGCGATCGCGCACAAAACATACAGTATCCACATCCCAGCCCCAGTGCCAGTGCCAGTGCCAATGCCAATGCCAGTGCCAGTGCCAGTGCCAAACAAAGATACAAACCAGCCAGAAAATCCCAGGGGAGATTCTGTGGCAGGCTTGGTGACAAGAAAGCTAATTAGCTCTTGGGGCAAGTCACAAAACAATATTCTTGGGTAAATGTCCCGTGACTCCACAGAAGCACACACTTCATTTTTCCCTTTGACTTATAAATCCTTGCGAGGCTCAACTGACAATGTTGCGCGGTCAGCCCAGTGGCAGAACATCAACACACCCCCAAGCTTCCCTGGCCGCATCGGAAGCGCCCCTAGTCCCAAGCAACACCATCTCGACCTGATCCACCTCTACTTTTGGTCTGGATTTACCCTCGCGAGCAGCCCTTAGCCCCCCCTAAAACCTGTCATTAACCAATTGGAAACTAGCGGGAAATCAGCCCAAAAATCAGCCCCAAGAAGCCTCATAAATTTGCCATTTTTATTCTCGCCGGTTCGACTTTTACGGTGCCTTACGGTGCACATTTGGAATGGTAAAATAACAATAAGCAAGATAGAAATTCAAGGTTGGTTTGGGCACTGATTAAAAAGTGACTGCTGAGCAAACGCCCCCTAGAAACGCCAATTCATGAGGAACTTCAAACTGTAGATCTTTAGATTTTCCAGATTTGGGTCGGTTACTTAGATGCGTGAAAGGTTCCAAGTTGCAATCTATAAATTTTAATTTTGAACCTTATTTTAGGCTTTCCCAATTAATCTTTCTAAGTTACTTTCTCTCTGAAAAATTAGCTGGTCTAAAGTGGCTGTCCCCATTGAACTTGTCCGTTTAGTAATTAAATTCTCCCGAAGTTGCCACATTGCGTTTATTTTTTGTGCGATCGCAGCACAGGTTTGGAATGGTTATGCTCTATCGCCGTTGTTTAAGCGCAGTATCCCCATTGTCTGCCGCACTGCTGGGCGCGATCGCCACCAACGGGCTTTATCCCCTCCCCCAGGTCAGTGCCCAGGTCAGCATTACCCCTGCCACTGACGAGATATCCACCCAGGTGGACCAGCAAAATAACGTATTCACCATCACCGGAGGGCAACGGTCCCAAGACGGGCTCACCCTATTCCACAGCTTTGGAGAATTCAATTTAAACGCCAGAGAAACGGCGCGGTTTGTTAACGCAGTGGAAACGGACGTGGTTTTGGGGCGCATTATCGGGGGCAACCCATCCCATATCGACGGATTAATCCAGATGGTGGGGAATCCGGCGGATTTGTACCTATTGAATCTGGCAGGCATTATTTTTGGACCCAATGCCTCTTTAGATCTACCCAAAACGTTTATTGGCAGCACGGCCACCGGTGTGGGTCTTGAAGATTTCCAGGGCAACATCCGATGGTTTGACGTATTTGGTTCATCGGCGGTCCATGAATTTTCGGGCTATCCATCAATATTGCGATTTGAGGTGGAAAATCCAGGCAGCGTCGCCAATTTTGGAACGTTGCACATTGGCGAGTCGGATCGGCTGTGGCTGGTGGGGGGCAGCGTTTTGCAGGCGGGAGTGATTAGAGCGCCGTTGGGGGATGTGGTGTTGGCTTCCGTGAGGGCTTACCAACGCCTAAGGCTGGGGCGTTCTGCCAGTGTTTTTGATATCAGAATTCAGGACTCTAGCCCACCTTCGATGCCCCTTCCCGTTGCTCCCTTGGATTTACCCACCTTGCTAACGGGGGCGGAGGGAATACGCCCGGCGGCGGCGGTGTCGGTAACATCTCAAGGGCAAATAATTTTGCAAGATTCGACCCTGGGCCAATCCGCCAGTGGTTCGGCGAGGGGAGCAACAACGGTCGTCGATTCTCCCCAGGGTTCAACGATTTTAAGCGGCATCATCGACGTGAGCGGATCTAGCCAAAACCTATCCGACTTTGGGGCCGTGGTGGTTACGGGACAGGAGGTTTATTTGACGGGGGCTACCATTGATGCGCGATCGCCCACCAGCGCGGGGATTATTATTTTGGGCAGCGATGTGCGCGATGTAGGCTCCGGGGTTGAGACGGAGCGCATTTTTGTGGATCAGGGGTCGGTGATTGATGCCAGTGCCTTGGAGCTGGGGAACGGCGGCATTGTGACCATAACGGCAACGGAGGAAGCCCGCTTTCTGGGACATTTAACGGCCGATGGAGGGGCGATCGCCGGCAATGGCGGCATTGCACTTATTTCTGGCGACAAACAACCGACTGCCATCAGTCTCAACGCCACCAATGGTCAGCCCGGCATACTGACCTCGCCCGACACTGACCTGGGAGAAAGCGTCGGTGCAGGGTTAACGGGGCTATCCCAAGCCATTAGCGCCATATTATCTTTTGTAGAATTTGAGCCGATTTTTGATCAAATCACCGAGGACGTTGATCCGAGAAATGCGGGAGAAATTGCGGCGGTTCTGGAAAGTTTAGATGCAACCCCCCTGGGGCAAGACTTTATGACCGTTTCGGCGATGGCGGTGGAAAACTTAAACGCCGCTGACGCTATTTTGGCGGACGCCTTTAACTCCGTCAGCGCTTTTACCGTCGGGGATAACCGGAGAGAGGCGGACATTGCGTCGTTAATGCTGTCCCAGCAAACCCAGGTATTAGCCACCATCAATGGCAACCCTGAACAGGTGCGCCAGGAGCTGGGCGACTCCCTGGATACCCTAACGGCGGCAGAATTGGTGGGCGGTCTAGAGCAGTTGCGGGCGGCGGAGTACAGCGACCACTGGGGAGTTAGCTATCAGACGCCGGTGATCGAGTCATCGGTGGACTCCATTCAAACGGTGCTCCAGGGCATTGCTCGCAACCCAGGCAAAACGGCGGCGGTGGTTTACGCGTTTATTCACAACGACGATTTGGCGCTAACGCTGGTTCTACCTAACGGAGAATCGAAACACCACCGGTTCAAAGGGGTCGTTCCGTCCCTGCTGGCGGCCCACAGGGAAATGCGCTGGCATGTGACCAATCCCCTTCAGGACAGTCCAGAAGCTTACCAACAACCAGCCCAGGATTTATACCAGTTGCTTCTGGCTCCATTTCGACAAAAGCTGGACCAGCAGGGGGTTGAGCTACTGCTGTTTTCCCTAGATTCGGGACTGCGATCGCTCCCGGTAGCCGCCCTCCATGATGGTGAGCAATATTTAATCGAACACTACGCCGTTGCCATCATCCCTAGCTTTGGACTGTTAGAAACCCAATACAAACCCCTCGCCGACGCGAAAGTGCTGGTG
The DNA here is from genome assembly GCA_937883785.1 of uncultured cyanobacterium. GTDB lineage: Bacteria > Cyanobacteriota > Cyanobacteriia > CACIAM-69d > CACIAM-69d > CALGDE01. The sequence goes on from CALGDE010000070.1 coordinate 28,375, forward strand.
GCAGGGGCGTCCCGCTTTGATGCCCTGGGGGATTTACCGTCGGTGCCCGTGGAAGCGGCCGCCATCGGAGAAAACTGGCCAACGGTGAAATTAATGGAGGAGGATTTCACCCTGGATGCGATGCAAGCGGCGCGGCGGGAATCAGAATTTGCGATCGCCCATCTAGCCACCCACGCGGTATTTCGGGACGGCGACCCCAGCAACTCCTTTGTGCAGTTGTGGGGCAATGAGCGGCTGACCCTAGATGCGATCGCCTCCCTCAACTTCCACAGTCCCCCGCTGGAGTTACTGGTACTAAGCGCCTGTCAAACGGCCTTTGGCACCCCCTCAGCAGAACTAGGCTTTGCCGGGATTTCCGTGCAATCGGGAGCCAAAAGCGTTGTGGCTAGCCTATGGCAGGTAAGCGATGCCGGCACTTCCACCTTGATGGCAGAATTTTATAAGCGCCTAGGGGACATCCCCACCAAGGCAGAAGCTCTGCGCCAAGCCCAATTGGCAATACTGCGCAGCCAAACCAGTGCCGCTGCCCCTGGGGCTCGCGCCAGCAATAAATCCCTGCTGGCGTCGGAAGTGTTACTCTCGCCCTCCCCTGACATTGACCTAACCCATCCTTATTTCTGGTCTGGTTTTGCGCTCGTGGGAAGCCCCTGGTGATGAAAAATCCCCCCCAACCGTAGCTGAGGAGGATTTATCTGGCAGATATAGCCCGTGCCTTTAAGGGGGCAGCCCCTTAGCTGCAGAACGACATCAACCAGAACCAGATCGAGCGGCCTATGTGCAGGCTTTCTTTCCGTTATTCAACAGGTGAACATTCCCCGCCTAGACCTTCCACAATGGCGCAGGTGTTATATTCCAGCATCCCAGCATAAGTCTCCCCAGGCGTACCCTCTGCGCCCAAACCATCTGCCAGCAGGACTTTCTCGGAGATTTCAACCTCCGCTTCGTCTGCGACGGTTTTTAGGACGCGATCGTCAGCGGTCAACTCAGCAAAGATGATGGGAATAGATTTTTCACGAATGGATGTGGCTAGCTCCTCAACGGTGGCGGCACTGGGCTCCTCTTCCGTCGAAATCCCCAACAGTGTGCCCTCCACCGTCAACCCGTAGGCTTTAGCATAGTAGGACATGGCATCATGGGTCGTGATCAAGCGGCGCTGCCCCTCCGGAATGGTGGCAATTTGCTCTGGAATCCAGGCATCCAGAGCCTTCAACTTAGCCATCAGCGTTTCAGCATTTTCGGTGTACATGTCGGTGTTGTCGGGATCGACGGCGATAAGGTTATCCCGAATCAACTCAACCATTGCCAGACCGTTCTCAACGTCATGCCAGACGTGGGGATCGGGTTCTAACTCTCCATCTTCTTCCGCCTCGATCAGTTCTTGCACCGACTCATCATGCAAGGCGATTTTAGGCGCCTCGGAGTCAGAGGCAGTAGCCATATCAATGATCGAAGGCTCAAAGTTGAGTCCTGCGTAAAAGACCACGTCAGCCGTATCCACTGCTTCCCGATCAGAGGGCTTGGCCGAATAAGTGTGAGGATCTTGATCCGGGGGAATCAGGCATTTCAAGTCCACCGCATCCGCCGCAATTTGAGAGGTCAAATCGCAAATCACGCTGTAGGACGCCACCACATCGATCTTGGAATCGTCGTCTGCCACATCACCCGCAGCGCCTTCGGATTCGGTTGTAGTCTCTGAATCGCTGGGAGCCGAACCGGTGCAACCTGCAATAGCAATTACAAGTGCGGTCGCGACCCCAAAGATCCCTTGCTTCTTTAAAAAGTTGCGTTGCATTTTCCTTTCTTCCTACTTGTTTCGACGATTAAAGAATTACCAAAAGTGCTGGAAACAAAGAACCATTCTATTTCCAAAGACTAATGAAAATGATTAGCGTTTAGGTATAACACGTTTTTCAATTTCTCGTACACCCGATAAGGGTAAAAATAAACCGCCTAAACAGTCAGATAGAAGGGCGTCATCGTTTTATTGGCCTTTACAACTGCTGCGCTTTAACTGCTCCCATTGATTATTTCATAAGAGATTGCTGTCTATTCATAGAATTCTGCGGTCAGTGTTCTTTCCGTCAGGCTTGCTGCTTTTGTGAGGCTAATTTACAATTGCTTCTTGCCTTTGTCATAGGTTGATATCGATGCTAGAAGTTCGGAATTTGTCGGTCGATTATCGAGGGAACCGCGCACTCGAAGAGGTCAGTCTTTTTATACCCTTAGGACAATTGGTGGGCATTATCGGTCCTAATGGCGCAGGCAAAAGTACTTTAGTTGAAGCCATGCTGAATTTAATCCCGATAACGCAAGGGAAAGTTCAGTTTAAGGACAGGCCGCTGAAGGATCAGCTACTCAAAACGAGCTATGTCCCCCAGCGCACTCTTATTGACTGGGATTACCCGGTGACGGTGTGGAATGTGGTGCTGATGGCTCAGACGGTCCAAACTGGTCTTTTCCGTGGGGTTAGTCGAAAAGCTCGACACTTAGCCAGTGAGGCCCTTGAGCGGGTAAATCTGTATGACTTGCGCGATCGCCCCATTGGTGAGTTGTCGGGCGGACAACAGCAGCGCGTTTTTTTGGCACGGGCGCTGGCAAAAAAAGCCGAGCTACTGGTATTCGATGAGCCTTTTACAGGGGTTGATCGCAAAACCGAGGACATTATTTACGACATCTTTCGAGATCTACGCACTGAAGGCAAAACAGTGCTGGTTATTAACCACGATTTGGGGGATTCTCTGGCGATTTATGATCAGCTACTCCTTCTGAATAAACGCTTGATTGCCCAAGGACCCCGTCAGGAAGTCATCACCTCTGAAAACCTAGCGCGGGCTTATGGTCGAGGGCTTGCCCGCGTCTTTGCTTAAAAGCCATCACCTTGGACTTCAATTAATTTTAAAAGGAGACAAAAGTATTTCATGCTGGATCTAATTCTGGGGCCGTTGTCGTTGTCCTTTATGCAACGAGCCCTCATGCTAGGGGTTTTCCTTGGTGTTCTGTGCGCCGTTGTGGGGAGCTACATGATTGTGCAGCGGATGGGGATGTTGTCCCATGCCATTTCTCACTCGGTGATGGCGGGGTTACCCGTTGCTTACGTGCTTGGATTAGCTCTATCCTTTGGGGCTTTGGTGTCGGGAGTGCTTAGTGCATTAGTGCTCTATTTAATTGAATCGAAGTCCCGCGTGAAAACTGACACTGCGATGGCCCTAATCTTGACTTCATTTGTTGCGATGGGAGTCACGTTAGTCAGTGTTCTGCCGGGGGCAAATCGTCTTGACTTAGTTCATATCCTGTTTGGCGACATTCTAGGGGTAACCATGGAAGAAGTGTGGTGGACCCTTGTCGTCACGGTCGTTGGCATTATCCTGACACGCCTGTTTTATAAAGAGCTTTTGTTTTACACCTTTGATCCGAAAGGGGCACAGGCCAGTGGTTTACCTGTGCGTTGGTACAATGCCGCCCTCATTGTTGCGATGACCGTGACGATTGTCGTTTGTTTGCCCACCATTGGGGCGCTTCTGGTGGTCGCCTTGCTGGTGGCACCTGCTGCAACAGCCTATTTACTGGTTAAAGAGCTTCATCAAATGATGTGGGTAGGTTCGATTATCGGTGCTCTTTCCAGCGTGATTGGTATGTATCTGAGTTACTACTTGGACTCACCTTCTGGAGCGGCGATTGTCCTTGTTTCATTCTGCTTTTTCTGCATAGCATTTATATTCAGTCCGTCTGATGGCTTGTTGAGCAACCTTTGGGCACGGAGCAAGCGATCGCCGTTGGCTGACCAAACGAAATTTGCCGACCAGTAATATTGGGGCAATTAAATCGAAGCTGTCACCGAGGACAACGTTAGGCAAGCCCAGATTTATTCGAGCCATGCCAGCGGACAGATGACGTTGGATACCTATGCCGATTGAACGAACAGGGGAGGTGGCGATCGCAGATTATGCCTACTCCCCTTAACGCCCCACTTCAATAGCGAAGCCGACAAAGCCAAGTCGATACGCTTGCAGACGCTATGCCTGCAGACGTTGCGACCCGCGAACCTACAGGCATATTTCAGCTTTACTTAAAATCAAGATGAACAGCTATAGTGCGACACACCACCAGCATTGAAGAATGCCTTAGGTTTTAGACGATAGTATTTATCTTCTATATCTTGGGATTGCTCGTCGTATGGATCGCTCAGCACCGCTTGCAACTCTTTAATTAAGGCGTAGTCACCGTGCATCGCCTGTTGGTAGGCAGGGACAATCAGCCACTCTCGCCATGTGTATTTTGGGTTGGTCCGTTTCATCTTGGTTGATGTCTCAGTCAAACCGCCGCCGTCAGCCACAAGGTCGCGCCAGCTTTCCAGCCAAGATTGCCATTGCTCGTCGAGCTGCTGTGACGTTTTAACGTAGAAGCTCTTCTTCAATGGTGAAATATCGTCGGGTATGTGGGATAACTCGCGGAAGAAAATGGTGTAATCCACCTCTGATTCAGTTATCAACGCCATCAGCGTCTTGAAAAGCTCTGGGTTGTATTCAGTCAAACCCAGTTTGTCCGCCCACATGTTTTGAAGTTGTTGTTCCATCGCTTCTGCAAAGCTATGGCGCACTTGGTCAAACTGTTCTAAGGCTTCAGAGTCTTCTGCAAGTAGCGGTCTCACAGCTTTCCAAAACATATGGAAATTCGCTTCTGCGGCCGCCGGCTGATTAAAAAATGAAAAGTGCTTGCCGCCGCCAGTCCAAGGTTGAAACCAAGGGTCAAAACTTTCACAAAATCCAAAGGGACCATAATCGAGGGTAAAGCCACCGGCAGCACAATTGTCACTGTTGAAATTGCCCTGGCAGTAACCAACCCGTAGCCAGCTTGCCACCAGGGTTGTAAGGCGCTGGCGAAATAGCTTAGCCAACTCAACCAATTGTTCTGAGAAAGCAAGGTCTTGATTGATATCGCCTTTGTATTCCCGCTCAATTAAGTGGGACACAATCATCCTCAACTCTTCTAAAGCTTTTGGATGAGCGTCATTGCGCGTCCGGCGGGCAAATAATTCGAGCTGACCAACGCGCAAAAAGGAGGGTGCAACGCGAGTGGAAATAGCGATGGGATTGTCCACCAAAATATCAGGGTCAAAGGAGTGGGAGTCCTGAGAGTACCAAGGGCGGGCAACGGTGTCAGATTTAGACACATACAGCGTCAAAGAGCGCGATGTGGGAACGCCGAGGGCGTGCATGTAATCTTGCGCCAGAAACTCACGCACACTGGAACGCAGCACTGCGCGCCCGTCGGCACCACGACAATAAGGCGTTGGACCACCTCCTTTCAGCTGCATTTCCCAGCGCTTGCCATTGAAAATCCCTTCAAATATGGATACCGCCCGCCCGTCGCCATAGCCATTGCCGGTACCGAATGGGCATTGCTGGGTGTATTCGGTGCCATAAATCGACAGGGCATAGCCCGTTGCCCAGCCAAAGGGACGCATCGGCTCGTGAGCAGCGGAGATATCACCGGAAAAGACCTGGCGGAATTTTTCATCAAACGCTAGTTTATCGCTCAGCCCAAGGTCCTGAAAAAAGGTGCTGCTGTGGGCCACATATTCTGGTTCCGCAAGGGGCGTGGGCGTCACCGGTACAAAATGCCCGGAAAAAACCTGGCGGGCACGGTGATCATCACCATCTTCGGTGCCCTTAGGGTCGGCATTTAAAGTGTCCATCAGCGAATAATCTGCCAACTGCGCAAACTCATCGAAAGTGGTTACGCGGGGCTCAGCAGATAGTTTGGATGGATAGGACATGGTTGCCGGTCGGTTTTACCAGAAAAGACTTGTGGTCAATTCTAGACCTTGTATGGGGGAAAGGGGCGATCGCCACCAAACGGGCAACGCTTTCGCAACCCCCAATTTGTAAGCGGGCAGCAAGTGTCGTAAACGGTTGATGTAGACCAAGAACTCAGTTTGAAGGGGCATCCTTCAACGGCATCCACCGTTGCACCAACGCCCCGTGAACCACAGCGAGTCCGCCGCCCCAAAGGGCATTCCCCAACAAGATCCCTGCCAGTATCGCCGGCGTAAACCCGTGGACCCCGCCTAAAACCCAGCCACCGAGCCAAATCACCAACTCATACAAGACAAATCCAAGCAGTAGGGACAGGGTCAACCACAGTCCATGTCGGGTCTGATTGTGGGAGAACGTCGATCGCATCGATGATAGGAGCACTGCTAAGGTTGCCCCCAGCAACATGACCCCGCCCCAAGCAAAGGTGCTGACCGTGTAAGGATAGCCCCGCACGGTAAATCCTAGGAGCTGATTTACAAACCACATTGTCAGCAACACTATCAAGGCCCGTCGCCGGGGCAGGGTGGTTCCCGCCAATACGCCAATGCCCACCAATGGCACGGTGCAGAAATAGAGAACGTTGCTAACGGTCCCTGCCGCCAGCAAACCGCAGTACCACAGCCGACTGTAATACAGCGATCGGCTCCCCCACTGCCAGGGATGTTTTAGCGTGGTTGATGAATTCATTGCTCTTCGCCCGACTGTTGTTGATCAGTCTGTTCTCGCTAGGGGCCAATGATACAGCCGAGAACTTCTACACCCATGCCCTGGAAGTTATCGGCTGTCGGCAATAGCGCTCAATCACCCCAGTTTAAACAGTCGGTTCCACAACTAGTTGCAGACCGTGGCGCGAAGTCTTGAGGCCGTCTCAACCATGTTGATGAGCGAAGGCTTCACTTCTGACCATTGGCGAGTCTTGAGACCACAATCTGGGTTGATCCAGAGATTCTGACGCGGGAGTACGGCTTCTGCTTTTGACATCAGGTTGCTCATCTCGTCGGTGGGGGGCACCCGTGGCGAGTGGATGTCATAGACCCCAGGACCAATCTCATTGGGATACTTGAAGTCCACAAAGGCGTCGAGCAGTTCCATATTTGAGCGCGAGGTCTCAATGGTGATGACGTCGGCATCCATGGCGGCGATCGCATCGATAATGTCGTTGAACTCGGAGTAGCACATATGGGTATGGATCTGGGTGTCATCCTTCACGCCACAGGCACTGAGGTGAAACGCCTTTACCGCCCAGTGGAGATAGTCATCCCACTCGCTCCGGCGCAGGGGCAGACCTTCACGAAACGCCGGTTCATCAATCTGGATGGCGGCGATTCCAGTGGTTTCAAGGTCCACCACTTCATCGCGAATGGCTAGGGCAATCTGATGGGTGGTGACTGAGCGGGGCTGGTCGTCGCGAACGAAACTCCACTGGAGGATCGTGACCGGTCCGGTGAGCATCCCTTTCATCGGGCGATTCGTCAGCGACTGAGCGTAGTCAGACCAGTAGACCGTCATCGGGTTGGGGCGGCTGACATCGCCAAAGATAATCGGCGGCTTCACGTAGCGAGTGCCAAAGCTCTGCACCCAGCCAGTGCTGGTAAAAGCAAAACCTTCCAGATTTTCGCCAAAATACTCCACCATGTCATTGCGCTCAAACTCGCCATGAACGGGCATGTCAACGCCGATCGCATCCTGGAAAGCAACGCATTTAGCAATTTCTTCCTTGATGAACTGGTCATAGGCCGCGTCGCTCAGTTGCCCTTTTTTCCACTGGGCACGGGTCTGGCGTACTTCCTGGGTCTGTGGAAACGAGCCGATAGTTGTGGTTGGGAATTCCGGCAAACGTAGTTTTGCCCGCTGCTTGGGTTGGCGATCGCGAAAAGGCGACGCGCGATCAAAATCTTTGGGTTCCACCACCGCAAGGCGCTTTTTCACGGCGTTATTATGGATGCGATCGCTGGACCTGCGAGACGCCACAGCGGCACGGTTAGTTTCAAGGATCTCCACACTACTCACCTCATCAAGAAGCTGCCGGAGTTCACTGACTTCCACGAGCTTTTCGTCAGCAAAAGCCAACCAGCTTTTCAGCTCATCATCCAGTTTCCGTTCGTTTTGCAACGTCACTGGCGAGTGCAACAGCGAGCAGCTCGGTGCCACCCAAAGCCGATCCGCGCCAACCGCATCCTTGAGCTTCCGCAAAACCTCTAGCGAGGTGTCGTAATCGTTCTTCCATATATTGCGCCCTTCAACGATGCCGGCAGAGAGAATTTTGTTCGCGGGGAAAGCGGCCAAAACAGTGTCGATATCTTCCACACCCCGCACAAAGTCAAAGTGCAAGGCGTCAACGGGCAACGCAAGATAGTCGTCAAGATTATCTCTCACGCCACCGAAGTAGGTGGTGACAAGCAACTTCGCTGAGCCTTTGGCTTTGGAGAGGTGATCATAGGCGACCGTCAAAGCATCACGCTGGCGATCGCTCAGGTCGGTGGAAATAATCGGCTCATCAAACTGTATCCATTCCGCCCCGGTGGCTGACAGCTTATCGAGAATCTCTTCATAGATAGGAATAAGGCGATCAAGGAGAGTCAACGGATCAAAATCCGGGTTGCCGGAATCCTGCACCTTTCCCAGAGAAAGATAAGTCACAGGGCCAACAAGTACCGGCTTCCCATTAATCCCCAACGCTTTAGCCTCCGCGAACTCGTCGAAGACCTTAGTACTACTCAGGGAAAACACTGTGTCCGCCCGAAACTCCGGCACGATGAAGTGGTAATTCGTATCAAACCACTTGGTCATCTCGCTAGCGAACGTGGAAACCTTATTTGTTTGGCAGTCCTTCCCATCCTCCACCAAGGAAGCGCCGCCCTCTGTTCCACGGGCGATGGTGAAAACGGTGTTGACATCCGTCTGGGCACCTTGCCACTGGAAACGTGACGGCACATTCCCCAGCAGACAACTCATATCGAGCACTTGGTCGTAAAAAGAGAAGTCATTCACTGGGATTAGATCAATGCCAGCAGCCTGCTGCCTATTCCAGTTAGCTTCGCGCAAGCTTTTGCCTATGGCGAGCAGATCGGCAATGGAGAGATCACCTTTCCAGTAGGCTTCCGTCACCTTTTTTAATTCGCGTTTGGCTCCGATGCGGGGGTATCCCAGGGAATGTGTTTTGACAGTCATGTTGCGGCTTTTACTCGTAAAACTGAGCTCTGGCATGAAGGAATTTCAGCGAGCTTTGTTCAATGTCTTCTTTGCTGCCCGTTGGCATGGAAACGATGCTATCAGCGTTGAACGATGAAGAAAAATGGTTATTTTTCATGAGACAATGAGTGAAATTCATGAATAGCCGATGACATTTCTCGAACGCAGCCACCTTGAGATTGTCCGCGCGGTAGAACTGCACGGGACGATGACAGCCGCTGCCGAGACACTACACCTCACCCAATCGGCGTTGAGTCACAGCATGCGCAAGCTGGAGGATCGGATGGGGACAAAGCTTTGGTATCGGGAGGGACGTAGCCTGCGTCTTACGCCAGCGGGATCCCACTTACTAGCCACAGCTAATCGCCTGATTCCCCAGTTCATCCACGCAGAGGAACGATTAGGGCAATTCGCCCGCGGTGAGCGAGGTACCTTGCGGGTTGGTATGGAATGCCACCCTTGTTATCAGTGGCTACAAAAAATCATTGCCCCCTATCTACGGGCTTGGCCGTCAGTGGATTTTGAGGTCAAACAGAAGTTTCAATTCGGCGGAATCGGAGCACTTTTTGATCGTGAAATTGACTTGCTGGTAACGCCCGACCCGCTGCAAAAAAAGTCACTGCATTTTGAGCCGGTCTTTGACTACGAGCAGGTTTTGGTTGTTTCTTCAGACCATCCCCTCAAGGAGAAGGATTACGTTATCCCCCGGCAGCTTGGTGAAGCGGTGCTTTTCACCTATCCGGTTCCTCGCGATCGCCTGGATATTTATACCTGTTTCCTGACCCCGGCGGGCAGAACGGTCAGAAAACAAAAGGAGGTCGAGAGTACGGACATGATGCTTCAAATGGTTGCCTGCGGACGCGGCGTGGCGGCTTTACCACGGTGGCTGGTTGAGGAATTTTCCGAAAAATATCCCGTGCGTGCAGTACGACTAGGTGCCAAAGGTGTTCAAAAGCAGATCTTTTTGGGCGTCCGTCGCACCGAGCTTGAAGTCGACTATCTCCATGCATTTATTGAATTGGCTCGTAACTACCGCGAACAGCCCCAAATAGACTCAAATTGTTGATAACCGACAAACTGACAACAAAGGCTTGAGCAAAGCGCTGTGCTCGTAAAATTACTGGTATTTGATTGATCGCCAACGATTCAAAAAGAATTATTTTGCTTACAGGTTTAGGCAGAAATAAAAGGGTCAAGACTTATGCAAAACATGCTGTTTGGAACCAAAAACAAAATATAGAGTCAACGAACCCGGAAACAATAGTTTACGAAATTCGAATTGAGGTACCTAGACTTATTTTCAAACCATTTCTGTGAATAAAAACAAATGAATTTCAAGATGGACAACTTATCGACAAAACGAAGTTTCAGGCTTTATTACGATTAACTCATCAAAAATGATACAGTCGCAATACAAAGAAATAGTGCTGCGGTGCTAACGACTTTTTATGCTGTGTTGACGGACCATACCAGTGAAATCCCGAAGTTTGGTAGAAAGCGTTTGCAGGTTCTGGCTTATTTCCATCAGGCGTGGTATTCCCCACTGCATTAGGTTTTCGCGTTTAGTTTCTGCATTTAATTGATGGATTGACTAATTGACAATATCCTTGACAGCGAACTCTAACGTGACTCCGCTGCAGGTTTCTCTATTATTTATTTGTTCATTTTCTATAAGATCCAAACAGACTTAGTTTAATCTGGTTGACTGTTTTTGATGCGTTCTTTGTTAATGGTGAAAATTAATGGTAGAAATCAAAGCCCAAAGCAGAGAAATTTAAATCTGTCACGAATGAGTTCAGATAAAGATCCAGGCGATTAACCCATACAAGCTATTGGATATTGTGGTTGCGATCACCCCAAAAATGCTCTTGGTTTCGGACTTACAATAACCGCCTGAAATAATTTCAAAGCATATTTCAGGGTGCATTTTAAGGTCTGTTTCAAGACCTATTTATAACCAGACAAAAAATACGGTCCATTAAAAAATATCCTCAAAAACAGCCTAAAACATAGCGAAACGCCCTTCTAAAACCTGTCCCAAATCATTGTTTGCGACTATGCCCTCCCTTTGTGGTTTCACTAAACGCTACCCTGCGGCGATGATGATCGCCCTCGCTGGAGCGATCGCCACCGGTGACCTTTATTTGCCATTCAAGGCGATCGCCCAGGGCATTATTCCTGCCTCCGACGAAATATCCACCCAAGTTCAGCAGCAAGGGGGCGTCTTTACCATTAACGGAGGTCAGCGGTCCCAAAATGGACGCATTCTTTTTCACAGCTTCGACGAATTCAATTTAAACGCGGGCGAGACGGCGCGTTTTGTTAACGAGGTGGAAACGAACGCGATTTTAGGTCGCGTTGTGGGCGGAAACCCATCTCATATCGACGGACTAATCCAGCTTGTGGGGGATCCATCAGGGGTTTATCTTCTTAACCCAGCGGGTATTGTCTTTGGTCCCAATGCGGCGTTAGATGTGCCTCGATCTTTTGTGGGCAGTACGGCGACCGGCATTGGCTTGGAAGATATTCAGGGCAATATCCGATGGTTTGATGTGTTTAGTCCATTGGCGGACCACAGACCTACGGGGTATCCTTCCGTACTGCGCTTCGAGGTGGAAAATCCTGGTGGCATTGTTAATTTCGGATCCCTAGCCACAAGCAACTTTGAAAGCCTATGGCTAGTGGGCGGCAGTATTTTACAGGCTGGATTGGTCAAAATTCCCTTTGGAAAAGTTGCATTAGCGTCTGTGGACGGGTATCACCATGTCAGCCTGGGACCGAGTCTAGATCCGGTGGATATCAGGGCTTGGAATATTGGCCCACAATCAGAACCTATTCCGATCACCCCCTTGGATTTACCCACGTTGCTGACGGGGGCGGAAGGACTACGACCGGCGGGAGACGTGGCTGTAACGGCAGAAGGGCAAGTGATTTTGCAGGGGGCGGATTTTAACTTATCCACGAATTCACCGGCGATCGCTGGGACAGTTATCGATACTCCCCAAGGCTCAACAATTTTTACCGGCACCGTTGACGTTAGGGGACACAACAACGGCAATCCCCATTTTGGAACGGTTGTGATTACGGGACGGGATGTTTACTTGACGGAGGCAACTATTGACGCACGGGCGCCGCTTAGCGCGGGGGTGGTTTCCGTGGGCAGTGACATTCGGCGTCTAGGGGGCAGCGTGGAAACAGATCGGCTATTTGTAGACCAGGCTTCGACTATTAACGCCAGCGCGATTGAAAATGGAAACGGCGGCATTGTGATGGCAACGGCGGCGCGGGAAAGTCGCTTTCTAGGACAGGTGACGGCCCACGGGGGAGCGATCGCCGGTAATGGCGGCATTACGATAATCGGGGGCAATGATGGGAATGGGGCGATCAACCTTTACGCTCCCAATGGTCAGCCTGGAGTGTTGGCGTCGCCTGATACAACCCTGGGGGCAAGCGTGGGCACTGGGCTGGCGAGGTTAGCGGCAGTTTACGATATTGTCCATTCTTCCGATGAGCTTAGCCCCATCTTCGTCACGTTGACCGAGAGTGTGGATCTTAAAGATCCGGCGGCGGTGTCAGCCGCGCTGCAAAGTTTTGACACCACATTGTTAGGGACCAATGCGGTAATGGTTTCGGCAAGTGCGGTGGAAAGCTTAAACGCTGCGGACGCAATTTTAGGAGATGCGTTTGACTCTGTTAACGCCTTTACCACGGGTAATAATCAGAGGCAAATAGATGTTTCGTCCTTGATGTTGGAACAGGATGATCAGATATTGAACACCGCCAACGTCAATACCACTCCCACCCGACAGGAGCTAAGCGACTCTTTGGATACCCTAACGGCATCAGAGATGGTGGGCAATCTGGAACGGCTGCGGGCGGCGGAGTATGGCAGTCATTGGGGGGTGAGCTATCAAGCTCCGGTGGTGGAGTCGTCGGTAGAGTCGATTCAAACGATTTTGCAGGCGATCGCCCAACGTCCCGGCAAAAAAGCAGCGGTTATTTACGCGTTTATCAACGGAAATGATCTGGAGCTAACCCTTGTTCTTCCCAGCGGTTTGCCCCGGCGTCATACGTTCAAAGATGCCGCATCATCCCTAATTAAAGCGAAGGAACAGCTGCGTCAAAATATCACCAATCCTTTGTTGCAGTTCCCTCCCCAAATCTATCAAGAACCGGGGCAAAAGGTTTACAGCTGGCTGTTGGAGCCTTTCCGCAACGCGCTTGATCGCAACCAGGTTGAACTGCTGATGTTTTCTTTAGATTCGGGATTGCGATCGCTTCCCATTGCCGCCCTCCACGATGGTCAGCACTATTTGATCGAAAACTATGCCGTCGCGATCATCCCTAGCTTTGGACTCCTGGACACCGAATACAAACCCTTGAAAAATTCCAGAGTCCTCGTCGCCGGAGCGTCGGAATTTAATACCCTGAGCGACCTGCCGTCGGTACCCGTGGAGATAGCAGAAATCCAGAAAAACTGGTCCACAATTAACTTGACTGAAGATGAATTTACCTTGGCTGCGATGCAAAATATTCGCCACCAAGAAGACTTTGCGATCGTCCATCTTGCGACCCATGCGGTGTTTCGCGACGGCGACCCCAGTAATTCCTTTGTGCAGCTTTGGGGTGACGAGCAGCTGGGATTGGATGCGATCGCCTCCCTCAACTTCCATAGCCCTCCCCTAGAGCTACTGGTCCTAAGCGCCTGTCAAACTGCCTTTGGCAACCCCTCAGCGGAGCTAGGATTCGCGGGACTATCAGTACAATCAGGCGCAAAAAGTGTTGTGGCGAGCCTCTGGCAGGTGAGCGACGCCGGTACCCTGACCTTGATGTCGGAATTTTACGAGCACCTCGGCGATATTCCCACAAAAGCCGAAGCCCTTCGCCAAGCCCAGCTCGCCCTGTTGCGCAACGAAGTCACAGCGGTCAAGGGCTCCTTAGCTGGCACCAGCCAAGGAGACTTTAATATCGCAGAGCAACTAACCGATTCCAGCGCCACCGACTTTGCCCACCCGTACTTTTGGTCCGGCTTCACCTTGGTGGGCAGCCCCTGGTAGGCGATCATTTCCAAAGACGCCATCCCCCTGCCCCCCAAAAAATTGCCATCTCTCCCCATCCTCCGCTGCCGCCCATCGCCTGTCGTCACCTCCAAAACCCTTGCAAGACTAGCGTAATAAGGGAGATGCAGATTTAAGCAGATTTTGTGCCATCGAACTGACGTCTTTAAGACTTAGGCAGCAGATAGGTCGCAATATAAATTTTCAACCGACGCGGTATACCGTCAGACATATCACCGGACAGAGCCGCTGGGGAGAGGCTAGAATCTAGCTCAAAGACAAAGGGGTTGAGCAACAAGATATTGCAGCAAGATATTGCAACAAGGTATTTCAGTTTCTTGCTGAAATATGTTTAGCTTTTAATCTTTTCGTTTAAATACTTCTATTCGACTCAGTTTAGTGTTGATGGCTCCAGAAGGCGCGCTTGAAACCAGTTTCGGGCAATAGCACCACCTGCCCTTTTAATTCATCCCTTTAGAAGCGAGGCCCCAGTTGTGTTGATTCCGCTTGATTACTACCGCATTTTGGGCGTGCCCATCCAAGCTGATTCTTCTCAACTCGGTCAGGCCTATCAACAGCGCCTGGCCCACGTTCCCCATCCGGACTATTCCCAAACGGCGCTGACCCTGCGGCGGCAGCTTCTCGATGAAGCTTACAAAACGTTAACCGTTGCCAGCGATCGCCAAACCTACGATGCTCAATTCCTCGCGAAAAGCTACGCCGAGGGTCCCCAACTGACCACTCCCGATGGGGCTGGGGTTAAGACACCCAATTTAGATATTGATGATCGCCAATTTACCGGGGCGATCGCCCTGCTGCACGAGTTAGGGGAATACGAGCTCGCCATTAAGCTGGGCTACCCGTATCTCAGCCAACCCCAGGACGTTGAAGCGGGTCGCTTTGGGGAGCCCAATTTAGCCCTGGCAGATTTGCTGCTTACGGTGGTGCTGTCCTACTTGGAACTGGGACGGGAACAGTGGCAGGGGAATCAATCGGAGCAGGCGGCTTCGTCGTTGAAAATTGCCCAGGAGCTGCTGCTGCACCATGGGTTATTTGCCGGGCTGCGGGGGGAGATCCAGGGGGATTTATATCGCCTGCGTCCCTATCGGGTTTTGGAACTATTGGCGAGCCCCGATGCCAATGGGGTCGCCCACCGCCAGGGTTTACAGCTACTACGCAGTATGTTGAAGGAGCGCGGGGGCATTGACGGCAACGGCGATGATCGCTCTGGGCTAGGGGTCGAAGAATTTTTACGGTTTATTCAGCAAATTCGAGGTTATCTCAGCGCCCAGGAACAGCTCGCCCTATTTGAGGCTGAGGCCCGTCGTCCGTCGGCGGTGGCCACTTATTTGGCATCCTATGCTCTGATTGCCCAGGGATTTAGTCAGCGACAGCCGGCGTTTGTGCAGCGGTCTAGCTTGCTATTGCGGCGACTGGGACAGAGACAGGATGTGTTTTTGGAGCAGGCAATCTGCGCCCTGCTGTTGGGTCAGCCAGACGAAGCCTGTCAGTACCTGGCAAAAAGCCAAGAAGCGGAGCCTTTGGATGCGATCCGATCGCGATCGGGCAATTCTCCAGACCTGCTTCCCGGGCTATGTGCTTATTGTGAGCAGTGGCTGGCGTCGGAGGTGCTGCCCCACTTCCGCGATTTAAACACCCTGGAAGTGTCCCTAACGCGCTATTTCTCCGACCCTGGCGTACAGGCTTATTTGGAATCCATGCCCGACGAGGCTGAGGTTACCGGCGATAACACCTGGAGTACTACGGTGCCCGACCCCAATCCAGCAAGTCTGGCGGCGGTGGGTCGCAGTGGAGAGCGATCCCTAACGCCCCCCAGCCATCCTCCCATCGTGCCACCCAAGCTCGGTGGTCCCAACTCGGTGCCGACAACCCCCTTTGCAAAAGCCAAAGCATCGGATACGCCACCAGAGGCGATCGCCTCCCATACTGCCGACGACGACAGCAACGGCAACACCAGTGGCGACAGCGGTTCCGCCCCTTTCCAACCTATTTTGCTGGGACCACTGGGAGAGCGCCCAGTCACTAACACCCCCGCCTCATCGCCTCAAGTTTCAGTTCCCAACGGCACCAACTTTGCCGCCGGCACCGCCACTTTGCCCAACACAACCGCCTTTACGGGCGCCCCGTCCTCCCTTCGCCCCCTAACCTCCCCCACGGTGGGTGCCGATTCAAACCAGGGCACGGCGGCGTCATCGGCAAGGGGAATCCCGACGCCAGGGATTTCAACGCCTGGAGCCTCTGTGGGCGATATGTCCTCCGATGTACCCTCGACGAACCCAGCATTGGATCGCCTAGGTCGCGGCTCTGGCTCTGCGCCCCCCCTCGACGACAGTTCCTTTGACGGTGTGGGCGACACGCCCCCGCGCGAGCGGCGCAGACGGGACAGTGGAGAATCGTCCCAGGGCAGCTTGGCTATTTTAGTGGGCGGCAGTTTGCTTGCGGTGGTGCTGTTTGGCTTCCTAATTGTGCAGGCTTACGGAGCGATCGCCCGCCTATTCCAAGGGGATACGGGACCCACCCTGGAACCCAACCAACCCACGGTGTATTTGGACCGCCCGTCCACGGAAATTCCTGCCCCCGATACGGCCACCGGTCCGGAAGGCGCCGTATCTAACCCGGCAGTGGAAGGGGATTTGGATCCGGCGATCGCCAAAGCCGCCGTGGAGAACTGGCTGTCCGCAAAGGCTCGCGCCATGGGTCAAGAGTATGATGCAGCGGCCCTAGAGGCGGTGCTAGTGGACCCCATGTTGAGAAAATGGCGCGGTCGGGTGCGGGCAACGAAGGCATCCGGCGAACATTGGACCTATGAGCACGCTGTGGAAATTTCGGACATTACCGTAAATACGGATAATCCAGAGCGGGGCACCGTCATTGCCCAAGTGCGAGAGGTGGCAAAGCTATACCAGGGCGATCGCCTCAGCAACTCTGGTTCCTACGATGACCAACTGCGGGTGCGCTATAACCTGGTGTTTGTGGATGGGCAATGGCTTATTAGCGACGGTAAGGTGCTGTAGGAATTATTCGTAATCCATCGAAATAGATTGATTTAACGCCGTTGCCCAGTGCCTTAGGGTGTAGGATTATCACGGTTATATGCGGTCATGGCGAAGCGCCCCACCCTTCAAGGGCAAGTCGCCGGACCGGCACATCGTGTTAGGGCACCGTACAGGAAAAGCTACGAAACTTATGGCATACGAGAAAATTACGCCCCCCACCGTCGGCGAAAAGATCACCTTTGCGAACGGTCAGCCGGTGGTTCCCGATCATCCCATCGTGCCGTTTATCCGTGGCGACGGAACCGGGGTAGATATTTGGCCTGCTGCCCAGCGCGTTCTTGATGCGGCGGTGGAAACGGCCTACGGGGATGCCCGTAAGATTTCCTGGTTTAAGATTTTCGCTGGCGATGAAGCATGCGATCGCTACGGCACCTTCCAATATCTGCCTGAAGACACCCTGGCGGCCATTCGCGAATATGGCATCGCCATCAAAGGTCCCCTCACCACCCCCGTGGGCGGAGGCATTCGGTCTTTGAATGTGGCCCTGCGACAAATTTTTGACCTTTACGCCTGTGTTCGTCCCTGCAAGTACTACAGCGGCGTGCCCTCCCCCCACAAAAATCCCGAAAAGCTGGACGTAATTGTGTACCGGGAAAACACCGAGGATATTTATCTGGGCATTGAGTGGCGGGAAGGGGACGCCACCGGTAATAAGCTCATCACCTTGCTAAATGAGGAGCTTATTCCCAATACCCCCGAGCACAAAGGCAAGCAAATTCGCCTGGATTCGGGCATTGGCATTAAGCCCGTTAGTGTCACCGGATCCCAGCGCCTGGTGCGTCGCGCGATTTTAAATGCGATCGCCCTGCCTAAGGAAAAGCAACAGGTGACCCTGGTGCACAAGGGCAACATTATGAAGTACACCGAGGGGGCATTCCGGGACTGGGGCTACGAAGTGGCCACCACCGAGTTCCGCGACCAGTGCATTACCGAGCGGGAGTCATGGATTTTGGGCAATAAGGAAGCCAATCCTGATATCTCCGTTGAGGATAATGCTCGCAAAATTGACCCGGGCTACGACAGCCTAACGCCGGAGAAGCAGGAGGCGATTCGTGGGGAAGTGTCGGCGGTGCTGGACGCCATTTGGGACACCCACGGCGATGGTAAGTGGAAAGATAAGGTGATGGTGAATGATCGCATTGCCGACAGCATTTTCCAGCAGATCCAAACCCGCCCTAACGAGTACTCGATTCTGGCGACGATGAACCTAAATGGGGATTATTTGTCCGATGCGGCGGCGGCGATCGCAGGCGGTCTCGGCATGGCTCCCGGTGCCAACATTGGCGACAACTGCGCCATCTTTGAAGCCACCCACGGCACGGCACCAAAGCATGCCGGACTAGATCGCATTAACCCCGGCTCTGTAATTTTGTCCGGTGCCATGATGCTGGACTTTATGGGCTGGACCGAAGCAGCAGACCTAGTGCGCAAGGGATTGGGTACGGCGATTCAAAATCGAGAAGTGACCTACGATTTGGCGCGATTAATGGAGCCCGCCGTGGAGCCACCGCTGAAGTGCTCTGAGTTTGCTGAGGCGATCGTTAAAAACTTCTCCTAACGAAATCCCCATTCCTTATATTTCGACCGTCATATTTCACTGTTATTGGCGTCAGCTCTATTTACCAAGCTGGCGCTGTTTTGTTGCCTATAAAGACGTCTGTAAAAAAGCCTTTGCTGCCAACTGAGAAACAGATCAACGTCAAAATATTGCCGCTAAAGTGCGGGCTTTTGATAGGACCAAATCTCGTATCGAGCCTGGGACACTATTTCCTCCGCCAAGGAATCATAATGTTCCAGACAAAAGGCAGTAAAGTCCTCCATTATTTGTTTAAATACGTCTTCTTCCACCCGCCAGCAGTATCCATATGCCCTAGATTGAAGGTTTTCTAATAGCTCTTCCACGCTATTTTTAATCATCCATTCTTTAACTTTAAAATAATGCTCTTCATAGCCTCTTTTCAGGAGATGCTCACTTAGTTCAATATCATCAATAAAGCGTTTGTACTGACGAAAAGGCTCTATTTTAGGGGTGTAGTGGGATGCGATCGCCCTAAATTGATTTTCAAACCTGACGGGGTGACAAGAAGGCTAAAAGGCTTCCTGTATCTTCCTCTTAGC
>CALGDE010000071.1 GCA_937883785.1 uncultured cyanobacterium
CTTTGCCATGTGCCTATTCTACAAATATGGGGGTCAAAAAACGGATTTAGTATAACTCAATCAAGTTTGCTAAGTGTAAGGAAGTTTACCAAGGCCGCACAATCGTAAATATACTGCTTTGTTCTTGCTGGGAAATACGAAAATCATTCATATTTTTTCTGCAAGAGTCTGTTGGAGGATCGCCGACACCATGGGCGAATAAGTATCCCCCCGCTCGTCCCGCAAATCCGCAGGCTCCACCGGAGCTTTGGCAAAATATGACAGTACAGCAGCTCCAGGGGATCGGTGGCGGTAAAGGGCAAGGTTCCTGTGATCAGCTCGTAAAGGGTCACGCCCAGGAAATAAAAATCCGTACGATAGTCAATGCCTCGATTCATCCGCCCCGTTTGCTCCGGCGCAATATACGCCAGCGTCCCCTCCAGGCTGTTGGAACTCACCAGTTGCTTTTGCTCCTTCGGCAGTAGGGACGCAATGCTGAAATCAATAAGCTGAATGTGCCCGGTATCGGGATAATCAGAATATTGGTGGGCTTAATATCCTTATGAATAATTCGCTAGCTGCCGAGATATTGCAGGGCAGAAGTGAGCTGTACGGCGACCTGTAAAAATTTCCGGAGCTTGTCCGCCCCCTTATCCTGCCCAGGCTTGCAATCAAACCGCTCCCGCCAATACTCCTCCAAAGGCATCGCTCCCTCATCGGGCATCACCAGCGCATAGCCGTTTTCGTAATCCTCCAGGGCGATCGGGAGAACGAGATGTGGAGAATCTAGGTTGCGGGTAGTGACGTATTGATTGCGAAACTCCACCAGCTCATTGAAGTGGGGATGGGGATCACGCAGTGCCTTAACGATAACCGGTTGCTGATCTGCCTGCTGGGTTGCCCGGTACACGATGGTTCGCTGCCCATCGTAAATCACGCCAATATCCTGAAACTGGGGTAAGTGCAGCATGGCTGTGAACCTAGAAGCTGAGTAACTACTTCTATCAAACTACCCCTGACACGTAGTTTGGGGTGACAAAAGTCACAGCTAGTACCCTTAAATTGACAACTAAATTGGCAACATAATTCTAAAGATGCTGCCTTCGCCAAGTTTTGAGGTGCAGGTGATGGTGCCGCCATGTTTTTCTTCCACAATTTGCCGGGCGATCGCCATTCCCAGCCCTGTTCCTTTACCCACCGCCTTCGTGGTAAATCCCTGTTCAAAAGTCCGTTTTTGCTGCGTCTCGGTCATTCCACAGCCATTATCTCGGATGCAAATTTCTATCCATTGCCCGTCCACCTGCCGAGTATCAATAGCAATATGATTAGGATGCTTTTCTATGTCCAAAAAGCTTCTGGACTTATTGGTCTCTTCACAGGCATCAATGGCGTTCGCCAGTAGATTCATAAACACTTGATTAAGTTGCCCTGGGAAACAATTAATCTCGGGCAAATCGCCATAGTTTTTTGAAACTTCGATGGCGGGGCGGTTTTCGTTCGCCTTAAGACGGTATTTAAGAATCAGTAGGGTGCTGTTAATCCCTTCATGCACGTCGGTGCTGATTTTATTTTCTGTGTCGGCGCGGGAGAAGGTGCATAGACTTTTACTGATTCTTTTAATTCTGTCCGTTGCTGACCCCATTGAGGTGAGCATCTTCGGCAGATCCTGAATTAAGAAATCCAGCTCAATATCCTCTGCATGGTCCCGCAATGAGTCCGCCGGCGGTTGGGTTTTCTGATAGGTTTCCAAATATCCAAATAGGTCCTGGATATAGTCTTCGGCGTTCCTAATGCTGCCATTAAGAAAGCCGACGGGATTATTAATTTCATGGGCAATTCCCGCCACCAAATTACCCAAAGACGCCATTTTTTCTCCCTGAACTAGCTGCAATTGGGTCTGCTGTAATTCTTGAAGGGCATTTTCCAATTCCTGGGATTTACTCAGAATTTCTGCTTTATCTCGCTCGCGATCGCTCACATCTTGCACCATGGAAAAAATACCAATGGCGTTATCATCTGAGTCTCGCAACGGCGTATTAATCCACTCGCAAGTAATAATTTTGCCGTCTTTTCTCACGTTTCTATTAACGCTATAGAATCCCCCTCGTTGTTCCATCAGCTTAACCATCACTTCGGCAATGGCTTCCCTATCTGACTCAAGGAGTAATTCAGTGGCATTGGTTCCTAGTATTTCAACGGCAGAATAGCCAAAGATTTTCGCGGCGGTAGGATTCCAGCCAATCACTTCAAACTCAGTATTCCACTCCACAATACCGATGGGCGTTTCCTGAATTAAAAAGCCTAATTTCTCTAGGTATTTCCTGGAGGCGAATTCTATCGCCTTGCGATCGCTAATATCTTCAACGCTAGACCAAATAAATTTCTCGCCGTCGCGCTCAATAATCACGCCGGAAAGCCTAATAGGAACCAGATGCCCATCCTTATGGATATATTCCTTTTCGTAGCGACCATAACGCCCGGTAGTTTGTAAGCTTTCTAGCTGTTTTTGCTCCTGTTCGGCGTATTTTTTAGGGGTTATTTCCCAATAGCTTAAGCCCGGTAATTCGTCGGGCGATCGCCCAATGATTTTGGAGTAGGCGGGGTTGGCATAAACTAATTCTCCGGTGATCTTGCAAAAATGTAGACCAATTGCAGAGTGCTCCAGAAGGCTGCGATGGTAAGCTTCGCTGGCTGCCAATGCCGCTTCCGCTGCTTTGCGATGACCAATATTTCGCAGCGCCACATAGAAAACGGTTCTGTCGTTTTTGGTGATTAACTTTAAGGTTATTTCAGCCCAAAATTCCGTTCCGTTGAAGCGTTTATGTAACCATTCAAAGCGATGATGTCCTTGCTTGAGGGTCAGGGCAATATCAGCGGCAACTTTTTCCCGGGAGAGGATTCCATCCGGTTGATATTCGGGGGAAATATCCAGGGGATTAAGCCCCAGCAAGTCCTCTTTTTTCTCGCCGCCAAACATTTTAACGGCGGCAAAATTACAGTCGGTGAAACGCCCTTCCTCAAACACAAGCATGGCGTCGGCAGCTTTATGGAATAGTTCTTGGAACCACGACTGGGATCTTTGGGTTGCCTCGGCATTGTGCTGCAGTTCTCGGCGCTGTTGCTTTTCCTGCTCGTAACGTTGGGCGTTGTGTAAGGCGATCGCCCCTTGGTTACACAGCAGTTCCAGTATCCGTTGGCGATCGCTCAAATCAACGTCTGATAAAGCACCGCCTTCTAAGTGGACAATCCCCAACAGTTGGTTGTGATGCCAAAGAGGATAACAGGGATCTTCAAGGGGCGGTGGCGATTGAGGTGGGGTGGCGGAACTTTCGGGCGCGTACTGATTAACGTATTCAATGAGTTTGATGGGATCTGGATAGAATTCGTCCAGGGAGGGGGCGCTCAGTGGGGCTGAATAAAGTCGAGATCCTTCGGGGGTGGCGATCGCCCGGATAAGCCATTGGTTCTGGTGATTTGGTACGGCAAGGGTGCAGCGATCGCCGTCCAATTGGTGGAGGAAAACCTGGGTGATTTGCATTGAAAGCTCTTCCAGATCCAGCACGCTGGAAAGGGTCTGGGAAGCTTTAAGCACTTCAATTAAGTTATAAGCAAGCGTCGTCGCCATTCTGCCGAGTTATGGCTAAAGAAAATTTGTTGATGGGTAGTTTTGCCCTGTCGAGACGGTGGCTTAAACGGGGTGTAGTTCTACTATAACCAGTTTCGTTTGCGGAAATCGTCCCAAAAACTACTGTATTTCACTTCAAATACAATTGATGACTAAAGGCTGTCGTCATTTAAACTCCAAAGCCTTTGATCGCAACGGTTTCAGCCCCTAGATTTTTTTCTTTTAAAAGGGGATGTACTCCCCACTGTGTAAAGCTTCTGTCCTTTAGACAGTGAAACACGTCCTTTGAGGCAAAAAAACGTGGAACCGGACCTCCTGACGGTGGTTAACTTTGAGACTAAACTAATAACCGCCCGTAAGGCATGTCACCAATATAGTGCCGAAGCTTTACACAATCGCTTCGACAGTCAACGCCACAGTGAAGACTAGAGAGGTAAAAATATATTCAGTAGGACTGCATGTTTATCAGAATTAAGCCACGCTAAGTGAAAATTCTGTCGATTAATCTCGGTCCTTTGCACAAATCGTAAGTTGGTGGACGCCCTCCTCTTTTTCTTTCGAGGAAAGGTGGCAAAGCTGGGCAAATGTCCAAGGTCATTACAGCCTCTGATTTTTGTTTTTCCATATCCGTTTTTCTACCCGTATAAATTTGGTGAACTGCCATGCTGATTCAGGACGTGCCGACCCCAGAAATGCTTGCGGAGTGTCGCTTTTGTTCAGAGGTGTCAAAAAGCAGCGGCGAGGATCCCATTGGTACGGCGGCGTCGGTGGATCATTGGCTGTTGATTGAGCTGCGGCAGCCTTGGACGGAGAAAACTTACACGGAAGATCCGCGCGTTGTGCCGTTGATTGAGCTGTTTAAGCAGCTGTTTTTTAAACATGGCATTATGGTGCGTCCGCTTCTGATTGCGCCGGATCGGGAGTATTCTCAGCCGGGGAAAGCGCGGATAATTTACTATCGTCGTCCCCAGGAACAGTTTGCGGAGTATGAAAAGCAGGAATATATCGTTCCCGAGGAGGAGTCTCCCCGGTTGGCAACGGCGATTCTGAATAACTTGATCAAAAAGCCCAATGAACTGGAGCGGTTTGCGGGCGATCGCGTTGACACCAGCCATCTGCGGGAAATTCTGGTGTGTACCCACGGTCATATTGATGTGGCGTGCTCCAAGTTTGGGCAGCCCATTTATCTAAAGCTACGGCGGGAGTATGACGACAATATTCGCGTGTGGAAATGTAGCCACTTTGGGGGGCATAAGTTTGCGCCCACGTTGGTCCACTTGCCGGACGGTCGCTACTGGGGGCATTTGGAGCCAGAGATGTTGGATTTGTTGGTGAAAAATGTCGGCGATGTGGAGGGGTTGCGATTCCACTATCGCGGCTGGTCGGGGCTGAGTAAGTTTGAGCAAATTGCTGAGCGGGAAGCTTGGATGCAGGAAGGGTGGCAGTGGTTGAATTACCGCAAGTCCGGGCGCACGGTGCGGAAGGGACTGACGGGGATTAAGCGCTGGCTCTATCCGCTGCTGCGCTGGATTCCCCTGAAGCAGGTGAAGTTTGTGTTGGAGCAGTGGACGGCGAAGGCGAAGTGGGCGGAGGTGGAAATTGATTTTGCTAGCGCTGATGAGAGTGTGTCGGGCACCTATCGGGCGCGGATTGAGGAAATTGCGTCGGTAACCACGGCGGGCAAGTCTCCGAAAAAGTCTAGCGAGGCAATCAAACTGACAACTGCCCCCCAGTATCGAGTTAGTTATTTGCGGAAAGGTTAGGGCTGGGGGCAGCTTCCCGAACTCCCGTAGCCGTCAGTTTCAACACCGCAACCACAAAAATCCACTTCCCCCCTTGGTAAGGGGGGCTTTTTTGTTGACCTAACTTATGGCAGCGAAGTCTGACGAATCTAATAGGGTTGGTGCTACGCCGATGACTGTTGCTAACAGTTCGTCGCCGAATTTGATTTGGGTGGAGTTGCCAAAGGCTTCGAGGGTTAGCTGGGGGAAAGTGACCGTGGGTTCTAGCAGGAAGTTATCTACCCCGTCTTCGTAATCGAGGATTTCGTCGCTGCCTTTCCCGGCGCCGAGGATAAAGGAGTCGTTCCCTGCACCACCAATCAGCGTATCGTCGCCCAAATCTCCTGCCAGCACGTCGTTGCCATCCGCGCCTTTTATCCAATCGTCGCCTTTGCCGCCGAAGATTGAATCATCGCCTATGCCGCCAGTTAATACGTCTCGGTCCAAGTTGCCGAAGATTTGATCGTTGCCGGGACCGCCATTCAGCCACTGCCGTCCGTCGCCGTCGATATTGGCACCAATCAAAATATCGTCGCCGCCGGTCCAGATTGGGGAGTTGCTGGGGAGGTTGGCTCCGAAGATGGGGGCGACGTCGAAGGCGGTGGGTAGGGCGACGGTGGCGGATAGGTTGAAGGTGGTGGGGTCGCCTGCGGGGCTGGGGATGCTGACGGTGGTGGTGTAGGTGCCTGGTAGAACGTCCTCGGCCACTTGGACGGTAAAGGTGGTGGTTTCTCCTGGGTTTACCGTGGCGGTGGTGGGGGTGACGGTGAAAACGGTGGGGTTTTCGCTAACGGTGATGCCGTTAATGATAAGGGGAACGCTGTTGGGGTTGGTGATGGTGAACGGTTCCTGTACCGGTGCGGAGGCAAAGCCTTGGATGCCGTTGGGAGGTGGGCTGACGGTGGGGGGGGACTCCAGGGTGGCTGGCGGTGGAGGCGGGGCTGGTAAAGCTGAAGCGGCTGGGGTGGGAGTGGGAGTGGGCGTTGGGGTCGGTGTGGGCGTTGGTGCGGGGTCGGCGCTGCCTACTCCGGTAATAGCGAAGTCGAAGGGATTTTCGTCGGCGTCGTTGTTGGCAATTTCAATGGTGGCGGTGCGGGGACCGACGGCGCTGGGGTCGAAGGTGATCACAAACGTGGTGTTGCCACTGGCGGCTACGGGAGAGGTGGGGGCGGTGGTAACGGTAAAGTCGCCAGCGTTGGCTCCGGTTACATTCACCAATGGAGCGCCTGACAGGGTTAGATCAAGCCCGCCGGTATTTTCAATGGTGAAGGTTTTGACAATATTGCCGCTGCTGGCGAGGGTGCTGCCGAAGTCGGTGTCATCTGCGGTATCGGGGGTGGTGTCTCCATCGGCAATTGCCGTTCCATTGCCTGTGACATTAATTTCTCGCGGCGCAACACCAAACTCAAAAGCACCAATATCTCGCGTTCCAACAGCAGCCCCTCCCCGCTGATCCGCTGCTGTTGCGCCTGTGGGAGCCACAGGGTCAATGGCTGGACTCATAGCTACAAGGGCGTGGGTTTGGGTAACACCGTCGTTGTCAGCAAGGGTAGTGTTGATGACAGTGTTAAGAGCAGTCATCCCTAACACTGTGTCAGAACCTGTGCCCAACGTTCCACCTTGTAAGCCCGCAATAGAGCCAATGATATTGTTGCTGTCACCGTTGATTTCCTGACCAGCTATATTTGGATTATCGACGTCAGGAGCGTTACCTGCAGCATTATCGGTGTTACCAGCTATTATTGAATTCCTAACCTGAGCAACGCCCTGGCGACTAGACAGCCCTCCCCCGTTGTTATTTGTCTGGTTCAGCACAACAGTGGAGTTTTCGACATTTCCTGCAGTGTTGAAACGAATACCGCCACCTCTACCCCCAGCTATATTGCCAGAAATAGTGCTGTTCGATACGGACCCCAGCGCTCCACTGAAAACCCCGCCGCCGTTACCGCTGGAACTATTTCCAGTAACAGTGCTATTACTTAATACCAACCTTGGCGCTCTAATCCCGCCACCAGTGGTCCCGCTATTTGCTGAGATAGTGCTGTTGACTATTCTCAAATCGGTGCCGTAGCCAGAACTTCCAATTCCACCACCTTGCCCTGTGGCGCTTCCCCTCTAATGGTTACGTTTTCTATGGTGGCGGGGACAGACGAAACAAAAAAGACGCGACTATTGCCATTGCCGTCAATAGTCGTACTAGTCGCGCCGTTTCCCCTAACGATTAGCTCTTCAGTGATCTGAATTTCTGCCCCTGTCAACACAATGACATCAGACGGGTCGTTGAACACTGATGGATCAAAAGTGATGGTATCTACGCCAGCTGCTCCGTTAGCATCAGCGATGGCTTGCCGTAGGCTGCCAGCGCCAGAATCGTTCGTATTCGTAACTTGAAATTCAGCCATGGTATTGAATGAGTCTAAAGGTAGGTTTGCCTGTGACAAAAGAGGGTCACACCACTGATCGCCCTCATTATTCCGCTAAGTTCATATTCGGGAACCCAGGTTTCAATACACGTATTATTTATTGCAGCAGCTACTCTCACGAAGTGATGTAATTGCCGCTGAGAGCGAGATCTAAAACTGTTCACAAAGAACAATAACCAGCAATTTGTCAAAGAAATGTAGCTCTCCGCAGCGGAAACACAGCCCCAAAAACGTCGCTACATTATGGGCAAGACATGTCACCAACCAAGCGGCAAAAGCCTTGTACGGCGGAAGTTACACATCTCTTTGACACAAAAATCCCGTGAGCTAAACCCCTTCAGCCGCTAATTTAAAGACTTAATCGATAACAGCCCTTAGTTCGGGTTAGGCTGGCAACGGTTTTTCAAAGCTGCATCACCGCCGAATCATGCCCCAACTCTTTGGATTATTTGGCTACCTCTTCGATAACTATCGATATGCGCTGAAGGATATTGAACCTCCTCGGCAATTTGTCACCGCCGCCAAAGTGCTGGCAGTGCTCCAAGCCCGCGATGAACTGGAAGACGCCCTGCGATCGCACTACGATTCCAGCGGCGACAAACCCAGCGACGTGCAGCTATGGGAACTGCTGGAGCTAGACGATCGCCTACGCAACTGCGCCGGAGTCCTATACGACGCCGCCCCCCTGGACGAATGGCGACAAACCCTACGCCCAGACGAAAGCGCCTGGTGGTGGTATCTACGCCGCCCCATCCACCGGCTAGATCGCTACGACTGGCTATGGAGCGCCCTATCCATCGTGCCCCTAACGGCAACGGTCAGCCTACTGGTGGATATGTCATCCCGCCTAGCGGACGGCGAATTTTTGGTGGGTTCCTTCGCGGTGGTAATCCAAAGCGTTTTAACGTTGCTCACCGCCAGCAGCGTCCTAACGGAAACGGGGCGTAAATCGATGAAAGTGATTTTCGATAGCCTAAAAATTCCGTCCTATTTCCGCCAGGAAATGAAACTGCTCCTATCAATATTGGTTTTGGTTCTCACTTTAACCATTCACTCCATGTTGCCCACCTGGTCCAACTATTATTTAGACCTAGGAAAACAGGAACTGGTGGGAGCATCCCAACAGGAAAATTTGCAGCGGGAAAATGTGGAACAAATGGCAATTTCCGATGTTCCCCTAAATACCGAAGCCAACCTGGCCAATGCGCGATTTTTCTTTGAACGGGCGATCGCGATCGATTCAAAGAATATCGAAGCCTACTATTTCCTCGGTCGAGTGTACGAGGAAATGAAAGACCTTAAAAAGGCTCGAGCAAACTATCAATTAGCCCTCGCCCAAAACTTTGTCCACGCCTACAATGCCCTCGCTTATATTTACATTCGAGAAGAAGATTTAGACAAAGCCTACGACCTGCTTCAAGAGGGCATTCGACGCGCCGATCAACAATCTATTCAGGACAAAAATCAAAGCGCCGGCACTGATGCAGGAGACGCCAGCATTTCAGATGTGGATGCGGAATTGATTTATTCCCTGAATAAAAATCTAGGCTGGGTGCGACTGTTACAAGGCAACTACGAAGATGCAGAAATTGTTTTGGATGATGCGATCGTTGCCTACGAAGCCCTGCAACAGGAAAGCCCAGAAACCGCCAAGCTTGTGGGTGGCGTAGCCTATTGTTTATTTGCAGACTCCTTGGATAAACAGGAGCGCCAGCCGGAAGCCCGCCCCTTCTGGCAGCAGTGCCAACTTACCAGCAATGCCCAGGTTGCAGAGCAGGATCGATATCTAAGGCTAGCGTCGGAACGCCTCAGCCAGTAAACCCCTTGTATCCACCCTCACCCTCACCCTAAATCCCTCTCCCTGGGGAGTGACTTCAGAGATTTTCCAGTCTTTCTCCCCTTCTCCCTGGGGAGTGGGTGGCCGGGGAATGAGGGCTTCCAGCAGTTCAGGTTTATGCCAGAGGTCCAGTGATTTGGCTGGAACAGTGGTTCGTCTGGCGTACTAGTGGGTTAGCTTAAACTGGTAGCTATCAGACCCCATAGAAACCGCAAAGTTTCGTCTCCAAAAGCATCTACTACGCACTTGTTTTCCCTTTAATAAAATGCTGTGCTCTTCCCTGCGTCGCCTTCGACAGTTAAGTAATCTTTTTAACGTCAACCTCTCAAAAGGTTCCCCATTTTCTAAGCTTTTCCTCAGTGCTGCCCTAGGGGCGATCGCCATTCCCGCACTGTCCCCTGGTGTGTCCCACGGCGCAGTGTCTAGCTCGATTTTGTCAGGGGCGATCGCCCAGCCAGCCCTCGGATCCCAACTGGCTCAAACCCTACCGAAAAGCTGTGGTCATCGCCTGGTCAGCGTCGAAGGAGGACAAATCAGCCGCCAGCCAGCCGGACAGGGCGGATTTAGCGCCGTTGGTGGCAGCGTCACCCTATGTGCCAACGATATTTTGAATGTGCCCCAGCGAGTGCGGGTGCGGGTGCGATGCCAGGGAACCTCGCGCGATCGGCGTTTCTTTAGCGGTCGCAACGCAGTGCGGCGACTGTGTAGCCAGGGGGGAATTTCCATCAGCCGAGGAGAAGTGGTGGAACTGGCCAGTTTGCCCTATGCCACCCACGTTGCCAGCGCCAAACCCAAGCTCCTTGCTTACATATCAGTCGTTAGCGACCCGGAAGACAAAGGCGAAGCAACAATGCTTCTGGAGATTATCAACTCGGAAACCTCGGAATTTGTCACCGAAGCATTCCTCGATGTTCCCCTAAAAGATCTGTCCTACCGCGACAGCCCCGAAGCTACCGCCGCCGCCGGACGACCCCAGGGAATTTACGATGGCGTCGTTATGATTAATACCGCCAAGCTGGATGATATGCCGGACTTGGATTCGGGCGTGGATTACCAGTGGAGCTTAGGAAAAACCTTGAATGACGGAGAAGTAACAAGCTCCACCACAGGCATCATCCACTATCGTCCTTTCCCAGAAGATTTCAACCCAACCCAAACGGCCCAGGCTAGCCCCACCACTAGCTATCGATGGCTGTTAGACCATGATTATGGTGGAGAAGCCTTGGCGCTGGTGGCTCGCGATCGCCTACGCCCCCTCCACGCTGAAACCGCCCTAACCCAGTGGAGTTCCCTACTAGAGCGCCTGGACAAAGGGGAAGAATCCCTAGAAAAGCGCCTACGCCAAGCAGAAGTGGTCGCACTCCCGTAGCTCACATCCTTCAGTCACAGCCCCACGCATATTCTCACACAAGAAAATACGTAGCCCTTTCATATTTCCTGAATTTCTCACTAAATGAGCACGTTCTTGTCCCGACGGTGAATCTATAGCAGCGACGGAGTGAGTTAAGACATACTGAAGAAAGCTGTTTTCTTCTAAAAGCAATGCCCGCTGCCTACAGTCTTGACCTACGCAATAAAGCCGTTGCTGCCTTCGACAATGGAGCAAGCAAAAGCCACGTGTATCGATTATTTGGCATCAGCCGCAATACCCTGGATTTGTGGCTTAAGCGACGGGAAAGAACAGGCTCTTTAGCCCCCGACACTGAATATCACCATGGTCCTAAACCCAAGATTGATGACTTGGATGCGTTCCGGGAGTTCGCCAAAAAACACGGTCATCTCACCCAAGAGGAAATGGCCTGACGGGGTGACAGAGTAGGTGAAAGCCTTTTTAGCCATGACTTACAGCAT